>MAGV01000009.1:8478-8887 GCA_001717015.1 Candidatus Methanosuratincola petrocarbonis (ex Vanwonterghem et al. 2016) | reverse complement strand
CTCACCAGGGTCTTCAACCTGCCCCCAGAGCTCGTCGAGGAGGGACTCGCAAGGTCAGGCATACCTTCCGATCGCCCCTCGGAGGGCATAACAGATGCTGAGGTCGCCGCCTTCAGGGCCTCCGTCCTCTCCGTGCTCGAGGAGATCCGATCGGGGAGGCTGAATCCCACGATAATCGATCAGGGCGGGAGGCCATCCACCGTCGTCCCCGTGGATTTCGTGTCCGTCGCGGGCGACCGGCGGCATTTCGGTACATTCAACGAGGCAGTCGACGTCTACTTCGGGGGGCTCGTCCTTGAGCAGGCAGGCGACAGGCGGAAGGCGAGGGTCGAGGAGGAGATAAGGGGTCTTGAGGCGATCAGGTCGAGGCAGCTTGAACACATAACTGAGCTCGAAAAGCGGCGGGCAG
>MAGV01000009.1:0-8422 GCA_001717015.1 Candidatus Methanosuratincola petrocarbonis (ex Vanwonterghem et al. 2016) | reverse complement strand
CGGCGGGCAGAGTCGTTGGAGAAGGGGAAGCTAATCATGGCAAGCCTCCATGCCGTCCAGTCGCTCATCGAGCGGGTGCTGAGGGAGAGGCGATCTGGGAAGGGCTGGGACTCGATACGCTCTCTCGACTCCAACATAAGGGAGATAGACGGGGCGGGGGGCACCCTCGTCTACTCGCTCGGGGGGAAGGAATTGGTGATCGACTTCAAGCTCTCTGCAGCAGAAAATGCAGAGCGCTATTTCTCGGAGTCGAAGGAGGCATCGCGGAAGCTCGAGGGTCTCAGGAACGCTCTCGAGGAGAGTGAAAGGAAGATCGAGGAGGCAAAGAAGGGCCTCTTGGCAATACCCAAGCCGACCGTCCTGAGGGCGATGAGCAAGGAGTGGTACGAGAAGTTCCGGTGGATGTACTCTTCGGACGGATTCTTGGTGATAGGCGGCAAGGACGCGAGCCAAAATGAAGTCTTGGTGCGGAAACACCTGGAACCCATGGACGTCTTCGCCCACGCAGACCTTCCTGGCGGTTCCGTGGTGGTGGTCAAGTCCGGGGGCAAGGAGATCCCAGACAGGACAAAGATCGAGGCAGTCGCATTCGCGGTGGCATACTCCCGGGCATGGAAGGCGGGCGTGGGCGTCGCTGACGGGTATTGGGTTTACCCCGACCAGGTCACCAAGGCACCCCCTTCAGGGGAATACCTCGGCAAGGGGGCGTTTATGATCTACGGGGAGAGAAACTACGTGAGGAACATCCCGCTCGAGGTCCAAATCGGGATCATCCTCTCGAACGACGAGTACAAGGTGATCTCGGGCATAGGTGATTTTGTCCGTTCGAGGACCGACCTCTGGGTCAGCCTCAGGCCTGGAGAGCTGGAGGGCAAGCGCTTGGTCTTGGCTATCAAGGACCGCTTGGGGAGGCAGGCAGGTCGCGACTCGAAGGAGAAGGTTGCCGCCGTCCCAGAGTCCGACATACTGAATATGCTCCCCCCGGGCGGATGCATCCTGATCTGATACGGATCGAGGGCGCAAAGCCAGCTCCGCCGCCCCTACTATACTATAAATATCAGGAAAAACAAAGATTAGACCGGGGCTATAAATGGTCGGCATCCGAGCTCGAGTTCTAGTTGCTGATGTGATGACGAGGGACCTCGTGACGCTCTCAGAGACCTCCACTGCGAAAGAAGTTGCTATGGCAATGAGCGGCAAGTCCGTCGGCTCAGTGGTGATCACCAAGGAAGGGCACCCTTCAGGAATAATCACCGAGAAGGACCTGGTGGAGAGGGTGATCGCCCGGGGGAGGGACCCGGAAAGGACTCTTGCGAGGGATATAATGTCATCGCCTGTATCCGTGATCGACCCCAGGGCAGACGCAATGGAGGCGGCGAGGAAGATGGCGAGGCTCGGTGTAAGGCGCCTGGTAGTTGTCGACAAGGGCAAGATGGTAGGCATTGTGACTTCGAGGGACATCCTCTCCACGGCGCCGGAACTGATGGAAGTGCTTGCCGATGCTGCCAAGAACAGGATCATGCCATCCAAGAGGGGGGAGAGCCTCGCTGGCTTCTGCGACAACTGCGAAGAATGGTCTGATAGCCTAGAGGAGGTAAATGGGCACTTCCTCTGCGAGGTCTGCAGGAACGAAATGGAGTCATGATCGCCCGTCCCATTGTGCACCTTTAGAAGCTCTGAGTGGGAAGCCATTTGGAGATAGGATGCCGTTATAGCCGCTGGCGGAGGTAGTTGGAAATATGAAAGAAGTTGGCGAATTGATGAGGAGCCCTGTTGTAACAGTCTCAAAAAACGACACGGTGGCTAGGGCAAGGAACCTGATGCTGAGGGAAATGGTAAGCAGGCTGGTGGTTGTCGAAGGGACCTCACCCATGGGGATCCTGACCAAGAAGGACCTTGTGAGGGACTTGGCCAGTTACAAGATGCGCAACAGGGAATTGGACTCGATAATGGTCCTTGAGATCATGAGGACCCCTGTCAAGGTGATCCAGGAAAGAGCCACTGTGGAGGAGGCTGCGAAAACAATGATCAGTGCCAACATAAGGGGGCTTCCGGTGGTCGACTCGGGCGGCAGTCTTGTTGGCATAATAACTAAGACAGACATGACTTCGTATTACTTCCAGTCGCACAAGGGGAGGCATACTGTGGGGGAGATTGCAAGGAAGATCGACCAGACCCCGGTCGTGAAGAGGATGCACTCCTTCTACCGCGTGGTTGACATGATGGAGGCATACTCTGCCGACCGGGTAATAGTCGAGGAGGGGAAGAAGCCCGTTGGGATCATCACCGAAACAGACCTGTCGTTCCTCAGGCCGTACAGGGGGTCCGAGCCCTTTATCAAGGGAACCGCGATCAAGTCCGAGGAACCCTGGCCGACAAGGCTCTACCAGCTCCCGACAGCAGAGTCGTTGATGACGGTAGAGCCGATCACCGTCGAAGAAGAGCAGGACGCAGCCGAGGCTGCGAGGACGCTCCTGGAGAACGGCATAGGCGGGATGCCTGTGGTGAACAAAGAATATGAGCTGGTCGGAATGATCACAAAATTCGACTTTGTGAAGGCGATAGCGAGGGAGGGATCGGCATGAAACTAACTGACATAGCAACGAAGGACGCGCCAGCCCTGAACAAGAACCGGCCGCTGCTGGACGCCTTGGACTTGATGGACAAGCAGGGGCTGGAGGGCATATGCGTCTCGGACGACGGTAAGATAGTGGGCTACCTCTCATATGCAGACATACTGACGAAGATAGGAACCCAGCGGCTGAGGGCAGTCTCGCCGGGGTCACTCTACATCTCCGGCTTCATGAGCAGTTTCCCTGCCACCGTCTCGAACGACACCTCCGTGAGGAAGGCGGCAAAGCTTATGCTGGAGCTGAATGCTGACCTTCTCCCGATGTTCTACGGGGAGATGTTCTTGGGCGTCGTCTACAGGTCGAGCATGGTTAAGGCTGTGCAGGACAGGGAAGTTGGCGCAGCCCAACTCATGCGGAGGAAATTCCCGTCTCTCAGGTCCAGCGAGCGCGCAATACATGCAAGGAAGCTCCTTTTGGAAAGCGGAACCCCGGTGATCCCGGTGCTCAACGATGACGGTCGATACCTCGGCGCAGTGACAAGGGGTGCCCTCCTCAAGGCGCTGGTGGACTTCCACATGTACGTCCCCGAGAAGCACCAGAAGGCTAGGATAAGGCAGCTCTCGATCTCAAATGTGATGAAGGTGGACTACCCGTCGATTGGTGAGGAGTCGACCTTGGGTGATGCGGTCAGGAAGATCTTGGCTGAGCGGTGCCCTGGCGTTGTCGTGGTGAACGGGCTCACCCCCGTCGGGATAGTCTCGACAGACGAGATCCTCTCCTTCATCGTCAACACGTTCCCAGAGGAGCAGTAGGGTTGCGGTTCGTAGCCGATGCGATGCTCGGCAAGCTCGCAAGGTGGCTGAGGATCATCGGCTACGACACGGAATACCTGCCCTCAGCTGGAGATGACGAGCTGATCTCTGCTGCCGAGGGTGGTGGGCGCCTCCTCCTCACCAGGGACAACGAGCTCTTCAGGCGTGCCGTGAGGCGGGGCGTCCCCGCCATCCTGATAAAGTCCACAACAATAGTCGAGGAGCTGTCTGAGATAGCCCGCACTCTAGGTCTGAGGCTCTCCGACCAGACCAGGTGCCCCCTCTGCAACGAACTCCTGGTCGAGGGCGAGGACGACCCGGGTATGCCAGCGAGGGGGAAGGTCTGGGTTTGCCCCAGGTGCAGAAAGTTTNTTGGCACGGCTCCCACTGGTTGAAGATAAGCGAAACGCTTGAAGCTTCTGGCTTAAGGTGAACCGATTGTACTCCATTGATGAAGGAAGATATCTGGTCAGGCTGGCAAGGCGTGCGGTCGAGGAGTATATGTCCACTGGCACGAAGATAAGGCCTGCTGACGTGCCCGACGAAAAGCTGCTCGAAAAGTCTGGCGTATTCGTCACGCTGGAGAAAGTTACCCCTTCGGGGCGGTCGCTCAGGGGCTGCATCGGCTACCCGGTCCCACACCTCCCGCTCGTGGAGGCAACGGTGGACTCGGCGATCAGTGCGGCATTCAACGACCCGCGGTTCCCGCCTGTTGAACGCCGGGAGCTCGACTCGATAGTGTTCGAGGTAAGCATACTGACTCCCCCCGTCCAGGTCAAGGTCGATTCCCCGAAGGATCTCCCATCGAGCATAAAGGTCGGCAGGGACGGACTGATCGTGGAGAGCGGCTACTACAGGGGACTGCTGCTGCCGCAGGTCCCGGTGGAGTACGGGTGGGACGAAGAGACCTTCCTCGCAGAATGCTGCATGAAGGCCGGGCTCCCGCCGGACGCTTGGCTGTCCAGGAAGACCTTGGTCTACAAATTTACCGCAGAGATCTTTGCAGAGTCGTCTCCCAAGGGCGAAGTGGTCCAGAAGCCCCTGTAGGTCGTCTGCCTATGCGAGCCTACCTTGCACCCTGCGGCATCGCACTCGGTCATGCCGGGAGGTGCATCCCCATCGCCAAGGCTTTGAGATCCAGGGGGGACGTCGTCTTCTTCTCCACATACGGAGAGGCGGTCCAATTCATCAAGAAAGCATCATTCCCTGTCGGGCAGGTCCCTCCCATCAGTGTCTTCGAGAAGGAGAACGGGGAATTCGATCTCCGCAGGACACTCTCGATCGGGCCGAAGAACCTGTACACATTCGCCCTGCAGGTAGGCGCAGAGCTCTCGCTGATAGAACACTTCAAGCCTGATGTGGTAGTGTCGGACAGCCGCCTCTCGACCGTCCTGGCCTCGAGGATGAGGAGGATAGCATCTGTGCTGATCCTGCACCAGCTCAGGATCATGATACCGCACAAGAGGCCGATCGTCCGTAAGTCGAAGCTGAAGGTGAAGACCAACGTGGAGCGCCTTGGCCTCGAGATCCTCGGGAGCCTCTGGAAGACGAGCAGGGTCATTGTGGTGCCCGACTTCCCCCCTCCTTACACCATTGCGAAGGCTAACGTGGTCCCCTCAAACCAATACGTCAAGAAGCTCCGGCTCGTCGGCCCGGTGATTCCCAAGCACCCTGATGAGCTGCCTGAGCAGGAGGAGCTGAAGCGTTCCTTGGGCTTCGACGAACGGCCGCTCATATTCGCTGCCATAAGCGGCACGAAGGCTGAGAAGCTGATGATCACCAAGACGATTGCAGAGATCTTCCGGGAGTTCCCTGACCGATACAACATCGTCCTCTCGAGGGGGCTCTCAGATATCCCGAACACCGAGACGAAGTCCAACGGGGGGCGCCTCCGGATATACAACTGGGTCGATGACCGCTACAAGTACCTGAAGGCATGCGACCTGCTCGTCACAAGGGGAGGGCACAACACCGTCGGCGAGGCCATCTACTACGGGAAGCCGATGGTCGTGATCCCGACTGTCGCGCACTCCGAGCACCAGGGGATAGCGGAATCCGTTGAGAATATGGGGATCGGCAGGAGGATACAGCAGTATGATCTGAGCAAGGAGACGCTATGCCGCGCCGTCGAGGAAGTGGTGGGATCAGAGTCCTGCCTGAGGAAAGTCAGGGCGGCTCAGCGGTTTGCAATGCGCTTCAATGCCGTCGACTCGATTGTAAAGATCACGCGGGAAGTCGCCGGAAAGGACTGACGTGCGCCCGTGGTGTGCCCGATCCAATACCCCCTTTCTAACGACTTCTCATACCTCGCCTGTCTGCTTCCTGCATAAAAAACAATTCGAATCAGACAAAAAAGGAAAAGTTGCTAAATGGAGATGAGGGTCGCACTCCTGAGCAGCCCTTCGATTCTCCTGATCTCCTCGACCCTCTTGCTGAGCTCCTTTACATCCTGAGTCTGTATCTTGACGATTATGTCGTACTCACCAAAGACGACCGTTCCTTCAACGACGCCTTTGACCCCGAGGCACTTCTCGAGGACCTCCCTCTCCTTACCGATCTGGCAGACCCCCAAAACAAAGGCTGTGAAAACCAAAATTATTCCTCCAATATGCACTTTTTATTCTGCCTTTTACCTTTTATAAAGATTGAGTATTTGTTTTCAAGGTCTATCCCTAATGCTTATTTGAATAGAACTCGGTTAAGCATCTATGGGCCTTGTACCCGCTTTGGTCGCACTCCTGCTCGTGCAGGGCACTGGATCGGTCTACGCCTACAACCTCTCGATCACCCTTGCGAACGGCGGGGGTGCAAAGGACTGCACCGGAAAGGACAACCCCCNGGACTGCACGGAAGAGTACAGCCCCTGCCAAATGCTCCTCAGCCAGAACGTGTTCAAGAACAGCTCTGAACAGACTGCCATAATAGAATCGGTGACCCTAAACGGGGTTGATGTGCCTTGGGAAATTCGCGCAGACCCGGACGGGAACCCCCTCGTCAGGATCTTGACTGCTGATGCGATCGCGCCGAATCAGAACTCAACCCTGACGATGAATTTCAGGATCAGTATAGACCGGAGACCGCCAGAGGTCGATCCAGCGCTGTCCGGGACCGTCGTTGAGATCCCCCAGCAGCTCAAGGAGATGTACCCGCTGACTGGGATCTGGGATCCCTCTAATCTTGAGGATCCTGGGGAGGTGTTCGAGCTAGCGGAATCGATCAGGGCTGGGGAGGAGAACGTGCTCCTGATCCTCCGCAACCTCATACTCTGGTTCGAGGAGAACATGGTCTACTCGTATAACAACACGGTCCCGCAGACGGTCTGGGAGACCTACACTGGGCTCAGCGGCGACTGCGATGACCAGGCAAACCTGTTCGTCCTCTTCTGCAGGATCTATGGCATACCTGCCTATACCGCGATCGGTTCGATCTACATGCACGGCCAGGCAACCTCCGATTCGGACCACAACCTGCACTTCCACACCAGGGATGTTGGGTGGCATGGCTGGGCGATGGTCTATGTGCCGAGCCGCGGGGGAGGCGGCGCCTGGATGCCAGTAGACCTCACATACTTCCAAGGAGGGGCACCAAGGGATGGACATATCGTGAGCACGGACTGGACGCAGCACATCCGCGGCGCCGCTTTCTACTGGAAGGACACCGCCGTCTTCATCGAGTACATAAACTACGACCATATTGCCGAATATGCCCGCATGAGGGACGCGATAATCGGATCTGATTGCCAGTGGGTGGAGTGCCATGCGATGTCCCCTGTAGCGGGCCCCGCTTATGCGGGACNAGCTGACCCTGATCGCGTCAGCAGCGATCCTAGCAACCTCTCTATGGCTCCGGAGGAGGCGTCGCACCAGGTTACCGGCATAGCGCAGAAAGCCAACACCCTTCCCTGAAGGGGCGGGAGGATCTCACTAAACCAACCGACCCTCTTGAGCCCGCGAAATCTTTTTCTGCCATCCTTCTAGAGTATAGAACATGGCATCCTTGGAGAGCCGAAGGAAGGACTTTTGCGAATTCTACCACCGCCTCCTCAGCCCGAGGGTAGCTGCACTCGTGGTTGCGCTCAGGGACGACGGCAAACCAAACGTGATGACGGCTGCCTGGCACACCCCTGTTTCTGTCAAGCCCCCAGTCTTGGCAGTATGCATCTCCCCCTCCAGGTACACCCACTCGCTGATCCTCAAGAACAAGGAGTTCACGGTCAACATACCTGACCTCTCGATGAAGGACACAGTCGAGATGGCAGGTTCCAAGTCCGGCAAGGACTTTGACAAGTCGTCGCTATTCAAGTTCACCCCTGCCACTAAAATAAAGACTCCTTCGATAGATGGCGCCATAGGAACCATCGAATGCGAGCTGAACCAGGCGATTGACATGGGGGACCATTCGGTCTTCTTCGGTAACGTCGTAGCCTGCCAGGCGAGGGGATTCGGCGAGGTCTGGAAAGACAATTCGCCCCTCCTTCACCTCGGATCCAGCTTCTACACAGTCATGAAGGAGAGCCACCCGCAGTAACAGTCCCTCCCCCTCAAACTATAATTATCTGTGGCTGTGATCGTTGTATAGCCTAGAGAAAGGTGATTGATGTTTGTCAGATAGAGAGACAGAGGAACTCGCAGAGCTCAAGCGATCATTGGAGGAGAAGGTCTCCAAGCTCGAGAAGGAGCTGGCGCTCTGCAGGATTAACCTTAAGCTGATTGACGAGGCGCTAGCAAAGGTGAGCTTCAGGCCCGCAAGCAGGCTGGTGGAGTCAGCTCCGAAGGAAGAGTACCCGCAAGCACAAGCTGCGACTGCGAAGCCCCCTGCCGCCCAAGAGCGCCCCGTAGTCCCTGCCCCTACACCCGAACCGGCACAGGCAGCCGCCGCACCCGCGACTGCGCCTGCAATCAGTGCCGCCAGACCGCAGCCGGTCAAGGAGCCCGCCCAGGAGATCGGGGAAGAGGAGCAGCCGTTCCCTATAAAGTCCAAGACCGGAGAGGATCTCGGCACGATATTTGTTGGGAGGTCCTGGGTGAGGATCGTACC
>MAGV01000084.1:36277-44377 GCA_001717015.1 Candidatus Methanosuratincola petrocarbonis (ex Vanwonterghem et al. 2016) | reverse complement strand
CGGCTGAGGCTACCATCTCCCCCAGGAGATGGTTCCCCCAAGAATTCTCGTCGCTACCGATCTCCACGAATGTGACTGGAAAATCGAGATCGGTAGGGCCATGGTGGGTAGCCTCAACGGTTACCTGCAGTTCCACCCCACGGCTGACGCACTCTCGATGCATAGACCTGATCAGTGCAGACTGGAGCAAAGGGTTGGATATGCAGACTGCGCTTGGTCTCCCCCCGTATTCGGCAGTGGTGCCTGGGTTGCCAGGAGTGTGTGCAGTGAGGCAGGGTTTCCCTGAAGA
This sequence comes from Candidatus Methanosuratincola petrocarbonis (ex Vanwonterghem et al. 2016), assembly GCA_001717015.1. Taxonomy (GTDB): domain Archaea; phylum Thermoproteota; class Methanomethylicia; order Methanomethylicales; family Methanomethylicaceae; genus Methanosuratincola; species Methanosuratincola petrocarbonis. The sequence continues at coordinate 44,088 of MAGV01000084.1, read as the reverse complement.
GCTCTTGTGTCTGGAAAGGCACAATGCCCACTCGACGCCTTTGAGCCTGAGGTCGAGGTCTATGAGGCTGGAATCGATCTCGACAAGAAAGAGATCGCCGTGCGCCCCAGCAGGCATCCCATCGACCTCCGAGGGTGCGAATGGCAGGATCGCCCCCAGATGCCTCGCTATATTGATGCCAGCCGGGTCAGAGGCGGAGTAGATCAGCAACTTCAAGTCCGACACCAGCAGGTTCATAGGATGAGGGACATGATGCCCTTCTGGACGTGGAGCCGGTTCTCGGCCTGCTCCCAAACCACAGATCTCGGGCCGTCGATGACGTCTTGGGTTATCTCCTCGCCCCTGTGGGCCGGCAGGCAATGCATCACGATTGAGTCTGGTGCAGAGACGGCGAGAAGGTCTTTGTTCACCTGATAAGGGCGGAGTTCGCGCAGTCTATTCTCGGCGTCGGACTCTGTCCCCATAGATACCCAAACATCAGTGTATATGACATCGGCATCCCTGACCGCCTCGACAGGATCCTCGGTGATCTGGAGTGTTGCACCCCCTTTTGCGAGCCTTCGGAGCTCGGATATCAGCTCCTCCCTCGGGGAGTATCTTTTTGGGGATGCGATCACAACGCTTCCGCCCAACTGGAGGGCGGCCTCAGTCAACGACTTCGAAACATTGCAACCCCCATCCCCGACGAAGGCAATTTTAAGCCCATCTAGCCCTCCTTTCTTCTCGATTATTGTGAAGCAGTCGCTGAGCGCCTGGCACGGGTGGAACTCGTCGCTGAGGGCATTTATGACAGGGATCGAGGCAGAGGCAGCAAGGGCCTCAAGATCAGCATGCCTGTAGACCCGTGCAACGACCCCGTCAACATAGCAGCTGAATATCTTACCGGTATCATGAATGGTCTCGCCCCTCCCGAGCTGGAGATCGCCCCAGTTCAGGTAGATAGGGTGACCCCCCAACTGGCTGATGCCCACGTCGAATGAAAGGCGCGTCCTTGTCGATGGCTTCTGGAAGAGCATGGCGATGCTCTTCCCTGCGAGGCATTGTTGCGAGGGCTGACTCTTCTTGAGGGCGAGCTTCATCTGCGAAGCCCTTTTGAGGATTAGTTCGAGCTCCTCGGTTGAGAAGTCACTTGTTCTCAGAAAGTCGCGGCCCCTGATTTCCATAGAAATTACGCACCAGGAAGGTTATTTAATTGTTAAGTCTAGCCTAAAAATCTTTTTCGATTGATAAATCGTCTTTCGGACTAATTCGAGACCTTTTGTTGCTTTGCCAAGATGTTGTCGATTAGCCAGCCGGGGTCGAATGGCACTATGTCGTCATAGCCCTGACCCACGCCGAGGAAGAATATGGGCTTCCTAAGAGCGTTCGAGATCGAGATTGCGGCTCCGCCCTTCGCGTCTGCATCGACCTTAGTAAGGATCACGCCGTCGATCCTGACGTACCTGTTGAACGCGGTTGCCTGTTGAAGGGCATCGTTCCCAGCAAGGGAGTCCCCCACGAACACGGTCAGGTCCGGAGAGGCGACTCGGTGTATCTTCATGAGCTCATCCATCAGGTCTTTGTCCGTCTGCATCCTTCCAGCAGTGTCGATCAGCACGACGTCAATACCATTGTTCTTGGCGTAGAGCACTGCGTCGTATGCCACAGCCGCGGGATCTGCACCGTACTTGTGCTTTATGACCTTGAGACCCAGTCGCCCGGCATGGGTCTCGATCTGCTCTTCAGACCCGGCCCTAAAAGTGTCACTGCACGCAAAAACCACGCTCAGCCCCTTGGCTTTGAGCTGCTTGGCTACCTTTGCAATCGTGGTTGTCTTGCCAGTTCCGTTGACACCCACGAACATTATCACGAATGGCCTCTTGGCGCCGATGAGGCTGAAGAGGTCGGAATATGCAAGGGTCTCCTTCAGTATCGCCCTCAGTTCCGATTCTACAATGGGGCGGAGATCGTCAAAGAGCCCAACTTTTGAGCCCACCAGACCCTCCTTGATCCTGTTTGAGATCTCTTCGGCCACGGGGAGCGCCACATCGCACTCGACCAAGGACATCTGGAAGTCCCACAGCAGGGACTCCAAATCAGCCTCGGATATTTTCTTTGAAGATATCTGATCGACTAAGCTCCCAATGGCCTTCTTAAGCCTGTCGAACAACTCTCATGCCTGCCCAGTTGCCTCGAGCTTTGCGTATATGCTGTCAACTTGGTCTTGGATTTGGACGAGCCTCTGCGAGACCTTGCTGTACTGGTCCTGCAGCTTGGCTGACTGCTCCTGCGCCTGCTTTATGCGGGATTCCATTTCGGCGATGGCATCGGATATGTCCTTCTCGACAGAGTAGCCCGCACCTACGCCGACAATTACGCTCTGGACCGAATTGAGCTGGACGCGGATGTGGTTGCCTGCTCCAACATGGATGAGAACTTCGCCATTCCCGCCCCTTGCATTTATCTCCTCCAGCGAGGACTTTGAGAGGACGAGCTCGGCGAGGATATTGGTCGTGAGCTCGATCTGCTGGCGTATCGCATCAGCGTAAGCCTTCAGGTTCGAGAACTCCAGAAGCAGCTCGTCCAGTACTTCCTTTTGTGAGGGCTGGGGAGATGTCATTCTGCCTTCACCGGCTCCTCTACTACCGACTCTATCTTTATCTGGAAGCGCCTTAATTTGTGATTTCCGCCCAACGTGCTCAGCGCCTTCTCCCTCGCTCGCGCTTCGTTCGGAGCCGAAACTGACTTCTCAAAACCGACCCATCCGAAGAGTTGCTTCATCTTGCCCTTTATCACGTAGTTCTTTTCCATACACCATCACCCTGTAAGTCCCAAGGAGGATTCGATCCTTGCCATCTCAGGCCCGGTCGTTTCCTGACCCACAACTGCACCGTACGAATTGGCGGTTATTCCCACCCTCAAGTACGGGGAACCGCAGTTAACGGTAGAAACGTCCACTGGTATATTAAATATTTTGCTCAGGTTGTTCAGCTCTGCGTCGCTGGTGAGGGGGTGGGAGACGATCCCCTTCCTGTTAGCCACTGCGCAGACGCCTGGCATGTTTATCCCGGCTATACTGCCCTCGTATACCTCGACTCCAAGATGCGACCTTATGAGGTCCACCAATCCCCTGTCGGCACCGCGCCCAACCATAGCTGCCCTCTCGCCCAACAGGACCATATTTCCGAGAGCGTTTACCTTGCCCTCATAAACTGCTACGGGCACAGACGTCATCTGCTCTATCTGCTGGACTTCGGCATCAGTTGCAGTGCCTGGGAGTATGATCCCTCGCGAATTCCCTATCGTGAATATTCCCAGAAGGACGCTTCCGGAAACGGTTGTTCGGTATGCCGGAACGCCCAAGGTCTCAGAAAACTCCCTGAGCGTGCCGTCAGGCATGTCCGGCGGGACTAATAAGAACGAGTCTGTCGAAAAAGTGAACGCCCCTACGTTAGGGTTCCCGTAGAGGGAGAGGCGAGAGATCGACAAGGGAGCTAGGCCTCCGCCTTGAGCACCCTAACAACTCCACTCTCCAGCTTCTGCACCCGCAGAGAGATTCTCCTCTCGGTCTTTGTCTTTCCCCTGCGCCACAGCGCTTCGTTCACCGAGGATGAAAGCTTGACCTCACCCTCTGCAGCCTTGAAGGCCCTCGAGGCGACTTTCTTCACAATCCGGACGGCTTTCGGCGTAGCCTTCCTGCCATAGGAGAGGTATGCATGCCTCAGGTTGACGCTGATCAGCTTCTCCTCGACGACCTTCTCCTCATCTTCTACCTCAGGAGCCTTCTCCTCCTTCTGCTCCTTTGGTGCCTCCGCCGCTTTCTTTGTGGGGGGCGCAGGAGCTGCGGCTTCGGCATCTTTCCGTTCCTTTTCAGAGTCGCTCATTTAGATCACCCAATCGACTTAGATGTCAAGCTTCTGGCTTCTCCAGTCCCTCATCTTTGGGTGCCTCCTGAACTTCCCCCTGGTCTTGGCGACCACCCAGAGGGGGACTGGGCTGTTCTGCTTGCCTGCCTTATTGAGGCGTTTCTTTGTGCTAGTCTGTTTTCTGCTTCCCATAACAATCCCTCAAATTCTTGTTATCCTGATCTCCCTCTTTCTAGACTGCACCTGGGACAGGATCTGCTTGAGGTGGTCGTCCGTTAGCGGGACCGGGAGGCGCCCCTCGTTGGCAAGCTGGATCAGCTGAAGCTCGAACTGCTCAGCGAATTCTGGCTTGACCATCTTCAGGTTGTTCAGCCGGCTCCTTGCCTCGGGCGTCAGAATCGCCCTGAGTATATTAGCCTTCTGTGCCTCGGCCTCCTGCCGCATCCTCTCTGCCTGCTCCTCCTCGACTGCGCGCCGCCTCATCTCGGCGAGCTTCCTCTGTTTTATCAGGTCGATTTCGTCGGGAGAACCAGACATGACGGGCACCTCACTGGGGCTTTACAGGCAGATATTTCCCCATCTCAGGCATATCTTTCTGAATTTCCTTCAATAGCTTGTATGCGATGCGGTCGAGTATTGATCTTCCGCTGTCAGTTATGACGCGCCCTCCGCTCGGCAGCTTCGCCACGAATCCAGCCTTCTCGAGCTGCTGCAGTGCTTTCCGCAGGGATGATCCTCCGGACTTGACGAAGTGCTCGTTGGCCATCCCGTTCTTTGCCCTGCCGCCGTACAGGCTCCTGAGCCGCTCCACGCCCACTGGGCTCTCAATATAGAGCCTCCTCAGCAGGGAGGCACAACGAAGATACCAGAAATCATTCTGGGAAGGTACGCGCTCGACATGGGGACCGGTCTTCACAAATGCAGCCCATGCTGGCGGGGCAACCTCCTTTACATTAGCCTTGAGGTAATCAGCCACCGCAAATATGAGCCGATCAGCTGGAACTTCTTGAGCCAATGGCAATCGAATTCCTCTCCTTTTTGATTCCTCTGAAGTTAATTTGAATCGCTATATAAATCTTTTACACCGACTTCGCGGCGGTACTGGATCGCAAACTGACCATTTGCCCAATGACGACTAGAACCATCCACGCTTGAAATGGATGCCTTCCAGCTTCAACACCTAGGCTTGTCGATCCCCCAAGGATTGCAGGAGGAGAGCTCGGTGCTGCTAATAAAAAATTAGAGAAGGAGGTTGCCGAAGATGAACGCAAAGGTCGTAGAGACAACAACAGTGGTGAGGATGTAGACTATGGCCTTCCTGAAAGTGAAGACGCGTATGATCGCCAGCATGCTCGGCAAGCTCATGCCCGGACCTGTCAAGAGCAGAGCCAAGGCAGGGGCTTTGCCCATGCCGAGATCCAACATCACCTTAACGAACGGGGACTCGGTCATGCTCGAGAAGTACATTATTGCCCCTATGAAGTTCGCAAGGAAAGTCTGCGGCAGTCCGTTGCCACCCAAGACCTGTTGGACGAACTCAGGAGGTATGAGGGCTCCGACCACGCCGACTATGAAGACACCGACGAGCAAGAGCGGCAGGATCTTCTTGACGAACCACCAAGTCTCCTGGAACCACTGGAGGATCTCGTCCCTGCTGAATCTCAGGTACGCGAATGCCATTGATGCGGCGAAGAGTGGGAGGAATATCAGAAGCTTCTCCACGAATGCACGCCCTGCGCCAAGGTAGTTGGGGAGGAGGAGCGTGGCGACGAGCATCAGTATGAGTATCAGCGAGTTCTTAGAGTGCAAGACCTCAGCTTTGGTCGCAGCCGCTTGGGGCTTCATCTTCTCCTTATCCGACCTTTCCCGCTCCTCCCTCCTGAATACGGTCACCATGACCAATCCTATTATCAGAGAGGAGGAGATCGCGGCGAGGATCCTCACGAGCGTCATTTCAACGCCGAGGATAGCCCCGCTGTAAGTGATCGTGAGTATGTTCAGCGCGGGCGCTGTCCACAGGAAGATGAATGCAGGACCGATGCTGCTGCCCCGCCTGTAGAGTCCTGAGGCGATAGGTATGACAGTGCACGAGCAGACCGCGAGGCCGATGCTGGAGACTGTTGCCAGTGGGAAGGAGGCGAGTCTCCTAGCCGAATAGCCGAGGTACCTGATCACGACATCCTTGGATATGAAATAGTTCATTGCCCCCGCAATAAAGAACGCAGGGACCAGGCAAGTCACCGTGTGTTGCGCTACATAGTCAATCAAAGACTGCAACCCGGCTACCAATAAAATGGCGATCTGATCAAGAGGCATATGGTTGCGCCGACTAAAGAAGGAGGAATCAGGTATATAAATATTATCAAATTCGAAAGTATCGATATTACTCTGGAGAGCAGATTAGTGAGATACTGCCAAATATGTCTGTGGAGATATTAGTTGGGCATGCAGGGCGAAAAAGCAGGGCTAGGCTTATCCTGAAGCTCTCAAGAGCCCATTTCCTAGTCCCCGGCGCCTTGCTGTACACACTGGGCGCAATTGTGGCGCAGTTGCGGGGTTGGTCGTGTCCGCTCGACAGAGCGGTCTTCGGCTACTGTATTTTCTTCTTTGCTCACCTCTCGGTCTCCTTCAGCAACGATTACCACGACAGGAATAGCGACCGAATCGCAGGGCGGACCTTTTTCTCAGGGGGGAGCGGGGTGCTACTGGAGCACAGGGAGCTTGAAAAAGCGGCGCTCAGAATAGCCCAGGCATTGCTTTCGCTCTCGTTTATGGCAGCATTGGCATTTACTATAACATATGGGTTTAGCGCTGCTTTCCTCATTTTTGCCACAGCAGGCGGACTTTTGGGGTGGTTCTATTCAGCACCGCCTCTAAAGCTCTCGTACCGAGGCCTGGGGGAGGTCGCCACTGCCTTAGCTGCAGGCCTTATAATGCCAGGAATGGGGTACTTCGTTGTCGCGGGGGAGCTGGATCCCTGGTTCGCCACACTCTCAGCTCCGCTGATCTTCTACGGCCTTTATTTCATATTGACGGTGGAGATACCGGACTTCGAGGCAGATAGGGCAGCGAGGAAAATGAACATCGTTACAAGGATAGGCGTGAAGAAGGCCTCATACGTTTCGCTGGCAGCGTCGCTCTCTGGGACAGTATTATTGGCGGCGCTCCACTTTCTGGGCTTTGCAGGAGGCAACTTTGACCTCACGAAGCTGGTAATCATCTCACTCCTTCCTTTTGCGACGGCTGCCGCAAGTTTACTGGCATTGATGACTAAAGGCTTAAGTGCGGTGAAACAGACTGCGATGAACATGTCTGGGCTGATAGGGTTCCTGTCGGCAGGCGTTTTGGTACTATATTTTGAGCTTATTTTTGGATAATCACTACCAAAGCCGCCTCCCACGGCGTCTGCGGTTAAGTTTATATCTACATATTCTGCTATTTGAATTGTGACAAATATGGCTAAGATATTAATATTCGGCGGGGAACCGCCATGTGCAAGGTGCAAGGCAACCGAGAAGGTGCTCAAAGAGGCTGTTGCTGAGCTGAAGCTGGATGCTGAGATACAACACGTGTCTGCGCTATCTCCTGAGGCGGATAAGTACGACATCCTCTCGACACCAGCAGTAGTCATAAACGAAAAGGTTGTTGTGTCCGGGAGAGTCCCAGACAAGAAGACCGCGGTTGAGATGCTGAAAAAAGAGTTCAAGATCTGAACTTTTTTAACTGTGTTTTTCCATATCTGCAACAGAATGACGATCTGGAAATAAGGCAGCTAGAATTTTCCTCGTAGGTAGATGCAGATGAAGTCGGCAATGGAATGTTTCGATGAACTGGTAACTCTGCTCCAGTCAAGGAAGCCTGCTTTATTCCTGGATTATGACGGGACGCTAACGCCGATAGTGCAGGATCCAGCGGACGCGTTCCTCCCTGAAAGGGCAAAAAGGCTTCTAAATGAGGCGGAGAGGA
>MAGV01000084.1:25680-36272 GCA_001717015.1 Candidatus Methanosuratincola petrocarbonis (ex Vanwonterghem et al. 2016) | reverse complement strand
TCTAAATGAGGCGAAGAGGAGGTTCCCGGTCAGCATAATAAGCGGGAGGGACCTGGACGATCTGATGGGGCGTGTCGGGATCGAGGGGATAGCATACGCAGGAAGCCATGGGCTCGAGATAGTATTCATCAACGGGGAGCGGAAGCAACTGGTCGACGAGTTAGACAAATGCCTATGCGAGCTCGAGGCTGCAGAGATTGAATTGCGTCGCTTGACTAAGAGTTTTAGGGGGGCTATCGTTGAGAGGAAGCGCTTTGGAGTGGCATTACACTACCGGGCGGTGGCGGCAGATCAAATATCGGATCTTGTCAAATTGTTTGAAGAGATCGCTTCGAGGCACCCATACCTCAAAAGGTCAGAGGGGAAGAGAGTGGTCGAATTGTCAGGGACAGGTGCCGACAAAGGGACTGCTATATCCGAGATCATGAAACACGAGGGGATCACAGACGAGACGCACCTCCCGATATTCATAGGGGACGACCTGACAGATGAGGACGGGTTCAAGACCCTGAAGGGAAGGGGTATTGGGGTGATCGTCGGGTATGAACCCAAGCTTACAGAGGCAGAGTACTACCTGAGTAACCAGGAAGAGGTCTTGGAATTCCTGGAGAAGTTGGTCAATTCAGTTCAAGTCAACGATTGAAAGGAAAAAATTGGACGGGCTTACCTGTGCATGAAGCCCTGGTACCCGTTGCTGAAACCTGAAGGCCTGGCGCCGAAATCCCTGTTCTCCCTTCTGGGACCCCTCGGATTACACCTCTCGCGCCTTTCCCTGTTGTTCCCGATCGAGCTCATGAATGGCAGGCGCTCAAGATCGCAGTACTCGATCTCCTGGACGCTGAACTCGTAGAGGTTAACGATCCTCCTGAAGAACCCATAGTCATCTACTGTCAGAAGTGATATCGCCTTGCCACGCTCCCCTGCCCTAGCAGTCCTGCCTATCCTGTTCACGTAGTCCTCCGAGTTCTTGGGTATGCTGTAGTTGAAAACATGGGAGACGTTCTTGAAGTCCAGACCCCTGGCAGCCACGTCGGTCGCCACCAGCACGTTGATTCTTCCCCTGTGGAAGGAGTCGATCACCCTCTCCCTCCTAGACTGGGACAGCCCGCCGTGTATGGCGACTGCTGCAATGCCGACCTTGTTCAAGTTCTTCGTTAGGGACTCGACTTCCCGTCTCGAATTGCAGAACACTATCGCAGTCTTTGGCGCCTCATCCTTGAATAGGCGGACCAACAGGGAGAACCGCATCTTCCTCTCAATATTGCAGTAGTACTGCTCGAGCAGGTCTTCCTTGACCTTAATCTCGGTCCTGATCTTTTTCGGGTCCCTTGTGAACCTGGCAATTACCTCTTCTAGCCCTTCCGGCATCGTCGCGGCGAATAGGAGCGTCTGCTTCTCTTCAGGCAGGTGCTCGGCGATCTCCGCCACATCGTCTATGAAGCCCATGTCGACCATCTTGTCGGCCTCGTCGAGGACAAACGTATGGACATTTCCAGTTCGCAAGTGCCCCTGACCGATCAGGTCAAGCACCCTACCGGGGGTCCCCACGATTATCTCTGAGTGCCTTAGTCCTGAGATCTGCGGACCCATCGCAGCCCCTCCGTAGACGCAGACCACGCGTAGACCCTTGGCAGCGGAGTATTTGGCGAGCGACTCGCTGATCTGTAATGCGAGCTCCCTGGTCGGCAGCAGGATGAGCGCCTGACCGGGCTTTCCTTTGGTAACTTTTTCCACAAGCGGTATACCAAAGGCTGCAGTCTTCCCAGACCCGGTCTCGGACTGCCCTATCACGTCATGTCCTGCCTTTATGAGGGGGATCGCCTCGGACTGGATCCGAGTCGGCTCTTTCAGGCCCATCGCCCCTATTGAATTTAATATCTCGTCTTGAATTCCCATTTCTTCGAATTTCGTAACACATCAACCCTTTTATTGATCCGGAGCTACAAAGACGATAGAATTAGCATGAAGCTAACGCTATTTTTCAAGGCCTTCGTACTTCAGACTTGATTAAGTTATCAGCGAGTAATATAAACCTTTTTACCGGTATGTGAAGGCTCAAGAATCCCGCTCCAAGAGGTAGCGCCGCACAGTGCCGCAGTTCAGGCAGGTGACCGAGACGTGGGGCGACCTGCTTGCACGGACCCTCACTCTGGAGGTTATGCCAGGGCACAGGTATGCGTGGCACTTCCTGCATACGCTCCGCTTCAGCTCCCGAGGTATCCGGACCCGGGTGCGCATAGATATCTTGAGGGCAAGCTCAACGTACCTGTTTGCCTGGCCGGTGTCGGATTTTACAGCCTGGCTTGCGAGTGCGAAGAGGCGGGCGATCCTCTGTTTTGCAAGATCACGGACGTGGGCCCTGTTTAGTTTCAAGTTTAGGCTAACCCCCAGCTGATAAAAGAAAAAATGCCCGCACATCTTTATTAGTATGATGATGGGACTCTCTCAACGGGCTTGGAGGCTCTAACTGTGATCACAGTGATTATTGGGGAGGCGGCACTTGAGACTGTTCCGAGAGAGATTGCCAGCCACCCGTCGGTCACAAGGCTCGCGGAGAGGAAAGGGAAGAGACCAGAAGAGACGCTGCTGGACATCTCGTTCCACTATGCTGCTATGAAGGGGCTCAGGGACTGGGAGAGGAGAGGGAGGCCCGACATAACATTCCTGACGCTCCTCGACCTGCTGGAGAGACCACTGAACAAGGAAGGCCAGCTCCAGGTCTATGTCCACACGATAAACGATTTTGTGATCTGGGTTGCTCCGGAGATAAACATGCCCAGGAACTACACCAGGTTTGTCGGGTTAATGGAACAGCTCTTTTCGGTAGGGAGGGTCCCACCCAGAGGCAAGCCGCTCATGCTGCTGAAGAGGGGCAACATCCGGGATGTGGTTAATGGGGTTGAACATAGCAAAGTGGTGTTCCTCACGGAGAAGGGTAGGAAGGTCAAGCTGGACACGTACTTCTCTGACCTCGTGAGGCAAGAAAAACCAGTCCTAGTGATAGGGGGGTTCCAGAGGGGAGAGTTCAAGGATCTCTCTCTTGCGGATGAGCAGATCTCGGTATATAAGAAGCCCTTGGATGCCTGGATCGTAGGGTCAATGGTGTCGCACGAGCTGGAAAGGGCCCTGAGGATCATCTGAAGCCTTATCAGAGACCGGGGAACAGCCATTTTATGAAGAGCAGCAGGGCGACTATGAATATCAAAGAGGCCCCAAAGATGGCCAGCGCCATTATGAGGCACTTCAATGCCAGCTTCAGATCCCCTTCAGTCGCCTGCATATTTGAGGAGCCACCCCTACCCTTTGGGTATTTATGTCATTGCGCCCCTCCTCGGCGCTTGCGGTCCTGGTTGAGAACATCATCACTCAAAACTCAGCGTCCCAGGAACATGTTAAAATTCTCATCGAATTATTTAAACATGATTTTGCAGCTAAAGCGATCGAATCCACAGCATTTTCTGATCCTATAAGTGCGGCCGCCGGGATTTGAACCCGGGATCCGAAGCTTGGGAAGCTTCTATCCTAGACCGGACTAGACCACGGCCGCTCTGCCTTCACCATTTAGCTTGGTCTAATTTAAAAAATCTTCGTTCGAGCTTAGAACAAAAAAATGAAAAAGGGGAGGGATGCCGCCTCACATCGACATGAATTCCTGCGGTGTTGGCGGGTTTGGCGAGAGGCCTTTCCTTTCCCGGATCTTCTTGATTGTGTCAGCAAGCAGGCTCGACGGGACGGGTGACCACCTGGCGAATTCTGTCCCCCAGAATGCCTTGCCCGCGGTCGCGCTCCTGAGCTGATCGGACAGGTCGAATGTCTCCGAAACGGGTATCTCCGAGACGAGGTGCATCACCTGGCCGACCTGGTCCATGCTTATTATCTTGCCACGCTTACCTGCCACGATCCGAGTGACGCCTCCCAAGAAGTCCTGGGGCACCTTCATGTCGAGCTTGATGATGGGCTCGAGGAGTATTGGGTTGCATGAGAGGAAGCCGCAGAACATTGCGTCCCGCATCGCCGGCATTATCTGCCCAGGCCCCCTGTGAGCTGGGTCCTCGTGGACATTCGCGTCGACGAGCAGTACCTTGAGGCCTCTGATCGGCTCCCTCGCAAGCGGGCCCTCTGAGACGTTGAGGCGGAAGGCCTGGATAATGGTGTCCTTGATCTCGCGGATGTACTGCAGACCCTTGGTGGCATCGACCAAGACGTTGACATAACTGTCGATTGCCCATATGCCCTTCGCCTCCTCGTTGTCCCAGCCTGCCTTCTCCCTAAGGATCCTGGCCCTCTCCTTGGAGTCCATGTCCTCGTATATGATACCCTGCTGTATCAGGTCGATCGTCTCCTGGTTGAGCGGCTCAACCTTCAGGTAGAGGCGGTTGTGCTTGTTCGGGGACTTGCCCTCGAACGGGCCTCCTGCTCCGGTGAGGCTCTCCCTGTACACGACGATCGGCGGGGTGGTGGTGATCTCTATTCCGCCTGTCCTCTGCTTCAAATCCCACAGTGCAATCTCGAGGTGGAGGCTACCCATGCCAGCGATGAGGTACTCGCCGGTCTCCTGGTTGATCTTGACTGACAGCGTCGGATCCTCGATGGCCATCTTGTGGAGAGCGTCGATCAGCTTCGGCAGGTCCCTGCTGTATTTCGGCTCGATCGCCACTGTCACGACCGGGTCGCTTATGTACTTCATCTTCTCGAACGGGAACATCGCATCCTTGTCAGCAGGCCTCACGAGGGTCTCGCCTGCACGAGCATTGTCAAGACCTAGGAGCGCCACAATGTTGCCCGAGGCCATCTCAGGGCAGATCTCGCGGTATGGGCCCATGTAGAGGCTGACCTGCTGCACCCTGCCTTCGCTCTTTGACATCAGGCCGTAGAGCTGCTCACCCTCGTGTATTGTGCCGGAGAATATCCTCCCGGTGACGACTGGGCCCGCGTGGGGATCAACGATGACCTTGTTAACGCAGATCACGAGGGGGCCGTTCTCGTCGCAGTTGAGCATTGCCTGCCCGATCGGCGAGTTTATGTCGCCCCTCCAGATCTTTGGGATCCTGTACTTCTGCGCCTCGACTGGGTTGGGGACATGGTCGACAGCCATATCCAAGATTGCGATGTGCAGAGGGAACTCCTTCTGCAGGCGCTCTATCTCGCCCTTATTGTAGGCATCGATCACGTCTGAGAATTTCATACCCTTGGCCTTTATGATAGGGAGCGTGAAGCCCCACTTGTGGAGGGCAGAACCGAATGCGACCTGGCCCTTGTCTGGGTTCACCTTCCACTTGTCCTTGAATTCCGGATCGGCGTATGTCTCAAGAAGGGCATTGAAGTCCCGTATGATCTTGAGCAGCCGCTCCAATATCTCCTGGGGGCTCAGCCTGAGCTCTTTTATCAGCCGGTCCACCTTGTTCACGTAGAGTAGCGGCCTGACCTTCTCGTCCATTGCCTGCCTCAGGACGGTCTCTGTCTGGGTCATCACGCCCTCGACGCTGTCAACGACGACTATCCCCCCGTCCATTACCCTGAGGGACCTGGTGACGTGCCCCGTGAAGTCCACGTGTCCTGGGGTGTCAATCAAGTTGATGACGTAGTTCTGGTCATTCTTCTCGTGGAGAAGGCTTACGTTCGCAGCCTTGACGGTCATCTGCCTCAGCTGCTCGATCTCCACATAATCGAGCGCGAGTGCCTGCGCGGCGATCTTCTGGGATATCAGGCCCGCGCCTGCGAGCAGGCTGTCCGAGAGAGTCGTCTTCCCATGATCCACGTGCGCAAGGGTACCGATGTTCCTGACGTTGAGCTTATTGCTCATGAGTTTTATGATTTCTTCAGTCTGTTTATACTTCGGCAATTTACACGCCTCGCTACAAAAGGCGAAACGCAAGCTGGTTTTTAAAAGTTTCTTAATCGAGCCCAGGGGGCGGAAGAAAAACGCTTACGGATCAGCCCCCTGTTAGCCTAAGGTAAAACAGAGGCGTGTCACTCGATCGTGGCGTGCCGCTTCTTTAGGTCGGTCTCGGTAGCGCCAAGCCGCTGCATGAGTTCAGCCACAAGGCTGTCGAGGAATATGTTCAGGGTCACCTCGAAGAGCGTGCCCAGAGGCGCGAGGGGCTCATGGGACCCGAGTATCTGCCGGATCACATAGTCATCCTCTGCTGCCATCTTTGTCCTGCCAGGGATTATTATGCACTGATCGGAGAGCTTTGCCAAAGAGGAGTCCCTGTGGGAGGTTATCGCGAGTATCTTAGCCCCGATCTCCTTTCCAGCCGTCGCGGAGGTCACGACCATCCTGGTTGTGCCTGACCCTGAGATCGATATTATGAGGTCCCCCTGTCCGAGGGCAGGCGTTATGGTCTCTCCGAAGACATAGACATTGAAGCCCAGGTGCATCAGGCGCATAGCAAATGCCTTTCCAGCAAGACCTGACCTGCCTGCGCCAATGACCATTATCTTCTTGCCGTCCCTTTTGGTATCGATGAGCAATGAAATTGCATTCTCCACCTCATCGTCATCAATGACCTTCGATGCGTACAGGACGTAGTTTGCCATCTCCCGCATGAAGCACTTAACCAGACAGTCTTTTGACGACATAAGTCTCAGAGAAGGAGTAGAATTTTTCGGCAATTTAACTCTGTCGGCAGCTGACATCCTCCCGTCCCTTCGGTGAAGGGTACGGGCTTGCTTTGCCCCATGTTGGGCAACTTCCCGCCTTTTTGGCGAAAGGCAGTTATCGGACACCATCGAATCACAGGAGCAGATTGACCGCGAACAACACCAGAGCTGAACCAATGGCAGCCGAGACGAACAGGAGGTCGCCGCGACCCATCTTCAGGACGTACAGCGAAGTCCTCTTTTTGCTGGCCCCGAATGCACGAGACTCCATTGCGTCGGCGACCAGTTCAGCCCTGCGGAAGGAGCTGATTATGAGCGGTATGAGGACCGGGATATAGTTCCTGATCCTCGAGACAAAATTCCCCCTCTCCATCTCGAGCCCCCTCGAGCGCTGCGCATCCATTATGTACTGCGCCTCCCTGCTCAGGGTGGGGACGAACCGCATGGCCATATTGAACGTGAGGGCATAGTCGTAGGGGATTTTGAGCTGAACCATGGATTGGGTCAGGTCTTCAGGCGAAGTGGTCAAGAAGAATATCGAGAAGACGGAGATTAGGTTGAGGAACCGGAGGGACATTGCTATTGCCGAGATTGCGGCGTCGAATAGATTTCCCGAGTAATAGGCAGTGGGGACGAAGTTGAAGACGAATATGAAGACAATGAAGAACAGTGATCCCCTCAAGGACTGGCTCCACCTGGTCGATATCTTGCCGACGTGTACCATCGGCAAGAAAGACAGGAAGATAATGAGGAGTGCCAGCGGCTTTGTGAAAT
The DNA here is from genome assembly GCA_001717015.1 of Candidatus Methanosuratincola petrocarbonis (ex Vanwonterghem et al. 2016). Taxonomy (GTDB): domain Archaea; phylum Thermoproteota; class Methanomethylicia; order Methanomethylicales; family Methanomethylicaceae; genus Methanosuratincola; species Methanosuratincola petrocarbonis. The sequence goes on along the minus strand of MAGV01000084.1, from coordinate 28,895 downwards.
ACACGGTGAGCGAGGTGAAGAGAATCAGGTAGACCAGCTTGGAACGGGGATCGATCCTGTGGAGGATCGTTGATCCCCTCCTGTACTCGAAAGCCTTGAAGACTTTCATTTTTGCTCGCCTCGCAGCATCTGCCTAATCTCTTCGACAATCATATCGGTGTTGATTGAGGGGGAGTTCAGCCCCATTTTCCAAGAGAGCTCTGCCAGTTGCGGCGGCAATATTGAGGAGGCTTCCATGACATCTTTCCTAATCAGGATCTCTTCGGTCGGGCCGTCTGCGATGATCTTCCCCCTGGACATCACGACGACCCTCGGTATGAAGTCCGCTACGAATTCGATATCGTGCGTCACCACGATCACGGTCTTCCCCTGTCTGTTCAGATTGGCGAGTGTGGAGGCCAGCCTTGTCTTCTGGAGGCTGTCCTGCCCCGTTGTTGGCTCATCGAGCACGATTATCTGGGGGTCATAGCACAGAACTGATGCCAATGAAACGCGCTTCTTCTCACCGCCGCTCAGCGTGAATGGGGACCGGTCGCGGTAATTGGAGAGCTTGAATTCGATCAGAGCCCACTCCACTCGCTTAGCGATCTCCTCTGGCGGCAGCCCGAAGTTGGTCAGCGCGAAGGAGAGCTCCTTCTCGACGGTCTCTGCAAAGAGCATGTGGTCAGGGTTTTGGAAGACGAGGCCGACCTTCTTCGCCAGCGTAGCAACGGTGGTCTCCTTTGTGTCAACCCCTTCTACGATGACTCTCCCGCGCTGGGGCTTGAGGAGCCCGTTTAGGTGCTTGACGAGTGTCGTCTTGCCAGCGCCGTTCTCCCCAACAATCGCCAGGAGCTCCGAATCCTTGACCTCCAAGTCCACTCCATCGAGCGCGTTAATCCCGTCGCCATAGGAGTATGTGACGCCTTCTATTCTGATCAATGCAACCTCCCCCTCACATAGGAAGCGAGCTCATCGGAAGTCAGAAACCTTAGCTGTTCGCCAATGAGACCGGAAAGGCGCCTGGAGACCTGGACTATCTTAGGGAGACCGACCCCAAGCTCGGAGACCTTATCGGAGTAGAGCACTTCCCTGGGCGATCCATCGGCAACTATGCGCCCACCTTCGAAGACCACGCACCTGTCGACCAAGTGGCTGATCATCTCCAGCCTGTGCTCGACGAGTATGACTGTGACCCCATTTTTGTTCAGCCTGTGCATCAGCTCCAGAACCGACTTGGCACTAACTGGATCAAGATTGGCGGTAGGCTCATCGAGGACGAGTACTTTCGGCTTCATTGCCAGAAGCGCCGCGATCGCAACCTTCTGCTGCTCTCCCCCAGAGAGCTCCTCAGGGGATTTCTCCTTCAGGTGCGATATGCCAACAATCTCGAGCGCCTCCTCGACGCGCATTGCGATCTCTTCCCTCGGGAGAGCCAAGTTCTCAGGTCCAAATGCGACCTCGCGCTCCACGGTGGTGCAAAAAAGCTCGTTTTCTGGGTTCTGGAAGACCAGCCCCACCCGCTGGGCCAGCTCGTAGACCGGTGTCGAGGTGGTCAGTAGCCCGTCCACCACTACTGTCCCTTTGAAGTCACCCCCGTACGAGTTCGGTATGAGGCCGTTCAGTGCCCTGCAGAAGGTTGTCTTTCCGCAGCCGCTCGGTCCGGTGACGAGGACGAACTCTCCTGGCTCTGCTTTGAAGTTGACATCGATTAGGCTTGGGGTTTCTGACTCGGGGTAGGTGTAGCAGAGCCCTTTAACCTCAATGATCGCCAAAACCATCACCGGGAGCACTAATCAGAGAATTCGGAGCTCTAATAAATGTAGCTACTCAATCACGGGTTGAGATCTCCTTCATCTCGCCGGGTTTCAGGCCGAGCTTCTCGGATATCAGGACCAGGGCCGCGCCGACTGCCTCATCAGGGGGCGCGGAGACCCTTGCGCTTGCCGCGGATGGGTGCCCGCCGCCGCTTCCGGAAAAGCGCTCGGCTAGAGGGTGCATAACGCAGCTCGCAAGGTTCAGAGAGGTCGACCGCTGGAACCTCTCATTCAGGCGCCCTGTTATGCGCGATGTGCCGTCCTCACTGCTTGCCACGAGGGCGAGATCGGCACCCAGGTCGGTCAGGGACCGCGCAACAGAGGCCTCGAATGCGCCTATGCTCGAAGTTGCGAAGATCCAGTCCCTTGCTCGGTAGAGTTTGATCCTTGCAACCCCCTTGAGGCGCGCTATCCTCTCTGAGATGTCCTGCTCGTTGAGCAGCATCTCCAGGGCAAGGGCGAAGTCTGCCCCCCTCCGTAGCATCTTCAATGCAGCCCTGATAGACGCATTCGGCTGAACGAGGAAGCGGCGCGAGTCGTAGACGAGACCGGTCAACAGCGCCTGGATCGCACGCCTGTCGAGGTACTTTTTTGGGATGGAGCGGTAGACGATCTCGCAGGTCGAGGAGGTACGCATAAGCCTCGAGTAGACTGCGCCATCGAGGCAGCTCGGCTCCTCGGTGTGGTGGTCGATTATTGCGTAAGGGATCTTTCTCTTACGCACGAGCTCTTTGACCTCGGGTAGCTGGTCTAGCGAGGGCATGTCGACTAGCACCAGAAGTTCGCATGCCTCACCCAAAGAGGATTCGAATTCGATGTTCAGATACTCAACAAGCTTAGATGACGCGGCGTTCACCCCGTCCGGCGCGAGGATAGACACGACCACCGATGGGTCTCTCGCCTTGAGGGCAGACTGGATCGCATATGCTGAGCCTATGCAGTCCGGGTCGGCATTTGGGTGGCAGACCAGGACGACCCTTCCGTATGATGACAGGAATTCGAGAAGATCAGGCAACCCGCTTCGCCCGCACCTTTTCGTCGATTGCTTCTAAAGCACGGTCTGCTGCAGCTTCGGCGAGCTGCTCCAGATCCATGTTGACAACAGGATCGACCTCGATTTCGACATCGGCATTGAAGTCCAGACCTGAACCGGACCGCTCCGACATCACTCTGACGTTGAGTGAGCGTATGAGGTGCCGATCCAGGACCGAGAGCACATACTCACGTGCAGCGTTCTCCCCAGCGAGGCAGATCTCCTCAATCTCTTTCTTTGAAAAAAGCTGCGGCAACCCCACAACACTACCCAGAAGCGGGCGTCCTTCCGGAGACCTGTTCCATTATCGACTTGCGGAGTTCCTCCAGCTGCTGCTTGAGCCTGAGTTCCTGTTTCTCAACGGTCTTTATTCTGAGGTCTAGCTC
>MAGV01000084.1:17271-25413 GCA_001717015.1 Candidatus Methanosuratincola petrocarbonis (ex Vanwonterghem et al. 2016) | reverse complement strand
GTTCTGTACCTGTGGCGGTATCTTTTCAGCCATTGTCAATCACCTAATTCCATAACCTCAAGAGATGTAGACAGCCAGCGTATATAAGAATTGAGTAGGGCGCGCAGTGCAGCTACCGACGAGGCTTCGATCTTCAACAGAATGGATCCGCCTTCCTTAGTAATAGAGACACTGGCTATCCCAGGTTTTGTGTGCTTAACCTCTGGGATTATCGAGGCGAAGAGGGCGGATGCCCTGCCCTCGTCTTCGAAGTCTAATTTCAACAAAGATGAGGCGCTCATAAACCGCACCTGAAGGACTTCAAGTAGATGGCGGGGCCACAAGGGAGCTTTGAGACGCTGTCGATGAAAAAGATCTCTGGCGACCCATGGGAAAGTTCGAGGTGCAACTCTGTCGACTTCAAGCCAGCGCGGGGGGAGGCGTGATCGCCCAGGACCTTCCTCAGGCACTCGTGGAGCTGCCGCAACTCTTCTCTTTCTGGAGGGGGGAGCGCCAGCGGCCTGTGCCTGGTGCTCGTTGGCGACTTGACGGAAAGCTCCCTGACAAGCTGTACACGCTTTATTAGGAAAGACGCAAGTGGTTTTGTATCCCCAGCCTCGTAGCATTCAATCAGGCTCGGTCCTCCGAATCGGCTGTGCACTATCCAAAGCTTCGAAGAGTTTTTGCTCCGGGCATACTCAAAAAGGTAGGCCAGGCTTGTTTTGCCTCTAGTAAATGTAGAAAAGGCCGCGCAGCAGGCGGCCAGGTCGTTGCAAAGGGTCCTTGTCCTCTGGCTAGGCCTTAGCGAAGTCGTCAGCAATATGGTCATAAAAGACCAACATTTACTGACTTTACTTTAGCTTGAGCTCATCTGGCATAAGGGTCTTGCCAAGCGTAGTCTGGGGCACGAATGCACCGCCAGCAAAGCGAACGCCGCACGCCCTGCAGTCCCAGATCCCCGCTGCCACACGGACAAGCTTATCGATCGACTTGCACTTTGGGCACCGGAGCCCCTTCTCAGATTTTTGCTCGATAGCGAGCAGCCGCTTCCTAAGAGTGGCCCCGTACCTCGGACCGAACCTTCCGGCAGACTTGACGGATTTTGTCTTTGCCATTAGGACTCACCAACCTTGTCGCTCTTGAGCTTCAGTGACTCAACCACCTTCTTGCGGATCTCCTGGCTTTTATCTTTAGCTATTTCGACTGCGCGGAGCACCTCTTCTGGTGTGATATATCCAGACTCCCCTTTCTGTATCGCACAGAGCATCCCGTTCTCCTTGAAGGCAACGCTGAACCTGCAGTCCAAGACCTCTTCCTCTTCTAAGGAAGGATCCACGAACAGCTTGTTCCCTATTTTTGCCAGTGTGACGTTGATGGGGATGTCGGTCAGCGGCATAGGTACGCGCTTTCCTGTGAGCTTGACTGTATCACCTTCTACGCATGCCTCAGGCATTGATGCTGAGAGCATCGCTGAGAGAGCAGCCAACGCAGCAGTGTCGATGAGGTTGCCACAGTGGTCAAGTATGTAGACATCCACGTGGACGATCCAGACCTTCTTCCCAGGGATCAGGCAAAGCTTTGTTGTGTCCAAGACCTTAGATTCCCTGAGACCCCGGTCAACGACCCTCGCAAGCTCGACTGCCACCTCGTCCGGCTTGCCCGGCTCGAACTCGGGGGAGGCAAATGGGACGAACTCGGCGCCCACCTGCATCACGCCCTCGTTGGGGATGTCCGGGAATGGGTCGCCCACTTCGAACTTGATGCCTGCAACCACTTTAGTGCCACCTATGGAGACCAGGGCAGACCCTTCCGCTTTCTCGACCAGCCCTGTCTGGATTGTGATCTCCCTGTAGTCGGTCAGCGTCCTGCCGTCCATCCTCCTGCCGCTCTCCGAGAGCTCGATTATCTGTCTTCTCTTAACTGCTGGGACTATCCTCTGGCTCATCGCTCATGCCTCCTCCTGATTGGATACTGCGCCCTTGAAGTGGCTTTCAATCGCTTCCTTCTGCTTTTTGTAGACTTCCATGCAGCCCTTCTTCAGCAGCTCCATCGACTGCATGAACTCATCATGCGTGATCTGCCCATCCATCTGCAGCAAGGTCACAGCATTCTTTGATGGCATGTATGCCATCGGCATGTCGGACTCTCCTGCCTTGTCCTCCTTGTCCTGGACATCCAGGACAAGCTTCCCCTCCACCTTTCCGACGGCTATGCTCGCGACAAGGTCTCGCATAGGTATGCCTGCATCCACGAGCGCCAGTGAGGCGGCCGAGATCGAAGCGCACCTAGTGCTACCATCTGCCTGGAGGACTTCGATGAATATGTCGATGCTTGTCCTCGGGAAGAACTCGACAAAGATCGCGGGCTCAAGCGCCTCGCGGATGACTTTGGAGAGCTCGACTTCCCTCCTTGACGGTGCTGGGGACTTCCACTCTTCAACTGAGAATGAAGCCATCCTGTAGTACGCTTCCACCCTTGCCTTGTCGGAAAGTGCGAGGTGCTTTGGATGCGACTCCCTTGGACCCATCACTCCAACTAAGATCTTTGTACGCCCCCACTCAACATAGGCTGATCCGTCAGTGTTCTTCAGGACTCCCAGCTGGAACTTGATAGGTCGAATCTCGTCCAGCCTTCTTCCATCGCACCTTATTCCATCCTCGGATATCAATCTCTCAATCTCTGAATCACTCATGATTTCACCTTCTCCTGTTGACCAAAAATTCCCTAACCCTGTCTGTGAGACCCGATGTATGTGCTTCGGCCTCTATCTTCCTGATCGCCTCAGCAATTATGGCTTCCTCGTCGCGGGATTTTCCGGATATCCATACCCTGCCGTTCTGGCCCACGAGGATCTGTGCACCAGTCTCTTTCTTCAGCATCGTTATCATTGATCCTTTCTTCCCAATTATCCTAGGGACCCTTGTGAAGTCCACATCTATCACTGTGCCCCTGTGTATCTTGCCAAGACCATGGTCCCTTGCGGTCAAGGACGGGTTCCTCGTCCTGTCAAAAGCCATGACTGTGGCGACCACCATCTCGCCAATATCCAAATACCTTCGCGCCTCTTCCTTGAGGGGGTTCAGAGGCTTGGACAGGAACTCTGAGGCGAACAGGACCCCTTGATATGGGGATCTTATGTCGAGCATCCATGCGGTAGATATGCACTCGACCACCTTGCCGATCACCACATCCCCTGGCTGAGGGATATAGCACCCCCTCAGCGGGATGACTGAGACCACATTGTTCCTGATGTCGGCGAGCCCGACCATCGAGGCATAGTATTTCCCGTTATCACGATACACATTGAATCCGGACTGGTAGTTCCCTTCGGCAAGAAGAGTGCCTGGGGAAACCAGCTGTCTTGGTTCAAAGAAGGTCGTCATTCAAACACCTCATATCTTTTTGATATCAATTTCACAATTACCCCTTGTCAGTTCGTTTACGCGGTCCACAAAGCTCTGCTGTATGCCAGCAGGCAGAACCATCTCACCCCTCCAAGACCCGTCCGAGAGCCACTCCGACCGAGTCACGTTACCCATCTTTGATATGACGCTGTAGACCCGCCTTGCATGGGCGGAGGGGATGCCTATCTTTGCTACAACTTGTGAGATCTTCAGCGGCAGCTCGGCCCTCAGCGCCTTGATAGCATCCTGCGCTTGTTCCTCCACCGACCTGAATGGGTCTATGCTGACCCTCACGTTTTCCATTGCATTCTCTATGCGCTGAGGGGGGTGTGGCAACCCAGTCTTCGGGTCAATGCAATTCCGCGATATGAAGTTGACTATCTGCTTCCGCTTGCTCTCGATCATCTCGCGGCGCTGTTCGGTGGTAAGCTGGAGCTCGCCCTTCTTGATTATCGAGGTGGCAACAGCCTTCGGGTCATCGGTGCCGAAGTTCTTCTTCAGGGACTCCTCAGAGGCCTTCAGACCCTTGCTGGCATCCTTGTAGATGATCTCGCTCACGAGGAGCTCCTTGAAGTCGACTTCCTTGCCGTTCTTTAGTGCCCAGGCGAGATCAGGGTCTACCATGACCTCAAAGTGCTCTCCGCGCACAACTAGCCTAGCAATGACCGACTTCTCTTCTTTCGGCATGAGCCTACGCCTTTAGCTTCTCTATGTATTCCATGAGCTGCTGGGGCGGGAGGTTCTCGAATTTCCCGGTTTCGGTCCGCAGTATTGCCATCTCTACCTTGGCGGAGTCGAGGCTGCCCTCGATAACCGAGGCGAGCGCCTTCAGCGCGAGCATTATCGCATCGTCTATCTTGAGGTCCGGCTGGTAGTTCTTCTCGAAGAATTCAGTAACAGTCTGGCTGCCAGCGCCTATCGCGACCGCATAGTAACCCGCGTAGGCACCGCTCGGCTCGGTCATGAACAGCTTTGGTCCAAACCTGTCAACGCCCGCAATGAGCAGGGCTACTCCGAATGGCCTGACGCCGGCGTGTTGCGTGTAGATCTGCTTCACTTCACTTACTTTTTTGGTCAGGACCTCGACGTCAATTACCTCGTCGTAGAGCATCCTGTTTATTTGGGCCTCCTGCCTCGCACGCTCAATGAGGATCCTAGCGTCCGAGGAGAGACCTGCAAAAGTTGCACCCACATGCTCGTCGATCTTGAGGATCTTTTCCATTGACGCTGGATCGATCAGGGGGCTGATCCTCTTCTTCTCTACCGCAAGGACTACGCCATTCGTGCACCTGATCCCAATGGCCGTCCACCCACGCCTGACGGCCTCGAGCGCATATTCGACTTGGAATAGGCGCCCATCGGGCGAGAATATCGTGATCGCACGATCATAACCCATTCCTGGAGGGCTAAACATATCATTTCACCACATGTAACAGCGACACATTACGCTAACGATATTTTACCTTCAGCATAAAAGACTATGCACATTTTATATTCTTTTCGCACAGCCTACTCGGTCGCCAGCGCCATGAGCAGGTCTCTCTCGGTGAGTATGCCGATGATGGCACCGCCGTCCTCAACAAGCACCGCACCGACCCCGCTGGTCCTTATCAGGGGGGCAACGTCCCCAAGCTTGTCATGCGGATTCACCTTCACGGCCCCCTCACTCATTATCTCCTTCGCAGGAACTGAGATCACTTGATCCATCTCGTCCAATATGATCTTCCTGAATGCCTTCCCTTCCCCGAAGTACCTGACTATGTCCATAGTAGTGACGATCCCCCTCACATCGCCCCCATCTACGATTGGGATCCTCCTGAACCCGTTCGAGACCATTAGACGGGCAATTGATTTTATCGTGATGCTTGGGGAGGCCATGACAGGGTTTCTAGACATGTAATCCTCAACCTTTCCGGTCATGGATCGACCAGAAAGATACCTCACCACGTCATACTCCGTTATGATACCCATCAGGATGCTGTCGTCCACAACGGGCACCGATCCGACGTTCTCGCGGATCATCTTCTCGAGTACCTCCGAGAAGCTCTCTCCGACATCGGCGCAGACGACTTCTCTTGTCATTATAGACTCCACCGGAGCGTAGAGGGCAGAGAAGAATCGGCCGCCATACCTGAGCTTGACCAAGTTGTAGTACTCGCCGCCCCCGAAGAAGTTGACCATATCGGTAGCAGTGATTATCCCTAAGAGTTCCCCCTTGCTGGTGGTGATCGGGACCCTCCTTATCCCCTTAGAAAGCATGAGGTCTATTGCCTTTATTATGGGGGTGCTAGCAGTTGCAGAGACTACAGGCTTCTGAACCAGGTATTCCAGTTCCTTTGGCTTGCTGTAGACATTGTTAGAGAAATTCGGGGTTCCATCGCTCCTCAAAAAACCCCTGATTACCCTTCGGCTCATAACAAATTCCACATGATCATACTCTGCGAGGCATCTAAAAAAGTGTTTGATAGGGGAGCTGCTACTGCGCAATTCGGTGCTTGTTAGCCTCGTAGAATTCAGGCATGTGCTTCTCGACCAGGCTGAGCATCTCTTCGTCGCTGATCGAGAGGGCCTCCCCAGAGTCGAACTTCTTCAGCACATCCTTGTAGATCCTCATGACCCCATCGGACTCCTTGTCCACCTTCTCCCCGTTCTTCAGGCCGAAGAAGTAATTGATCCAGAATGCGACACCAGCGTTCCCGGAGTACGGGGTTATCGAAACTCCAGGGGGCACGCCGAGCAGCCTCTCCGTGTCGAAAGGCAGATACATCTCTATGTTTTTGAGGGCCCCGTCCGCATGGATGCCTGCCCTAGTTACATTGAAGTTCCTTCCCACAATCGGGTAGTAAGGAGGTATGTAGTAGCCCACATTCCGCCTGTAATACTGTGCCATCTCCGTGATAGCAAGTGTGTTCATCCCGTCTAGCCCCCCCTTCAGACCGGAGTATATGAAGACCATCGCCTCCAGCGGGACGTTGCCAGCCCGCTCACCGATGCCGAGCAGGGTCGTGTTGTTCAGCGAAGCCCCGTACATCCAAGCCGATGTGGCATTGGCTATCCCGAGGTGGAAGTCGTTGTGACCGTGGAACTCGAGGTATTCAGACGGCACGCCCGCAAGCTGTCGCAACAGGTAGAAGATCTTGGGTATGCTCCTCGGCAACGCAGCCTTTGACCAAGGCAGTCCGAGACCCAAGGTATCAGGAACCCTCAGCTTCACAGGGATCCCGTACTTCTCAGATAGCTGCATCAGTCGCTTGGCAAATGGGATGACGACCCCTAGGATGTCAGCACGGGTGCAGTCCTCTACATGCGCGCGCATGATTATTCCAGATTTCAGCCCATCCTCCACCACGTCAAGGTATTTCTGGATCACTTGGGAGCGACTCATACCCTTGAACTTGTAGAATATGTGGTAGTCCGAAATTGATGCCAGCATCCCTACCTCGTCGACCTTGGCATCCTTTGCGACCTTAAGGTCTTCTTTGCTGGCCCTGATCCATCCAGTGATCCGGGGGAATTCGTACCCCAAATCCCTTACCCTTGAGACCGCCTCCCTGTCCCTCTGCGTGTAGAGGAAGAATTCGGACATGAGTATCTTGCCATTGGGTCCGCCTATGCGGTGGAGGAAGGTGTAAAGGTCAACTATCTGGTTTACTGTGTATGGATCCCTTGACTGCTGCCCGTCCCTAAAGGTCGTGTCAGTGATCCAGAGGTTCTCAGGGACTTCCATAGGGACATCTATTCCGTCCCAGATCATCTTTGGAGGTGATTCAAACGGGAATATGTCCTTGTAGATCTTTGGGGACTGAGTCTCAGCGACTTCGTATTCAGAATAGTCTATCCGCTCTCCCTTCAGTGCCCTGAGAAGGTCATCGCGTGCCTTTTCGTTCAGGAGGGACATCCGCCATACACTCCGAAAAACAATTGGTTTATTATTTAATAGCTTTTAAAGATATCGCTTGAAAAGTGAACTTGAATCAGTCGCCACCATTAGCATTAAAAAATATTTTAAATTCTCCATGTTTGATTATAAGTATGTTTGAAAAAAGGGCAGACGGGCTCAAAAAAGTTTAGAAAATGCAACAAAACCATTTCTTTTTTTCGAAAAAAGAATTTACATATGTAAAGTGGGCGCAGGGCATTCCCCTGCGGGGCTTTCGCCCTCAGTCCGTCGCAGGTTCAACATCTTTAGCATTCTGATTTGACTGGGACGGCTTCTTCATCCCCAGTCCCTAATTCCCGCGTATTGCTTTTATTTTTTCCTTAGCCTTCTTTATTGTCCCGGTCGACACGATCGAGGTTGCGCTGCCCCCTGGGAGCTGCAGTTCGATCCTGTGGCCCACACTGCTCTGGATCGATTTCAGCGCCCTCTGATCCAAGCGGACTATCGCGTATTGCCCATCAGATCCGACCAGTTTTATCCTAGACTCAGGCGGCGAGAATCTCGCTATGGCAGTAGGAATGAGGTAGGGGCTGAGCCCTCCTGAGCTTTTGAAGACGATGTATCTAGTCCTGAGATCCCTGCACTTCAAAACAGAACCCCAAAAACATTATTCCAGTCCGGGGATAAAAAAGTCATGCCAGATTGAGGAGCTGGAGGAGCTTCGATTCCTCCCCTTTCCTGAGCTGGACGGATATCTTTACCCTGATTATATCATCGCTGTCCGAAAGTCGGAGGGAGCCGGAGCAGGCTTTTTGCTTGTCAAGCCGCATGAAGAAGGTCGACCTTGAGTCGAAATAGCGGTACACTTCATCCCTGAGA
>MAGV01000084.1:972-17253 GCA_001717015.1 Candidatus Methanosuratincola petrocarbonis (ex Vanwonterghem et al. 2016) | reverse complement strand
TGATGTAATCCACAACATCCTTAGCCGCTGACCCCTCCTCCTCGAGAGAGGCGATCCGGATCTCGTTCCCGTGGTGCCCCTTCGCGACAGCGTATTTAACTTGGGCAGAGCTGCGAATCCCCTCAGGCAGGAGGTTCAGCAGTGCCTGCTCGACCTTACTTTGATCCTCGGTCGCATGGCATATCAAGCTCATCGAAACTTTCGATATCATAATAAACGACACCAGGAATTGTCAAAAAACGGAAATTGCCCTTTAAGGGCAATTGACATACTTCCCTCAAAGGCCTCTGGCACGCTTTCCTGCTGCAGTCAGGCCCCTGTAGACTCGGCCGCGCTGGGCAGGATGGGCTATCCAGCAGAGATCCTTGTCGCTAAGGATGGACGGGTTCGATGGATCGACAAGGATGACCTCGTACCAGGCATACCTGCCGTCTGAGGCTACCCAGTAGCTGCCCAAGACATTCATGTTCGGGAATTTCTTTGCAGCCCTCTCCTCAGCTATCCATCTAACGCTCTTGTTGACGGTGAGACCATAGATCCCCATCCGCTTAGGGCGCCTCCCTGAATTCGGGCGCTGCACATTCATGGGGCCCCTTATTACCCTTACTCTGGCCACAACAACGCCAGGCTTTGCCTTGTAACCGAGCGACCTAGCCTTGTTGATACGTGTAGGATGCTCGAGCGGGCAGACTGCGGGCTCGCGCCGCCACTTGATGAGGCGCTCTGTGCGCAGGCTCCTGACTAGCCCCTCTCCGGGGCTCCGCCACGCATCCCTGATGTATTTGTAAGCAGACATTGTCGCACCAACCGCAGACTAAAGCGTCTTAAAGGCGTTTATAATGTTTTCGGCTATGAGCACTGCCCCCAGCGACTGGGCCTCCCTCGTCTGGGCGCCGATGTGCGGGGTGACGAGCACATTGGGCATGGAGACGAGCTCCTTCTCCTCAGGGGTCTCCGGGGGTTCGTGCTCGAAGACATCCAAGGCGGCTCCTGCGATCCTCCCGCTTTTCAATGCCCTCAAGAGGGCGCCCGTATCGACCACCTCCCCCCTCGAGGCATTTATGAAGAATGATCCCTGCTTCATCGATGAGAAGGCAGAGTCCCCAAACATGTGGTGAGTCTCAGGCAAGAGCGGGACATGCACGGTCACCACGTCCGACCTGGAAAGAAGGTCTTCGACACGGGATACCCTCTCGGCACTTAGCCTTGCGAGGGCACCTTCGTCGACTATAACGTCGTAGACGAGTATGTTCATCCCAAATGCCTTGGATCTCTCCGCAACTGCCCTCCCTATCCTCCCGAAGCCGACTACTCCCAGCGTCTTTCCGTTCAGCTCAGTGCCATGGAACTTCTTCTTTTCCCACAGTCCGCTCTTCATCGAGTCATTGGCGAGGTGGATTCGCCTTGCGAGGCTGAGCATCATGCCCATCACCAGCTCAGCCACTGCGACGGTAGACATCTGGGGGGTGTTGAGGACTTTTATCCCGACCTCCTCGGCAGCCTTGACGTCGATTGTGTCAAGACCGACCCCGACCCTTCCGATTATTTTGAGATTCTTTCCAAGCCCGATAACTTCGCGCGTTACCTTGGTCCTGCTCCTTACGATCAGCACATCGTACTGCCCGATGATTGACTTAAGGGAATCATATGAAATGTCAAATTTTTCGTCGACTTCGAATCCTGCGGCCCTAAGCCTTGATCCGCACTCTGCATCGACCTCGTCAGCAATCAGCACCCTCATCTGGGGACACCTAGCGTCATCTAAACCTTCAAGGGCTGTAAAATAGTTTATGCTCACTGCAAGGAGCTCCAAATATAAAGGCAGGATGGGACGCGTCCCTACCGGATCAGGAAGATCGCACCCGGTCGGCACAGCAGTTTGCCCTTCGATTCCGCAGGGGCTCCCAGCCGATGGGGTTAATATAGATTCGCACAGAAGTATTAAAGGAGCTCCAAAATGATCGCAGGTCTGGTAGGCAAAACGCATGTAGGCAAGACTACCTTCTTCTGTGCCAGTACACTTGCCCCAGCAAAGATAGGGGCGGTGCCATTCACTACAATAGAGCCGAACCAGGGGATCGCCAGCATAAGGGTAAAGTGCGTATGCAAGGAGATGGGGGTAAAAGACGACCCCAGGAATTCAGCCTGCATTGACGGGATCAGATGGGTTCCAGTGAAACTCGTAGACGTGGCTGGGCTCGTCCCGGACGCCCACAGGGGTCGCGGGCTCGGGAATAAGTTTCTGGACGACCTCCGCCAGGCGGATGGTTTCATACAAGTGGTCGATGCGTCAGGAAGTACGGACGCCAATGGGAACGCTTGTCAGCCCGGTACCAGAGATCCCGTGGACGACGTCAGGTTCCTTGAGTATGAGATAACGATGTGGATGACAGGGATACTGAAGAAAGACTGGGACAAGATCGTCAAGGGGATTAGGCAGCTGAAGGAGGACGGGGTCGCGCTGCTTACCGAGAGGCTTACAGGGCTGATGATAAGCAGGCGACACGTCCTGGCTGCGATCAACGCAAGGGACGAGCTGAAAAAGAGGATTGATGAGTGGACTGACGAAGACCTGAGGACGTTTGTTGAGGAGCTGAGGAAGGCCTCAAAACCGATGGTCATAGCCGCAAACAAGATAGACATAAGGCAGGCCGAGGGGAACATCGAGAGGCTGAAGCAGGAATTCAAGGACAGAACGGTAATCCCCTGCTCTGCAGAGGCCGAGCTAGCTCTGAGGCTGGCTGCCAAGAAGGGGATAATCAGCTACAACCCTGGCGACCCAGACTTCAAAATACTCAAGGAGGAGGGGCTGAACGAGAAGCAGAAGGAGGGGCTTCGCAAGATAAAAGACCTCCTGGGGAAGTGGGGGAGCACAGGGGTACAGGAAGCGATAGAGAGCATATACAAGAAGGAGCTGAAGATGATATCAGTCTTCCCTGTGGAGGACGCAAACAAGCTCACAGACCATAAGGGCAACGTGCTCCCTGATGTTGTGCTTGTCCAGGAAGGGACGACTGCAAGGGGGCTGGCCTACAAGATCCATTCGGATCTGGGCGATGGATTCCTTTATGCGATCGATGTTAGAACAGGGCAGAAGATTGGGGACGAATACAGGATCAAGGATAGGGACATAATCAAGATTGTCTCTGCAAAAGGCGTGCGGGGTTAGCCGAACTTCTTGAAGTAGTAGCCCGACTCCCTCTTCTCCCCGAAAGACCTTATACCGGATTCCGCGATCCTTTTCCTCAGTGAGGCGGCATAGGCCTTCGAGATCTCGCCCCTCTTTTCCATGAAGTCAATGACCTCTAGGCCTTCCGCGTCTGTGCTGCACCGCTGAAGGAAGTCTATAATGGACGGATCGTACCCCCTGCCCCTGTCAACCTTGAAGGAGTGCCCACTTCCCGAATCGGAGCTGATCTCCCTGTAGAGGTTGGGATAATCCCTCTTCAGCTCCTTCTCTGAAAACCCCATCAGCTCTGCCCCCCGACCGCCCTCCGGTATTCATTCAGCAATAGAGATCTGCTTGGACCCCCTTTTATCAGTTCCCAGGGGAGAACATCGCCCTCGGAATAGTTAGGCTGTATCGTCTCGAAGTCCTTCCCGATGCCCTTCAGCACGCGCCTCCATGTGCCGAGGTCGCCTTGACCCCCCTCGGAGATGTCCTTGAGCGCAAGGAGCAGGACGGATGAGGCACCTCTCCCCGATGTGGATAGAAATGCCTGGATTGCGCCCCACCTGTAGTCCATCGACTCGAACCGCCGTATCCCCAAGTCAGAGCAGATCTTCCTCATCATGGATACCCTGGATCTGTAATCTGGCTCACTGACGATTCGTGCCCATTGGAATGGCGTATTCCCCTTTGGGATCATGGGGTTCACGCTTACGTGGATCGATCTCGGGTCGAAGCCTGCCGAGATCGCCCCTGAGAGCATTGACCGCAACTGCTCCAGATCTGGCATGCCTTCGCCAGGTATCCCCACCATGAAATAAAGCTTCAGGGATCTTATGCCTGCCCTGCGGGATGCCTCGAGGAGCCCCACCAGTTCCGATTCGTCGAGGGGCTTGTTTATCACCTCCCTCAGGCGGCTTGACGGGGACTCGGGGGCGATCGTGATTGACCGCTGCCCCCCTGCGGCAAGGAGCTCGGCGAGATCGCTACCCGTCCTGGAGATCCGAACAGACGGCAGCGAGTACCTCACGTGCCTGTCGCGCATCCATGCCAAGATATCACCTATCTCCCTGTGGTCGAAGAACGCAGAGCTTATGCACGTGACCCGATCGAGGCCCGAAAGGGAGAGCCCCTGCTCCAAGATCTCCTTCACCCTCCTGGAGGAGCGCTCTCGCTTGGGCCTGTAGAGGAAGCACTCCAGGCAGAACCTACACCCCCTGTTGCAGCCCCTGCTGACCTCGAGCAAGAACGTCGAGGAGAAGCCCTGCCCTGAGACGGGGTGGACCTGCCTGAGCGCGTGCGGCGCATCCTCGAGCGATTCCACACGCCCCCGCTCAGCCTCGAAACCTGGGACGTAAAGACCGGGCCTGGATCCTGCCAGCTGCTCAGGCGCATGTCCTTCAGAGAGCCTGTCAAGGAGGTGGTCAAGGACAGGCTCGGACTCGCCGACGACAAAGAGATCGACGAAATCCTCAAGGGGGGATGGGTTGGAAGATATGGCTGGTCCGCCGGCGATCACTATGGGGCGCTTCCTTCGTGACGCAAGAAGCTCGATCGAGGAAGAGTCAAGCATGTCAAGCATGCGGAGATAGTCGATCTCATGCTGGAGGGAAAATCCCACGACATCGAACTCGGCCAGCGGGAGGTTCGATTCCAGGCTGACCGGAGGGACCCTGAACCCCGAGAAGAAGAAGCGCTCGCAGAGGCAGTCCTCCCTGCTGTTTATGAGCTCATAGAGTAGCCGGACTGCCAGGTTGCTCATCCCGACGAAATATGGGCTCGGGTAAGCCAGCGCGAACCTTAGCCTTACCTTCCGGTGGTCTTTCTTGATTACGTTCCTTTCGAGCGGTATACAATTCACCGCCTGGGGCGCATTTCAAATTCCGCCCTTGGGATGACCACGGTCTCAGGGGGGATATCCCTTTGGACTGTGGAGTGCGGGCCTATCCAGCTCGAGTGCCCGATCTTCACCCCAGGGTAGATCGAGACGTTGATACCGGTCTTCACCCCGTCCCCAAGGAAGGCGCCCAGCTTCCGGTGGCCAGTGTCCACCACCTTCCCCTTCAAGGATGCCCTGACATTTCTTTCGTCAAACCTCAGGTTAGCGGTGATGGTCCCCGCACCTATGTTGCAGCCCCTGCCCAGAACGCTGTCACCTATGTAAGAGAGGTGGCCTATGTGGGTTCGTTCCATAATTACGCTGCCCTTGATCTCGCATGCATTGCCCACCCTAACGCCTTGTGCCAAGTAAGTGTAGGGCCTGAGGTAGCAGTTGGGCCCGACCCTGCAGCCGGAAGAGATCCAGACGGGGCCCTCGATGTATGCGCCGGAGAGGACGGTGGCGCCCCTTTCGATTACAACTCCCCCCCTTATCTGGACCCCGTCTTCTACGGTTCCCTCGACCAGCGTCCCCCTCACCAGCTCGTCAAGCAGGAGCCGGTTTGCCTCGAGCACGTTCCAAGGCCTCCCAACATCGACCCATCCCCCGTCCTTCAGCTCATATACCGAAAAAGCCATCCCGTCCTCAGCGGCGATGTTGATCGTGGTGGTCAGCTCGTATTCACCCCTCTCCGAAAGGGGCGTGATTCCAAGGTACTTGAGCAGACTGCCTGGGAGGACATACATGCCGGCGTTAACCAGACCAGGCGCTGGCAGGGAGGTCTTTTCCATTATCCGCACGAGATGCCCGCCGCTCGATTCAATGGCACCGTATTCGGAAGCGTTGGGAAGTCTCACCGCGCCGATCACCGCCCCCTGCTTGCCAGATCCCTCCCAAAGGGATACCATCTCAGCCAGATACGAGGGCTTGAATGCGAGGTCTCCGTAGACGAGCAGGAAGTCGTCGCTTCCGATTAGCGGCGCAGCCGCCCGGAGTGCGTCGCCAGTCCCCCCTGGGCGCCCCTGATCCACATAATTGACCCCGACCGAGAATGCGCTGCCGTCGCCTACGCACGAAGCAATCTGGTCACCCATGTGGTGGACGACAATTATTATCTCATTTATCCCGGCGCATTTCATCGCGCGGATTGTGTGGAAGATGAGGGGCGAACCCCCTATGGGAAGGATGTGCTTAGGACGGCTGCTGTTCAGAGGGTCCAGCCTCTCACCCTTCCCAGCAGCGAGTATAACGCCCTTCATTTAAGATCACCCATTGCAGCATTTATGAGCGCCACAGCACGATCAGCAAGCTCTTTTGCAACAGAACTTTCCTGGGACTCCGAGGTTATCCTGATGAGGGGCTCGGTCCCCGAGGGGCGGATCAGAACCCAAGAGCGGTCAGCCAAGCTGACCCTCACGCCATCAAGGTCCTCCACATTCACCCCGCCGAACCACCCGAGCGCCTTGGATGAGACGGCCCGCATCAGCGCCTCCTTAATGCTGCTCCGGCATGGTACAGACCGCCTCTCGGTGTAGAAGATCGGGACCCCTGCGCAAACTTCAGAGGGGCGGAGCCCCGACTCCTCCAGCAGCGAAAGGAAGATTATCGAGGAGAGGACGCCATCGGGGCAGAGAGACTCCTCAGGGAATATCCATGCCCCGCAAGTCTCCCCGCCGAAAGGGCCCCCTAGATCGAGGAGCTCCTCCAGAACGTAGACATCCCCAACAGGAGCACGGTGGACCCTCCCCCCTGCGCCCTCAACCATGAAATCGACCACTGACGAGGTATCGACATTGACGACGATGTCCTTCCTTCCGCCTTTTACCATCTCCGAGGCGACGAATGCAAGCGCCACATCCTGCTTCAGGCACCGGCCACACTCGTCCACCACCGTGAACCGGTCTCCGTCGCCATCGTATGCGAACCCCACATCAAGCCCTTTGGACTTTACTAGCTGTGAGAGTTGCGAGAGCGAGGATTCTTTCGGCTCGGACCCCCTCCCCTTGAAGAGCGGATCCGGGTGCGAGTTGATCGCCTCCAGGCTGCACCCTGCAGACTCGAACGCCAACGGTGCAGTCAGGCATGTCGACCCGTTCCCTGGGTCCAGCCCAACGCGCCAACCCTTTCTGAATGCCCGCCTGGATGCAAGCCATTCCAGATACCTGTAGATGCCGGCGCCATGCCTCGAGGATCCCACCGAATCCCACCCCCTGCACTGGACGTTGCCCTTCATGGAATCGACCAGTGCGAGGTAGTCCGAAGGCTTCCAAGAGGCTCCCCTCCCATCGAATAGCTTCGCCCCGTTGTACTGCGGGGGGTTGTGGCTCGCGGTGATCATCACGCCGCCTGCAAGCCCTCTGGACAAGAAAGCAAGCGCCGGCGTCGGCATTAGCCCGTATGAGACTGTTTGCGACCCCCCTGCATTCAGCCCGCATCGAAACGCATCGGCAAGGAGGGGCGAGGTCGACCTAACGTCGTATCCGACCGCGTACGTGCCTGGCTTCATGGAGGAGGCTGCCAGCCCGCACTTGAGGAAGAGGTCTGGCGTTACCTCTTCCATCGCGATTCCTCTCAATCCAGAGCTGCTGACCAGGTGCTCCATTTTTGACATCAAAAGAGAATGGGGGGCAGGTAATAAAATAGGTTTTTACTGGGGCGGCTGTGCCTCGGGCTGCGGAGCGGGCTGGACAGGGGACCCTGCCTCAACGAGCTCGCTCTTCCTGACCTCGATCTTCCTCAGGGGGTAGACTGATTTTGCAGCATTGTATATCTCTGAGGCGATCTTGCCGAGGACTAGCTGCTGCGCCAGCTCGTCGTAGAGCAGCTGCGCGCTCTTCTTGTTGACGGTGTCCTCCATCAGGTGGCGTATCATACGCTTCTGCGAGCTCTTCGTCCTCACGGCTGAGAGAGCGATGATGCCAACACGGACCTTGTAGCCGTCCTTCGTGACCATATTGAATATCCCGTCTATCCTGGATCCGCCCCTCCTCACGAGGCTCCTCAGGTAGTCCCTCGCAAGGTCATGGCCTATGAACATCGTGTATGCCTTATCGCCCTCGACCTTCGTGATCCTGAAGTGCAGCTTGACGTGCAGAAGCGAGAAGTCCTCGGTTATGTTGTAGAGGGTCGTCTCCAATACGCGACCGACCAGCTTCTGCGGATCATCAGCTAGAGTTTTTCCGATCTCGACATTGCCGAAAGCGGCAGGTGCGAATACATTATACCACTTCTTCTGCCGCCACTTATCCTTCAATTTAACCGGTGCTTTCGTTTCGGACATGATCTCACCGCAGTATCAGGTGAGAAAAGAAGAAGATCAATATAAACTTGTTTTCAGGGATTTGGACCGGATTTTTTCCCCAGCGAGGCTATCGCGCGCTCTGCGGTTTGGATGCAGAAGAGCAGGTCGTCGACCGTCCGCAGGAAGGACTGCAGGTCGCTGGACGAGGCGATCCTGACTGTCAGTTTCCCGCCTGAAGCCGAGACATCTATCTCTGTCCCGGCAGGAGCCCCCTTGTTGTCTGGGGAGACCGCGCGCATGACGGTCTCAGCAGTTTCATGGCTCCCGTAGTCCCGTTCGATCAGTATCTCTGACCTCAGAGCTTGACGCCCCCAATCATCTTTGCGACTATCCCGTCTACTATCGATATAAACGCCTCCTCCTTGCCGACAGGGATCTGCCCACCGGCTGCGATGTTGTGTCCTCCCCCTGTGCCCCCCACCTGCTCGGAGGCTTCCCTTATTGCGGACCCGAGATTGAGCCCCCTCCGCACCAGATCGGGGGTCCCCCTTGCGGACACCTTGACGACCCCCTCTGCATTCGAGAGCCCAAAAATGGGCCTGCTCCGCGTGAAAGGTTTCATGGAAAAGGCGATCGAGATGATAGTCCCGATCATCCGGTCGTCGATATTGCTCCCCGCAAGAATCACCTGGACGCTGTTCATCACCCTCAGGGACGAGGGGTTGTTTTCAATCCACCTGAGGTAGCCCGAGATCTTCTTCCTGTACTCCGAGATAAGCTCCCTGAGCTCCGTGAGCGCACCTGCCCGGTCTCCAAGGCATAGAGCCACACCCAAGCCATACTTCCCCAGGCGCCCGCAGGCATTGACCGACGAGGCATACTCCCTGGCGTCCCTCAGGGGAGAGTCTGCAGCCTCGGATTTTATCGTATACAGGACGCCCACGACGCTTTCCGCCTCCTGGCTCGAGAGCCCTTGGGAGATAAGGTATTTTATCAGAGCGCTTGTGACCTGGCGGATCTCATCGTTCGAGAGATCCGAGATGGACCTCCAGCTGCCGTCCTGCTTGCGGGGCTCGACCCCAGCACTCTTCAGGAACTTGAAGCAAGCCCCCTCGTCTCCGCTAAGCCCGGGCAGGTAGGGGTTGAGCGTGTACTCCATAGACTTGACGAGAGGCCTTGACTCGAAGCCATAGAGCTTGAGTCCCTTTGAAATGGCGATCAGCCCGGATCTCTGGGCATCCTCCGCGATTGAGGCGTTGAGTCCAACCAGAGAGCCGCGATCCCCCTTATCCTGCATATCCCCGAGTGCGCCGACGATCGCCAGGGGTGCAAGCGAAGCGTTCTCGGAAGACATCTTCTTGGCAACCAAGAATGCAGTGCCCGATGCGGATATCTCATTCGACCCGTCAAACCCAAAGAAGTGGGGGTTTAGCTCCAATATGCTGCCGACTGCCCCTGCGCCATCACCTTCCTTGGGAGGGGGCTGGTGGTGGTCGATGATGAAGATGCGCCTCTCAGCGGACCCGAACCTCTCGAGGAGCTGCCTTTGCCCACTACCCATGTCGGTGAATATGACGTATTTAGCCTTGATCGGTAGGATCTCGGCGATCGCAGCCTCATCCAGCTGCTTAACTACCCTTATGTGGGGAGCAACCCCTGACCTAAGAAGTGCGGAGGCGATTATGCTTCCTGAGGTTATCCCATCAGCGTCAAGGTGGCATACCACAAGGACTGGCTCGCCGGGTGGGATCGATGAAAGCTCCCCTGCGATCTCGAGAGACTTCTGCTCCAGCCCTTTTGGGTTCTTATGGAGGGACAGCAATTTCCCCCCGGGTCATGCGCCTAACGGACCAGTATTGAGGCCTTTTCAGGAGAGTACTTCCAGTCCTTGGGAAGGCGCCCGGTCGCAGCATAGTACTTCGTGAGCCGCCTTATCTTGGACTCGAGCAGCTGCAGACCCCTCTTCGAGCTCATGTCCTTTGGCTGCTCCTCCAGATGGCGCCTTATGGCAGCAGAGTGCTTAATGAGGTTGAAGAGGTCTTCTGGGATCTCCGGCGCGGCCCCCCTAGACCTCAGGATCGCGAGTATCTTCTTGTTGGTTATCTGTCTAGCGAGCGGGATTCCATACTGATCCCTTAGCTGCACTCCTATCTGTGAAGGCGAAAGCCCCTTCTTCGCCATCTCCAGGACTAGTGACTCGACCTCCTCTGGAGAGGACTTGACCCACTTGGGAGCGCCGCTCTCGATCGGTCTGATCGAGTGGGAGCTGCCTTTAATCTTACTCTTCCTCAATATGCCCACCTGAGCAATGCATAGAATAAAGAACATTTATTTAAGCGTATTCTCTCGACCCGGGGAGCTGAGCCATTCGCCAAGAGCCCTGAATGCCCTTCCACGGTGGGATACGGCAGACTTCTCAGATTGGCACAGCTCCGAAAAAGTCCTGCCACCACACCCCTCGCAGATGAATATTGGGTCGAAACCGAAGCCGCCGCTGCCCCTCGGCGCCTCAGCGATGTATCCCTTGGCAATGCCAACAAAAGATCTCAGAGCCTCACGGCTTGCATATACGACGACGCACTCGAAGTGCGCTGCCCGGTTGCCTCGCCCTTCCAAGAGGCGCAGGATACCCCCGCACCCTATTGTCTTGTAGACGTACGAGGAATACGGTCCAGGGAATCCGTTAAGCGATTCTACGAAGAGACCGGAGTCCTCTACCACCAAGGGCGATCCAATCGAGCGGTATGCAGCCTCAGCTGCATAGCGGGCTATCTCCTCAAGGGACTCTGACTGGATCTCTATCTTCGGAGAAGGCGCAGGCTTCAGGATGACGCCGAGATCCGAGAGGATAGAATTCGCCTCTGCCAACTTGTGGGGGTTTCCCGTTGCGAAATAGAGCTCCAAACCGCCTACGCCCCCTTCCTGTGGCTTACGTCGACATACCTGCCGCGCCTCCGAATCGCATCGACTCTCTTGAGAACAGGTTCTGAGAGGTCGCCCATGACGCGCCTGTAGCCATCTATGAACGAGAGGTATGCCGCCGAGGACACCTCATGGTGTGAGCTCTCCAATGCCCGCCTCATGAGGTGGATGTCGACCCCCTTCGACTCGACATCTGAAGTGTGCTCGCCGAGCCCGAAGTCGATCAGGTAGAGAATGCCTGAGTAAGGGATTATGTTTGAGGTCGTCAGGTCGCCGTGGACGATGCCGCCTTTGTGGAGGCGCCCCACCATCTCGCCCACCCTTGAGAAGGTCAGAGCGAGCGCCTCAGGGCTCATGCCGTCCACAAACCGCTTCAGTGGGGGCGCATCAATATAGCTCATCAGTATCTCGCAGCCCCTCTTGTCAACCGAGTAAACTACTGGGGTTGGCACGCCCAGGCGGCGGGCTTCGGAAAGGAGCTTTGCCTCGTTTGAAGTCCTCGAGCCCCTCACGTAGGAGTCCAAGTCCGGGTTCCTGTAGCCTTTCTTTATCCTCCTCTTCAGGATGGCTTTCAAGCCCATCCAATCAGTGAGGTAGAGCTCGGCCTCCGCGCCCTTCTTGATCAGCCTCATCTCCGCCAAGGAACCTCCACCTCGTCCAGCCGCCAGTTCGGGTTCACGTAACTGGACTCCACCGGCACCGTCAGCCCCTCCTTTAGGGCAAGATACCCGGTCCAAGCGATCATACCTCCGTTGTCGCCCGCGAGATCTGGAGGGACCACGTGGAATCTTGCCGAGTGGTCGCCGCAGACGAAAGAGAGGGCGCGCTGTAGCCTCTTGCTCCTCGCTACGCCGCCGGTGAGGAGGAGCGCGCCCTTCTCGGTGTGAGCGATTGCCCTTTCTGCGACCTCAGCCACCATCCCGTACGCCACTTCCAACAGGCTCAGGCTGAGGTCATTCCTATCGCACTCGCCTGCCAGTCTCGATGCCATTGTCAGCAGCCCCGAGTAGGAAACGTCCTGCCCTTTGACCACGTACGGCAGCGGTATGAACTTCTGCCCCTCGTCGGCGAGCTGCTCGAGCTTCGGGACGCCCGGGTGGGAGAGGCCGATGTGGCGCGCGAAGGTATCCAGGCAGTTGCCCAAAGCGATGTCCAAGGTCTCGCCAAATACACGGTACCTGCCCCCTGCGTAAGCCGAGATTATTGTGTTCCCCCCTGAAACATAAACGACGAGCGGGTCGTCCTCACCAGTAGCGAGCCTGCCGATTTCGATGTGAGCTATGCAGTGGTTGACAGGGACCAGCGGGCACTTCCTGACCAGAGAGAGCGTCCTGGCCACGGTCGCCCCGGTCCTGAGGCAGGGCCCAAGTCCAGGACCTGCCGAGAAGGCGACTGCAGCGATGTCGTTAAGCCGCAGTCCAGCCTCCTTCAATGCGCCCGAGATCGTAGCTGCCGCTTTCGACGCGTGGTGCTGGCTTGCCTCCCTCGGGTGAATCCCGCCCGAGGCTGGGACGTACTCGCTCTTGACATTCGACAATATCCGCCCTTCCGAGGAGGCGATGCCGCAGCCGAAAGTGTGTGCAGTGGACTCGATGCCCAGTATGTACTGCACCGAGTTCATAGTGCCAGCTGCCTTTAGGACCTGATGAATTCAGTAAAGCCGCAGAAGCCGCATGCCCACCGCTGGGATGGCTTCATGTGCTTCGCCATCATCCTGCCGCATCTGGAGCATCTCTTGTTCTTGGGCTTAACAGTACCAGCAGTATAATCGACTTCATAGAGCTCGTGAGCTTTTACCAAATCAGTCACCCCTTTATGATGAAGCGCCCGCGGGAGCCGAGGCCTGTTTCCTCTCCTCTCTGGACAGGTTCCTCATCTGTATGTGCTTCGGTTCGATGGCTTTTCCCCTGGCAGCATCATCGTAGACGTGGGCAGTGCAAGTGCAGACCTGTGATCCATATGAGGAGAGCACGTTCCTTATGTAGACATTCTCGACCGGGACCTTGAGCGCTGATGCTAGTGCCTTCCTGAGCAGATCCCTCCTTGGCGAGGCCTGAGAGGCCACCTCTAGCCTGAGCTCGCGTCGTTCCATGAGCCTGTTGACCCGCTCTTCGACGATCGATATTTGGTACGCAATATCCTGAGAGGACATCTTACCACAACCATTCCGAGTTAAAAAAACAGAGCTCCTTTTTTAGCTTTCCTATTTTTATTGTTGAAAGAGGGGGTCGCAGTTCTATAAACTTTGAGGCTCGATAGCCCTCACATTAAATAAACTTACAATATTCTAGGGGTTTGCTAAAGGAAAATTAAACAAAAGAAGAATTAATAAGGAAGCTCTATCATGCATAATAGAAAAAATCAGGAGGCTTTAGGGATGTCAAAGAAAACGCCATATGACATGGCAGTCGAACAGCTAGAAAAGTGCGCCAAGATAATGGATCTTGACCCCAATGCCTTGGAGGTCCTCAGGTACCCCAACAGAGTGCTGTCGGTTTACATACCCGTGAGGATGGACAATGGCAAGATCAAAGTCTTCAGAGGGTACAGGTCCCAGCACAATAACGCACTCGGCCCCTACAAGGGAGGGATCAGGTACCACCCGGACGTGACCATCGAGGAAGTGATGGCGCTCTCGATGTGGATGACCTGGAAGTGCAGCGTTGCGGGCATACCACTCGGGGGCGGCAAGGGAGGGATAGTCTGCAACCCCAAGGAGATGAGCTTGGGCGAGATCGAGAGGCTTTCGAGGGGGTACTTCGCCGCCATCAGCAGAATCGTCGGGGACAAGGAAGACATACCTGCTCCTGACGTCAACACATCAGGCAGGGAGATGGCATGGTTCATGGACGAGTACAGCAAGTACAGCGGCTACAATGTCCCTGGGGTCGTCACCGGCAAACCTTTGGACATAGGAGGTTCTGAGGGGAGGACCGAGGCGACTGGGAGGGGCCTCTGGGTCACCGTCTGCGAGGCTGCCAAGAAGAAGGGCATAAGCCTGAAGAACGCGACAGCCGCAGTTCAGGGCTTCGGCAACGTTGGGCTTTACTCTGCACTATTCCTGAGCTCGAGCGGCACCAAGATTGTAGCGGTCAGCGACTCTAAGGGAGCGATATACAACAAGGACGGGTTGAACGTCAAGGCAGTCGCCGACTTCAAGGCCAAGACCGGCAGCGTGGTCAACTTCCCAGGCGCAAAGAGCATCACCAACGAGGAGCTGCTCGAGACCGCGTGCGACATACTCATCCCGGCTGCGCTGGAGAACCAGATCAATGCCTCGAATGCGGACAAGATAAACGCAAAGCTGGTCGCCGAGGGCGCAAACGGCCCGATCGCACCCGAAGCAGACGAGATCCTTTTCCAGAAGGGCATAATGGTGATCCCAGACATCCTGGCTAATGCAGGAGGGGTCAGCACATCCTACTTCGAATGGGTGCAGAACCTCCAGAACTATTACTGGACGCTAGAAGAGGTCAGGACAAAGCTGGACGCCCTGATGGTTAAGGCATTCAACAACGTCTATGAGAAGGCCAGCGAGCACAAGATAGACATGAGGATGGGCGCCTACGTCTGCGCGGTCGACAGAGTCGTGAAAGCGATGAAGCTGAGGGGATGGGTTTAAGACCGGTCTCCCGATCACTCGACCCTCTCGAATCGGTCGAGTATCGACCTTACCCTATTTTTTGTCTCTGAGTCTGCCTCCACAAGCACCATCCCACGGTCAGGCATGCCGTAGACCACAACCGATCCGACCGGCGAGAGTAGAATCGCAGGGATGGAAAGGAGATCCTCCTCGCCTTCCACGTAAATCGAATTTCGCCCCTTGGACTCCAGGGCGACCTTGATTGCAGAAAAAGCCTCGTCAGTTATTGTCCCTGGAGGGTTCTTCACTGTGCAGGAAGGGGGCAGGTCAATATTCCAGAAGCCAGAGCGCTTGGTCTTCCTGTCATAGATCGCAAGGTCGGGTACGAACCCATGGTCAATCAGGGTCTTTAAGGTGAAGTCGCCTACGACAATCACTTTAGGAGGGCACTTGCGCATAAAGAGCTCAATTGCCCTTGCAGCATTTTCTACGGGCGATCCGGCAAGCAGAATGCCATACTCCTTAGCGAGCTCTTGCCTAAGGCTTTCCGGGAGCTTCAGATAACCCAAAGCTCACCGCACCCTTATCGCATATCTCCCTTCCCTTTTTGCTCCGATGACTTCGGCCAGCCTTGATCCGGGATCCATGATTATTACAAGCCCGCTCCATTCGTCAGAGAGGTCTGCGCTGCCGCATAACGGGCACTTCTTCTCATCTCCAGAGACGACGAACTTGCACTTCCTGCACGCGAGCTGCTTTGATGAAGGGTTCGCTTTGCTCATTGTCATCACTTCTTTTGTTCTTCAGCCGGCTTGGGCTGCTCTCCCCTTGCCTTCCTGAGGTCTTCAGCGATCCAGTCCAATGCCCCCAAGTAGGGCTGCCGCATCGTCATCCCGATCTTGCTGCTCCTCGATGCCCCGCTACCGAGGCTGACGGTGATGATCCTGCACCTTACGCCCATCCCCTTCTCAATCACGCGGTGGGTCTCCTTCCCTATGAGCGCGCCCCTCTTCTCGTCGTATGTTATGAAGTCGTCCATAAGCTGGGAGACATGGACAAGACCGTCCATCGGGCCCATCCTTACGAATACCCCAAAGTCGGTGACCTCGACGACCTCGCCCTCTACGACCTCCTGAATTATGGGCGAGTAGACCAGTAGGTCGAACGATGCTCGGTGGAATATTGCCCCATCGCCTGGTAGTATCTTGCCCACATTCGAGACGCTGACATTGAGTACAGCAAGAACTGCGCCGAACTCTCGCATGACCACCCCTTCATATGTCGAGCGCAGAACCTCGGAAGCTACCTGCTCGAGCGGCTGCCCAAACTTATCGGGCGGGATCCGGACGACGTCGTTGATATGAAGAAGCTTGTACACTGCAATCACCTTAAAACCATGATTATGGTAAAGGCTATTCAAAGACATATAAAAACTTGCTGTAAAGTGGAAACATTTTCAGACGACCCATTTCGGATCGCATAAGCGC
>MAGV01000084.1:0-944 GCA_001717015.1 Candidatus Methanosuratincola petrocarbonis (ex Vanwonterghem et al. 2016) | reverse complement strand
TTCAGATCGCATAAGCGACCTAGAGCTCAACCGCTCGGATCGATGATCATCCGATCCTTGAGGAGGAGGACGCGGATCCCCTCAGAAGCCAGGCGCCTCCGCAGCGCTGCGTCTGCAGTCGCGACCGCGCATCCCATCTCCTTTGCCAGTCGCAGTATCTTCTCGTCGACATCTGCTCCCTCAACAGCAGCTCCTATCGTGTCGAAATGCTGGGCAATCTGGAGGGCTAGCCTGGCAAACTTCCCGCGCTTGTTGAAGCTCCTCCCGATCGAGCTTAGCTCGTCGAGCACGAATGAGGGGACCGCAACACTGGAAAACCCCATCCGCCTCATCTCGGATTCCAGGTTGAAGGGCTTTGAGGCAGAATAGATGAGTATGTTGGTGTCCAAGATCACTAAGCGCTTGTTATCACTGGACAAAACCATACCCTATCAGCCGCCAACGGTTGGCCAACATCCGGCTGATCGCAACCCGAGCACCTTCCTCAACGCAGACTGGGCGCTTAAGGACAAGCTGTGCATCGTCCTTGTAGGCTGCGCTGACGAGCCCGACAGTAACTGAAGAGCCCACGACCAGCATCAGGTTCTCCCTAGCCTTCAGGTGCTCCACCTTCTGCATCTCCTTTGTGCCGACCACCCGCTCTAGCAGATTGACCTTGAGCTTGAGCTCAGTCCTGGTGGGCGGCAGGGTTCCCGGTTTCCCGACAACGCTCCCAACTAAGTTGTCAGCCTTTGTGAGCGATGGGTCGAGGTATGTCCCGAGACCAACGAGCCCCCCTGGTCCTACCTCCTCGACTGCCGAGCTTCCGGACATAAGGCTAGAGATCCTTGTGAAAAGCGGCTCATAGGTAACCTTACCGCTCTGCTCGACCTTCATCCCAGGCCTTATCTCGATCTCATCGCCCACCCTGAACTTGCCTTGGATCAGGGAACCGCCGAGAACTC
>MAGV01000083.1:53398-70768 GCA_001717015.1 Candidatus Methanosuratincola petrocarbonis (ex Vanwonterghem et al. 2016) | reverse complement strand
GGCTTGATCTCCTTCGGGGGCGGGGGGAGTGTCTCATTTGCCCTCTTGAAGTGGAGCACTTTGGGCTCCTGCCCTGGCTGGGCAACCACTGTGAACTTGAGGTCTGCGTGCGGGTTTGCGAGCGATAGCTCCTTAATGAAGGACTCGACCTTTTGGGTGTAGTCCCCTGCGATCATGAGCTCGACCCTTGTTCCGTGGGGCCTCGAGAAGTCCACCTCTTCTGATGATACAATCACTGGGGAGTTCTTCTCGGTGTCTATCTTGAGGACCACGCGAAACGCCTTCGGGTCGGACTCAGTCTTTGTCGTTATCACTGCTGGCTCTAGCGACGTGAGCTGGGCGTATATTATTGCGGCGTGGACGCCCAGACCCTGCTGGCCGCGTGACTGCTTGAATGAGAAGAACTTCGAGCCGTAAAGGACGCTGCCGAAGCACTTTGCAACCTTGCCCTTCAGAACCCCGCAGCCGTTGTCCTCAACCACGAGCTTAAAGACAGGAAAGGTCCTGACGCTACCGTCCTTGGTCTTGTTTGTGACCACTTCGTACCTCTTCGTAGTGGCAGTCAGTTCCACAGCAACCTCAGGCAGCACACCCATCGCTTCGCAGGCGTCAAGCGAATTGTCCATCAGCTCCTTAATCGTCTGGACAAGCGCATGCTCCGGATCACCAAAACCCAGCTGTCCCAGATTTTGGCGGTAGTACTGGGCAGGGTTTACCGCCCGCATCTTCCTGGCCTCAATCTCTGCGGCGGTGAGCAGCTCCTTGTGAACGGGCTTGGCGCGCTTCCTCTTCGCGGTGCTGGACTTTCCACTAGTGGCTGCCTTCTTTTGCGCCTTGCCCTGTGCCCCAATATCCGGAGTAGCCTCCACCAACAATAGACCCTCGCACGACGGAATGCCAGAATTTTCGCTTACCACTAATTGGGGAAACGTATTTATCGTTTCCCGGGGGGTCGGAGGATCAGAATCCTGGCAGCTCCTCCAACAGCATCCCCTCGATCATGAACGGCGGTTCCCGCGATGACAGGCTGATAGCATCCCTGAGCTTCGAGGGCCTGTTAGCGTAGATCTCAACAACAGGGTCGCCTTTCTTCACCGAATACCCCATCTTGGCGTAGAGCTTCACGCCTGCCCCCTTATCCATAGGGGCTCCCGCTGCCCTTGCTATGGCATTTATCGACCTGTTGCTTATGCTACTGACATACCCGTCAATCGGGGCAGTTATCACATAGCGCGAAGACCCTAGCGGGATGTCCTCGGGCTTTATGTCAGGATTGCCCCCCTGGTGGGCGATTATCTCGCGCATCTTCTGGTAAGCCTTCCCGCTCCTGAGGATCTCCTTGGCCACATCCTGGCCGTTCCCCCTCGAGGCTATTCCATTCATCTCCAAGAGCATCCCTGCCAAGGAGGTTGACTTCTCGATGAGGCTGTTAGGACCTCCCCCCATGAGCGTCTCAAGTGCCTCCTTCGCCTCGAGGGCAGGTCCTACGGTGTGACCTACGGGCTGACCTCCATAGGTAATGCCGCACCTGACCCTTATGCCTAGTCGGTTTCCGAGTTCGATGAAGTCATTGCCCAGCTTCCTGGCAGTCTCAAAGTCCTCCACTTTCGCACCCTTGCCCGTTGGGATGTCCAGCACCAGCGTGCTTACCCCGACTGCGAGCTTCTTGGACATTATCGAGGCCATCATCTGGGGGCGTGGATCGATCGAGAGCGGGTGCTCCACCCTTATGAACAGGTCGTCGGCAGGCGCAAGGTTAAGCGACCCTCCCCAGGCAATGTAACCCCCGACGTCCCGGAGGAGCTTCTTCAGCTCATCCTCCATGAACTCCACAGGCGCCAGGATCTCCATGGTGTCTGCGGTGCCCGATGGGCTGGTTATGGCACGGCTGCTGGTTTTCGGGATCTTTAACCCCGCAGCCGCGACTATTGGGACAATAAGGAGCGTGACCTTGTTCCCCGGCACACCGCCTATCGAGTGTTTGTCCACCACTTGCTCGCCGAAGTCAATCGTCTTCCCCGTCTCCACCATTGCCTTGGCGAGGCTCTCTATCTCGTCCATATCCATGCCTACATACTCTTCAGCCATGAGAAAAGCCGCTACCTCCAGCTTGCTCAGGTTGTGGAAAACCGTGTCCTTCACAATCGAATGGATCTCGCTTTTTGTGAGGGGTTTGCCCTTCATCTTCTTCCTTATGAACTCGACTGAAGTCGGGGTCGGGGCGACCGAGACTTCAACCAGATCGCCCTCATTGATCGGGAATTCGTTGAAGTCCTCGTAGAACCCGATCTCGCCCTTCTCAACCACAGTCTCCGAGACGTCGAGCATTGCGACCGTCCGCTGGAAGTCCTTGGTTACGACCACGCGGTCGTGGATCCGCAGCATCATCTCCTCAGCGTCGGACTCGTTGATGATTACATTCTTTTCCCCTGTCTTGATCCGGATGAGCCTTGCCCTGAATTTCTGCTGCGTAGGCTGCGTGTCGTTACCAAATTTACCAGCCGACATTGCATTCAGTCCTCCGACAGGCGCCTCTCGCCCCACCGCTCCAGGGCAATCCTGAGCTCTTCATGGGACTTGGCATAAGCCTCCAACGGTATCCCTTTCACGCAGGCATCGATCGCCTGCCTCATTGCGGCCGCGCCGGCTCTCGTCCCCCTCGGGTGGCCGTGGATCCCCCCGCCCGCATTTATGACAAAGTCGTTGCCGAAGACACGGTAATTGGCAGGAACGAAGCCAGGGTGGATCCCTCCGGAGGCGACTGGGAAGACCCTCCTCTTCCCGTGCCATTCTGATCTCAGGAAGTCTATTATATGGTTGAGCTCGGTCTTTGTGCTCTCCTCGCCGCCCATCTTGCCAGCGCCTGACCCGACATGGAGCTGGTCTCCGCCAAGGAGCCTAGCAATCTTTGCGAGTACGAGCATCGATATGCCGTGCTTCGGGTTCCGGGTAAATGCAGCATGCATTGCCCTGTGCATGTGGATCGGGACATGGAAGTCGTGCGACTTGATGAACCATTCAACCGTTGGCAGACCCAGTATAACGATGTCAAGCATAAGCGTGTTTGCGCCGTTGTCTATCGCCGTCTCTGCGTGCCTGACCATATTCTCCGGATCGGCGGTCACATTGACTGCAAAGAGCACATTCCGGCCGGTCTCAGACTTTACTCGGTCGAGTGCTTCCATGACTCGGACGACCCTATCCTGGAGCGGGCAGAACTTTTGGTTCACGAGGGTCTCGTCGTCCTTTATGAAGTCGACGCCGCCGATCGCGGCTTCGTAGCAGACCTTTGCGGTCTGTTCCGGGCTAAGCCCGACCTTGGGCTTCACTATCGTCCCGAGGTGGGGGCGAGGAGAAGCTTCGGTCCCGACCAATCTCCTGACCCCTTCAATGCCAATCCTGGGACCAGGATACGCGCCAACAATTTCCCCTGGGAAGTCTATGTCCACCAGCCTTACGTTCTTTAAAGCTGAGAGGCCGAAAAGGTTTCCTGCCACCATGCTCAGTATGTTGGCAATGCCGCTGGTCTCCAAGTCGAATAGGTCAAGCGGATACGCGACCCATACGAAACCAGTGCCCCCTGACCCCTCGGTTCTGAATGCCTTTGCAGGCAGCCGGGTCTTGACCCACTCATTAGTTGTGGTTATCTCAGTCCAGGTCCCTATGGACTCCTCGGTGGCGATCGCAATCCCCGAGGCTTTCAGATCGAGTTCGCTCTCTACATAGTACTTTGCTATTATGTACTTCTCAGGGTCTATCGATTCTGGGGTCGTGTAAAAGATTTCATCCAGGTAGATCCCTTTGCCGCCCGTCCCATGTGCCATTAATTATCACCGCTCCTCCTCTTCCACAAAAACTCTCCCAGTCTGCTCCTCGCCAATTCTATATCCGAACTCCTCCATTAATATCAATATTGCAGCCTGCGGAGGGATCACACCCCTCTCAGTGATTATAGCGTCTATCATCTCTGCGGGCGTGATGTCGAACGCAGGGTTGGCTATCTTCACATTCCCCAGCGCTGCAATCTCCCCCTCAGGGACGACCTCAGTCGGGGGGCGCTCCTCGATCTCAACAAGCTCGCCAAGCATGGTCGAAGGGCTGAACTTGTAGGTTTCCGCACATACGTAGACCCTTACCCTCGCTTCCTTGGCTGCAAGCGCAATCTGCGATGTGCCGATCTTGTTCACGACAGCCCCGTTAGCGGTCACCACATCCGAACCCACCACGACCTTGTCGACCTTGGGCATGAAGTACCTAGCGGCAGAGTCAACAATCAGCGTGACAGGTATGCCCGCCGCCGAGAGGGCCTTCGCAGTCATCCGACCCTGGTACCTCGGGCGGGTCTCAGTCGCTATGACTGAGAAGTCTTTGCCCTGGCGCTTGGCTTCGATCAGCGTTGATATCGCGACCGAGCTGTTGCAGTGGGTCATTATGAGGTCGCCGTTCCTGATCCGCTTTGAGCCGATCTCGCTTATCCGCTTCACGGCCTCTAATGAGGACTTCAAGAAGGCATCGCTGGCATCTATAGTCGTCTGCCTTAGCACTTCGGTCGGGGCTCCATCCCTGTATGCCCCAAGTACGCGGTGCCTTATGTAGTTCAGCGCATTCGCAAGGGAAACGGCAGTTGGCCTCGTATTCATCAGCAGCCGGTAGACCTCGTCGAACCCCTCCATATATGACGGGGCGTCAGAGGACCTGCTTCCCAACGCATACGACTTCAGACCGCTGGCAGCCGCCCTACCGATCTCGGCAGCCCCCCTGATCCTCATAGACCTGATGTCCTCTGCAAGCCGGATTATCTCATCACTTGCCAAAAATAGACCTCCCGACCTGTAGTAGATCTCTGCCGGACATTATAAAAAGGTTGACAGGTCATCGATCAGCAGCGAAATCCCTCAGGAGGGCATCTGCAAGCAGAGGTGCTACCGAGACCGAGGCATAGTCATTCGCGATTGTGTCAGTCGTTATCAGTGAGTTGAGCCCGCCCTCCTTTAGCTTGGAATAGGCACCTTCAACAAGCAGGGAGTGGGTCACCAAGGCATCTACCCTTCCTACACCGGATTCCTTCAGTTTCCCCAAGACCTCCAGGACGGTCTTGCCAGTGCTGATCATGTCGTCGACGATTATGGCAGCACCGCACAAGTCCCCCGAGAGGTCAGACACCCGGACTTCCCTGTCGCCCAAGCGCTCCTTCTCGAGGATGGTGCACACTGAGGGGATCACTTCTGCCACAGCCTTAGCCCACTGGGATGACTCGCTGTCGGGCCCCACAACCAGCACGCGACCGCTTGGGGGATGCTTAAGGTAGTTCTTCGCCAGTAGGGGCATTGCAGAGAGGTTCGTTGCCGGGATTTCGAATACCTCGTTTATTGTGCGGAACCTATGCAGGTGCAAGTCCACGGTGTAGACAGCATCTGTGCCTGAGGCCTCTATCAACCTGGCGAAGACCTTGGCGCTCAGCGCCTCACCCTCTGAGAAACGCTCATCCTGCCTTGCATAGGCAAGGTAAGGGAAAATGCCGATAACTCGCCTGCAGCCCATCCCTCTTACGGCATCCGCAATCAGGGAGTATTCAACCAAGAGCCTATCAGGCGAGAAGGCAAAGGACTGGACGATCGCCACATCCTTTCCATTTACATCGCCGCACACACGGACATACTGCTCCCCATCCGGGAACTGCCTCCTTGTCACCTCAGCGAGGGGCGCCCCCGAGGTCTGCGAGATCCTTCGGGCAAGCGTCTCGGCGCCAGATCCGTAAGTCAACACAAGGCTCCGCAATTATAGACCCTCATGTATGTCCATATAGAGATCGAGGAGCTCGTCCCTGGAGGGCTTCCTCGGGTTTTTTTCCACGAACCTGTAGTGGTTAGTCATGAGATCGTCGACCATCGACTCGAGTTCTGACTCGTTTATCCCCAGTTCATCCAGCGTCTGAGGCAGGTCAAGCGTATCCATGATGTCAAAGATCCTCGAGGCGACCTCAAACCCAGCCTCTGTTGGCGAGGCTCCAGATGCATCTATCCCCATCGCGGAGGCGATGATCCTTGTCTTAGCAGGTATGGCAGGAGCGTTGAATATCGCGACGTACGGTGCAGCCAAGGATACGGATGATCCGTGTGGCAACGAGCATTTGGTAGCATATGTGTAAGCAATGCCGTGCGGAAGGCAGAGCCCAGTAGCCTGGAAGGCCATACCAGCCAGCAAAGAGGCTGCAGACAGCCCTGCCCTAGCCTCCAGGTCGCCACTATTGCAGTATGCCCTTTCGAGGTAAGCGCACGCTAACCCAAGGGCTGTTGAGGAGAGTGAGTCGCTTATCGGGTTCGAGTCGACCGACATAATTGACTCTAGAGCGTGGCATAGGGCGTCGATGCCCGCAGAGGCGGTTACATCCGGAGTGGCGCTGCAGGAGAGGCGGGGGTCGACGAGGGCTAGGGCAGGAGAGAGAGCGCTGTTGAAAAGAGCGCGCTTCACCCCGCTATCGACTACGACAGAGATGGGTGTGACTTCGGATCCTGTGCCAGCCAAGGTCGGTATTGTGATGATTGGGGGGCCTTTTTTGCTGATTTTCTCCCCCCTGAAGTAGCTAGCAGGGTCTTTCTCGTTGACGGATAGGGCTGAGGCGAGCTTTGAGAGATCCAAAGCGCTCCCGCCTCCGATCCCTATGACTATTTCCGGCTGCGACTTCCTGACAAAGCCTGCGAGCGAGTTGAGGATCGCCATATCTGGCTCGGCCTCGACCATGGTGAACTCCGATAAATCCGCACCAGCGCAAGAGAAGCATTCCTTAACGTTTGCATATGCCTTGGTCTTGCTAACCCTGGGGCCCGACACCAAGAGCGCCCTCTTGAAATTGAACTTCTTCAGTTCGTCAGGCAGGCGCGATAGAGAGTCGATGCCGAATACGATTCGGGTAGGGCAGTAAAAAGCGAAGGTCCTGCCCAGAAGATCTAAACTGATGCTCATACAAGGTTCCCCTGGATCATAGACCAAAGTCATTTAAATATGTATTACAGCCAACAATGGCTGCTTTCTTAGCACCCACTTCAGTCCCCCTTCCTTGACCAAAATGCATCTTGCACATGCAAAACAAACGTGAAGGAGGCGATCAGGCGGGCAAGTGAGCGGACCGGGTTGCTTGCATTGTATCCTCGCACCGCTGGTTTCAGCTCCGGTTGAATATCCTGTAGGCGACTGCCACAATAGCGCCCGCAACGAAACCGCCGATATGGGCCCAATAGGCTATGCCGCTCCCATCGCCCCCGAAGAGGCTGGAGGTACCGAAGAAGAGCTGAAGGACGAACCAGAAGCCCAGCATGGCAAAGGCAGGGAGTGTCGTCATGTAATAACCAAGCAGTGTATGAACCTTGGCTTTGGGGAAGAGGACCACATAGGCACCCATCACACCGGAGATCGCCCCGGATGCACCTACGGTGGGGATCTCGGAGCTGGGATCGACAAGGTAGTTCACATAGGTGGCAACGAACCCCGTGGCAAGGTAGAAGAGAAGGAATTTCATGTGGCCGAATCTGTCCTCGACGTTGTCCCCAAATGTCAGTAGAAACCACATGTTTCCGAAGATGTGGTCTATCCCTGCGTGTAGGAACATGCATGTAAAGGCGGTCAAGAGGGAGGGGCGGGCAGGAATGAAACCATATGAGTACACTATTCCCTCGAAGTCGATCAGGCTAATCGCAAAGGCTATTGCGTTGGCGCCTACGAGAAGCAGCGTGATGTATGGGAAAGTCCTCCTCTCGACAACGTCTTTTATTGGAAACAATTATAGGCTCCCCAAATATGGTTTGGGATCTCACTTCACGATTTAAGATCACTCTAGTGACGGCGAATAAATCATTTTTTCTTTGGCGGCTGCTTAGGACTGAGTTTGGCCGCAGATGCAGGCTTCGGATCTTCGTCCAAGAATGCCTGATCCATGGTTCATCTGGCAGGCCGGTGGAATGAATACTTATTTTAAGAGCCTGAAAGGTTAGGAGTATCGGTGTGACCCTTGATAACAAGGGAAAGAATCTGGGAACTCATCGAAAATTACGAATCTGGCACTGATAAACCCGCAGTCGGGACGCTTGGGAGCCACTCGGCCCTAGACATTGCTGATGGGGCCAAGGAGCAGGGCTTCCACACTATAGTGGTCTGCCAGAGGGGCAGGGAGCGCCCATATAAGACGTACCGGCGAATAGTGGACGAGGCGATCGTGCTCGACAAGTTTTCGGAGATAGCCTCCCACGAAGTCCAGGAGGAGCTCAGGCGGAAGAAGACGGTTTTCGTCCCACACAGGGCATTCTCCACATATGTCCCCTACGACGTAATCGAGGACCAGTTCATGGTGCCGCTCTTTGGAAACAGGATGATGCTGAGGTCAGAAGAGAGGTGGGCACCAAAGAACCAGTATTACCTCCTCGAGAAGGCAGGGGTGAGGCAACCCAGAAAGTTCAAGTCGCCGTCCGAAATAGACACGTTGGCGATCGTCAAGGTTCAGGAGGCAAGGAGGAAGATAGAAAGGGCCTTCTTCACGGTCACGGATGAGAGGGACTTCTGGATGAAGGTCGAGGAGAGGGTCTCGAAGGGCATTATCACAAGGGAGGACGCTGAGAAGGCAGTCATCGAGGAATATGTCGTCGGGACATACTTCAACTTCAATTACTTCTACTCTCCGCTAAGCGGGGAGGTCGAGTTCATGGGCATCGACAGGAGGCTGCAGACGAACCTGCATGACTTCGTCTCACTCCCTGCGAGGCAGCAGCTCGAGATAGACCTGCCGCTGCAGAACATCGAGATAGGGCACATGGGGGCTACGATAAGGGAGTCTATGCTTGAGAAGGTGCTCGAGAACGGGATCAGGTTCGTAAATGTCACAAAAGAGGAATACCCGCCAGGCATTATCGGACCCTTTGCCCTGCAGGGCGCGGTCAACAAGGACCAGGAGATAGTGATATTCGATGTCTCGCCGAGGGTTCCGGGAAGCCCCGTCATCGGGACGACAAGCCCGTATACCAGGTACCTCTACGGCAGGCCCATGAGCGTGGGGCAGAGGATCGCCCTTGAGATAAAAGGGGCTTTGGAGACCGGCAGCCTCAAGGAGATCGTGACGTGAGATGCTGCCACCGACAGTCGCGGTGATCGGATCCCATTCCGCCCTGCAGATACTGAGGGGCGCCAAACAAGAGGGGCTTAGGACCCTGCTCATATGCCTGAAGGGCAGGGAGAGGCTTTACGACCGGTTCAGGCTTGCAGACAGGACCGTCTCCGTCGACAGTGTAGAGGCGATCCTCGAGGACGGCATCCAGGATCTGCTCGAGGAGGAGGGCGCTGTTTTTGTGCCCCATGGCACACTGATATCAGGTGGGCGACTCGAAGACCTGGAGAAGCGCTTCAGACCGAGGATCTTCGGGAACAGGTTCATATTCAAATGGGAGTACGACAGGGATCTCAAGGACAGGCTTTTGAGGGAGGCAGGGATAAGAACCCCAAAGAAGCTTTGCTCCTACTCAGAAATAGACGGGCCGGCGATCGTCAAGCTCCCAGGGGCAGAAGGGGGCAGGGGATACTTCATTGCAAAGAGCCCTAAGGACTTTGAAGCGAAGATCAGGCAGCTCACGGATAAGGGCCTGATCAGTAAGGGGGAGGAGGAGAGGGTCTTCATCCAAGAGTACATAATAGGGGTGCCTGTCTATCCCCACTTCTTCTGGTCGGTGATCGAGGGGAGGCTCGAATTGATGGGGTGCGACAGGAGGTACGAAACAAGCATAGACGCGATCGGGAGGATAACCGCAGAGGACCAGCTCGAGCTTGGGATAACACCCACGTTCAGGGTGATTGGAAACATGCCCCTCGTGCTCAGGGAATCCCTCCTCATGGATGTCTTCGATGATGGGGAGAAGTTCGTCTCGGCAGCAGAGAGGCTTGTCCCGCCAGGGATGATAGGACCCTTCTGCCTCGAGATGATATGTGACGAGGAAGGCAAGCTCTACACTTTCGAATTCTCGGGGAGGATAGTCGCGGGCACAAACCTCTTCGTCAGCGGGTCCCCGTACAGCGATCTTCTCTTTGACGAGCCCATGAGCATGGGGAGGAGGATCGCGAGGGAGATAAAGGCAGCCTCGGAGCTCGGCGTGATCGAGAAAGTTACCACGTAGTGATTCAAATGTACCACCTGAAGTGCGTCAAGGGGGACGTAGCCGAGAGGGTAGTCGTATTCGGGGATCCATGCAGGACAAAAGCTTTATCGTCTTTCCTAGACCGACCCAGGCTGGTTAACAAGAACAGGTGCCTCCTGACCTACACAGGGGAGTACATGGGCACAAAACTGACGCTTTCGACGACAGGGATGGGAACGCCTTCCGCAGCTATTGTCTGCGAGGAGCTTGCGGCTTTGGGAGCAAAGTGTATAATCAGATCGGGAACAATGGGAAGCATTTCAGACGAGGTTTCGGCTGGCGATGCCGTAGTACCGAACGAAGCAATACCCCTGGATGGGACCACCAAGTCATACAGAGAGAAGTTCAAATTGGATCGCTTGCCAGTGGCATCGCGCCGCATAGCAGAGCTTCTCAGGTCGGCAGCACTCTCTAAAGGGGTGAGGGCTCACACCGGCACGATCTGCACGAGTGACACGTTTTACCTAGAGGGGAAGGGGGATGCGTCCTATTGGAAGGAGAAGGGGGTGCTGGGATTCGAGATGGAATGCTCGGCGATTTTTACAATAGGGCAGATCAGGGGCTACGAGACCGGGGCCATTTTGGCTGTAACAGGAGCTCCCCATGGAAAGGCAAGGGTCCTCGAAGGGAATGGGATCATGAGAGCTATCGAGAGTTGCGCACTGTCTGCCATGGAAACAGCAGTTTCGATCGAGTTGCCTCGAAAATAATCGAGCACAAACTGCAATAAAACATTTCCCACATTGCAATTTGCATCCCTATTACCGATCATGAAAATTGACTTGTTCATTTAAAAATGACAGTTTGATGAGCTGTTTTGGTTTAGTTGTACGCTAAACCCTTTTTTAAACAAATATATCAATTTCCTACACCATAGGAAACATGGTAATTTGCCTTGAACGTTATAAGCATGCCATAAGTCTTGTTGTGCCGAATGTATTTACGCCGCAGTTGAGAACGGAAAGGGCCTGTAGCGGCACCCGACAGGAACGGAAGGGAAAGGCTAACCCGAAAGGGGGAGCAAGAACGGAAGAACCTGAAGGGCGCAGCGGACAGGATGCACGATGGGACGAATCCAGGGCGTCTGGATAAAATCGGACGCCACGACCGCGGAAAGTCGTTGCATGGGAAACCCGGGAGGAGAACGCCGGCCATGGGGGCGATTCAAATTCNNTTCTCCCTGAAATCGTTCTCAACTGCGGTCTTTATTTTGGGGCTTTGAATTAATCATTTGTAAGGTGCGTTTCTTGAGGCATAAGAAGGGACCGAAATACTTCCACGAGGTAAGCCATGCCATAAGCGAATTGATTGCAAGGATAAACGAAAATTCCTCGCTCGTACTTGTGGAGGGGGAGAATGACGAACGCGCCCTCAGGATGGCCGAGTTGAAAACGCCGATAACCACATTCTGCGATTCAAAAATGCCCAGATTCGAGTTTGTGGAGAGGATCGCAAGCGACTATGCAGGATCGAGCGTGGTAGTCCTCTTCGACTTCGACAGAGAGGGGACAGCTGCGGCTAAGAGGATGATGGTCGAACTTGAGGAAAAAGGGGTCAGGGTGGAGAGGAAGGTAAGGGAAAAGCTGGGGGAGATCCTTGTCAGGGAAGGCATAAGGAGGATCGAGGAGCTCCCATCGATCTTGTCGAAGGCGGAATTCTAGAACACTCTTTTTTAGTAGCCACAAATTAAATATGATTTTGGAGACGGAGAATGCAGATTGGTTTCGAGCCAAAAATCGTGTTCCTCTGCCCACTGTGCCACAAAGATGTTGAGATGATCTACAGCAGGACGGAAGGGTGGATAGCAGATCACGGAGGGTGCCTCAATTTCTCAGTGATGAGAAAACCGCCTACGATCGGCGAGAATGAGTTCAGGACGCCATTGGTGTTCATAGATCTAGAGTCGGATTTTGCAATAAGGGAAGCGGTAGAAGGGCTCAGATCGTTGGTTTCTGAGGAGGAGGATTTGTCGAAGAGATCAAAGATCGAGGCAGGGATCAAGAGGCTTGAGTCCAAGATAGGCTTTGCTGAAAAGAGGATCCCAGAGTTGCTCGACGTGATCAAGGGCGGAACTTTTGGGTTAAGGATAGTATCAGGGAGATCTGCAGGTGCACTGGTCTGGAGGGGGGTAGAAAAATTCGTTGGAATATCTTACGGCAATGTCCAAAATGAGGAGGAGGGGCTGATGCTCACTTCTCAAGAGGAGGAGACGAAAGGCTTCATTCTCAAATGGATCCACTACTGGGACGGGCCAAAGCTTGTCGGGAAAAAGGCGTTCCCCCAGCCAGACCTTTAATTTTGAATAGAATAGAAAAATAAAAAAAGACCCCGATCGTGCTTTAAAGAAATAAAAAAGAAGGACTGCTGAATGGAGAAATTCACTGTCAGGGAGTTTAGGCCCGAAGATCTTGAGTCAGTGATTATGATCAACAAGGTCTGTCTGCCTGAAAATTACTCCCCCGACTTTTTCATGGAGCATCACTGGGAGAACCCAAGGATCTTCCTCGTGGCCCAAGTGGGGGAAAAGGTCGTTGGGTACAACATGTGCAGGATCGAATTTGGGATCTCGAACATAAAGAGGGACTTTGCAAAGAAGGGGCATGTTATTTCTATCGCAGTTCTAGAGGGCTACAGGGGCATGGGGATCGGTCAGAGACTCATGGAGGATGGAATGAAGAACGTGAGGGAGTCGGGTGCGTCAGAGATATACCTCGAGGTCAGGCAGAGCAACCTCCCAGCAATCCAGCTGTACAGGAAACTAGGGTTCAGGGCCGTCCGAGTCTTAGAGGGATACTACAGGGACGGCGAGAACGCTTATCTGATGGTGGCCAACCTGGAAGAAAAACCCCGCTTCGAGAATGGTTCATGAAACGGGGGCAGATCTCCGAAACTTCAGATAGGCAGCATAGCCAATCAGGATTGCAGTTGGCAAGTAGAAAAGGCAGGATTCGAAGAACGCCTCAAAAATTGGCGTGCCACTCACGCGCATGTATGCAAGGCAGAGAGAGACGACCAACATGGCGATGGACGCGACAAGTGCGCCCCTGAACTCGTCGATTTCCATATGCGCATCAGATCATCCGTGATATAAAAAGCTGAGCGGCAGGCCCCTGGGTGGCGAACGAAATTTATATATAGAAGTGCTTTCTGTTTTTTCAGACGTAACATTTTGTGGGCTAGGTGTATGAACCATGGCAGCAACTCAGAGTTTACCGGTATTAGTTTTGAAAGAGGGGACTTCTAGGACAACTGGTAGGGACGCCCAGAGGGCCAACATAATGGCAGCTGTGGCGCTGGCAGAGGCAATAAGGTCCTCCCTTGGTCCAAAGGGAATGGACAAGATGCTCGTGAGCAGCTTCGGCGATGTCACGATCAGCAACGACGGAGCTACAATTGTGAAGGAAATGGATGTGCAGCACCCCGCGGCAAAGATGCTCGTGGAGGTCGCAAAGACCCAGGACGTAGAGGTCGGCGACGGGACCACTTCAGCAGTGATCCTCGCTGGGGCGCTCTTGAAGAAAGCGCAGGAGCTGCTCGACCAAGAAGTTCACCCGACGATAATAATCGAGGGCTACAAGAAGGCGATGGAGAAGGCGCTGGCGACCGTTGACGATATCGCATTCAAGGTCGATCCGACAGACAGGAAAATGCTGAAGGAGGCTGCGATTACCACACTGAGCGGGAAGAGCGTGGTCGCAGGGCACTTCGAGAGGCTCGCAGAGATGGTGGTCGATGCAGTCATCCAGGTGGCGGAAAAGCAGGGCGAGAAGTACAAGGTCGATCTGGACAACATCAGGCTTGAGAGGAAGAAGGGCGAGTCCCTTGACGAGACCCAGCTGGTGAAGGGCGTTGTTCTCGACAAGGAAGTGGTGCACCCAGGAATGCCGAAGAGGGTCGAGAACGCAAAGATAGCCATACTCGACTGCCCGCTCGAGCTCGAGAAGACTGAGATAACTGCGAAGATCAACATCACCTCTCCAGAGCAGATGAAGGCGTTCCTGGACGAGGAGACCGAGATGCTGAAGGAGCTCGTAGAGAAGGTTGCGCAATCAGGAGCCAACGTAGTCGTGGTGCAGAAAGGTATCGACGACGTCGCACAGCACTACCTAGCGAAGAAGGGAATCCTCGCAGTCAGGAGGGCCAAGAGGTCAGATGTCGAAGCTCTTGCGAAGGCATCAGGAGCCAGGATTGTGACCTCAGTGGATGACCTGACGTCTAACGATCTGGGATTCGCAGCGCTCGTGGAAGAGAGGCGCGTCGGCAAGGACAAGATGGTATTCGTGGAGGGCTGCAAGAACCCGAGGGCAGTAACCATCCTTGTTAGGGGTGGCTCAGACAGGATGGTCGACGAGGCTGAGAGGTCGCTCCATGACGCAAAGTGCGTAGTGAGGAACATAATGCAGGACCCGTACCTGGTCTATGGCGGCGGCTCTCCAGAGGAAGAGGTCGCCACAAGGCTCAGGGAGTACGGCAGGTCGCTCAGCGGTAGGGAGCAGCTTGCGGTGCTCAAGTTCGCAGAGGCTATGGAAGAGATCCCATTGACTCTTGCGGAGAACTCAGGGCTTGACCCTGTCGACATCCTCGTCGAGATAAGGGCCGCACATGCAAAAGGACAGAAGAGCTATGGCGTTGACGTCATGTCAGGAAAGGTTAACGATATGACCGGGTCCAATGTCTTCGAGCCAGCCAGTGTCAAGAAGCAGGCGATCAAGTCGGCGACCGAAGCAGCTATAACTCTGCTCAAGATAGACGATATCATTGCAGCCAGCGCGCCCAAGAAGGAGAAGGAAGGCAAGGGATCGCCCGAGGAAGGCATGGGCGGCATGGGCGGCATGATGTGATGAGCCAGGAAACGAAACAGATACTCGGTCCGGCAACGCTGACAAGGTTCGAGAAGGCCCGGATACTAGGAGCCCGGGCCCTCCAGCTTTCAATGGGGGCACCTCCGCTGATAGCCTCAAGCGCAACAACGCCAATAGACATAGCCGAGGAGGAGCTGAAGGCAGGCATCCTCCCGATAACGATAAGGAGAAGGCTGCCTGACGGACGGCATCAGGACATCCCATTGAAGTGGCTGGNTGGTAAAGAAAACCCAGTAATTTTTTTATTTTTATTTTGTTTTATTGGTCGGATTCTTAATTCCGAGACTTCCAACGCACCCTAGAGATCAAGGCAGCAGCCACGGCAGCCCCGACGCCGTTGTCGATGTTGACCACAACAAGACCGGGGCTACAGCTCTGCAGCATGGCCGTGAGGGCCCCTTCCCCGCGCCCTCCGAATCCGTAGCCAGAGGAAGTCGGC
Source organism: Candidatus Methanosuratincola petrocarbonis (ex Vanwonterghem et al. 2016) (assembly GCA_001717015.1). Lineage (GTDB taxonomy): Archaea > Thermoproteota > Methanomethylicia > Methanomethylicales > Methanomethylicaceae > Methanosuratincola > Methanosuratincola petrocarbonis. The sequence goes on along the minus strand of MAGV01000083.1, from coordinate 55,295 downwards.
ACCCCAATTACTGGCACAGGAACGAGGCTGCTGATGACAGATGCGAGTGCGCCTTCCATACCAGCAAACACAATGATCGCATCCACATCCTTATCCAGAGAGTCCCTCACTGCTGGGAAGACTCTGTGTAGACCAGCTATCCCGACGTCATAGTACGAATGGACTGCGCAGCCCATCTCTTCCAACACGAATCGGGATTCTTCAGCAACACGTATGTCCGCTGTGCCAGCGGTGATCAATGATACTGCACCATGCTTTTCTGGATAAGCACTTCCTCTGTCGTGGATGACTGCCACCCTTCCAACTGCGCTGTACTTGACCTCAAACTTTTCCGCCAGGCTGGATCTCAGAGCCTCAAGCTTTTCCTCGCTTATGCGCGTTACTATAACTCGCCCGGATTCCTCTAGGAAAGCCCTAACGATCTTCTTCAGAGAGGCGTCGTCCTTGCCTTCTGCTAGAACAATCTCAGGGACACCCTTTCTTGCTTCCCTCGACAGGTCAAGGCAAGCAATCTCCATCTCCCTTACAGCAAGTAGCCGTATCCTCCGCTCTGCTTCGTCGATAGTAATCTTGCCAGAGCTGAGTTCAGAGAGCAATTTTCGGAGTTCCAATTCGCAGCACCCATTTTAATATAGGCAGGGTCAGATCTTATGAGGGTGGCGTATTTGAATCTGGTGCTCATTGATGCATCCCTTGCAGGCGTGTCAGGGGATAAGCTGATATCAGCATTCGCATCCGCCTCAGGAAGGCGCAAGGATCTCGAATCGGCGATCAATAGTGCACTGGGGGCGATCGGCAGAACGGGAACCGAGGTATTTTTTGAGGAGGCTGAGAGCCACGGCATGAAAGGGCTGCGGCTCAACTTAATGGTTCCTGAACCAGATGGGAAAGAGGAAGGCGGTGTTAAAAAAGCTGGCGAAGCACTCGAGATACTGAATGCGGCTGCCGAGGCGATCGGGCTTAGCGAATCCGGGAAAAGACAAGCCAGGAGTACAATGGAGTTGCTCATCAGCACAGAAAGGGCAGCCCATGGAGTGGAGATCCTCCACGAGCTTGGAAGCATAGACACGGTCGTTGATATCATCGGGACTTTTAAAGCAATTGAGCTGCTTGGCGTTGAAAGCAGAGCCTTTTTCACCACCCCAGTCGCTGTTGGCTCCGGTGCCGTGCTTTCTTCCCACGGGTTGCTCCCCGTCCCAGCCCCTGCGACCCTCTCAATCATGAGCCGCACTGGGCTACCGATAACCAGGACTGAAGCTCAGCAAGAGCTCACCACCCCAACAGGTGCAGCATTGCTGGCGACACTGACCGCCGGGAGGGTTCAAATCCCCCCCTTCAGAGCGACCTCCGGGGCAATTGGGGTTGGGATAGGAAGGAGGGAGCTCGGGTTCCCGAACATAACAAGAGTCATACTGGGAGAGCCGCTTGCCGGAACGACGGAAGAAGAGATATTCTTGGTCGAGACCAACGTCGACGATGTTGATGGGGAGGTTTTGGGCTGGATATTCGAGAAGTTGAGCGGGGTAGCCGAGGATGTCTGCATGGTCCCGATGCTCACGAAAAAGAATAGACCAGGCCACCTGATAAGGGTCGTGTCCACCGCTGATTCGGTCGGGAAGGTCATAGACGCCATTTTGGAGGAAACTGGCACGCTCGGTGTGAAGGTTTCGCCGTGGAGGAGGGTTAAGGTAGCCAGAGAAGAAAGCATTGTTGATGTAAACATAAGAGGCAAGCCATACAACATAAGAGTCAAGACGAACCTCAGGACGGGTAGCTGCAAGCCCGCTTATGATGATTGCAAGAGGGTAGCGGTGGAAGAGAAGATGCCATTAAGGAGCGTTATTGATCTAGTGCGGGCGGAGTTACAGCCAAAGGAAAAGAAGGCAGATTGATTGGG
>MAGV01000083.1:44967-53314 GCA_001717015.1 Candidatus Methanosuratincola petrocarbonis (ex Vanwonterghem et al. 2016) | reverse complement strand
ACTGTAACCCATTCCCCCCGTTTTACCCGCCTCACGGTATCTGTAGATGATACGAGCCTCCCAATCACATTGACGGGGCTGTACGGCTGCGAATCCCCGTAGAATACACAAAATGCCTTGGAAGGGGGCCAATATGCGAGCGTGCCCGGGGTTACAGTAGACCTTGGCTTCTCTGGCCCTACCGAAACAGGGATCTCGAAGTATACCTCTTCTTTCCAGAGGAAGGTCCTGGAGGTGAAAGGCAATGCCTCCACGATCGCCTCTACAGTCCTGGGAGAGAGGATTCGGGAGAGTACGCCTTCAACTTGTGCGCTCTCAAACTCGATGGAGATCGTTATTTCTGATTCTTTAGGAGAGGGCAAAAAATGCACCCTTAAGCCGCCGGGGCATAGATGCTTACTCTACGTGTCTTCTTTACTTCTTTGAGCAGCCCTTGGCTGACCATGCCTTCAAGAAGATCCTTCGCGACACTATACTTCAGGTTATACTTTGAGTAAATCTGGTATGGTGTCACACAGACCATCTTCGGGACTTCCTTCTTGATCTGATCCAAAACCTTCGGGTCTACCACCGACGTGGCTGCTGATTTTTGGATCTCCTTCTTCGCAGTCTCCTTCTTCTCTTGAGCAGCGTCCTTCGCTGGCTTGGCAACAGTCTTTTTAGCCCCACCCATAAGACACACCTGACACCGGAAAAAGGTGAAGTTAACAATAAAAATGTTTTGGTCAAGGCGTTTTGCTAAAGTCCCTCTCAAACGGCTGCCTGTGGATCGAGTTCATTGTGCAGAAAGGTATGATTCTGCCGTCGGGAAGCGCATAGTGAATTGTGCATCGCCTCACCCTTTCCAAGTCGAAGTTATACGGATCCATAAAATGCATGCAGCCGATCAGCACGACCTTGCGCATGAACTCCCCGAGAGAGTCGTAGTCACCGTGGAGCAGCACAGACGAAAGGATGCTCCCAAGCAGTGCCTTGTTAACGTGCCTGGTCGCTCCGAGCAGGTGCATCTTCGCCCTTAACTTGGATCCTTTGATCGCGTCGTCGTACACCTTCTCCATTGATCCCATGAACTTTTCAACGTCAGCATATTTTGTTATCGGGACGAGCTTATCACCTTCAGGAAGCACCATTGTAGCCATTCCACAGTGCTGGTGGTTTGTGAATGTCTGGTAGCGCTTACCCTTCAGAGCCCCAACAGCATTCGATATCGGGACTACGACAGGGATAGGGTAGAAGTCAGAGGTCTTGATCTCACCATTGGTCTGTGCCTCGACGAGCTTCAAGAAGTCAGGGATCGTGATGCGCATCTCCCTCAGCCGGTTCTTGTCGATCCTGCCTGCCATTGAGACGGGCTGGAAGTTCACGCCCCGGACTACGTCGTGGTTCTTAGCCGCGAACCTGAGGATGTCCCCGACCTGGTCGTCGTTGACCCCCCTCACGAGCGTCGGGACCAAGACAAGACTGTGCAGACCGACCGATCTGCAGCTCTCGATTACCTTGAGTTTGGTCTGGAAGAGATCGAGGCCCCTTGCAGCAATATATGGGCCCGGCGTCATGCCGTCGAACTGCAGATAAAGGGTGCTGAGGCCGGCGTCAATCAAGCTCTTCAGGAAAGATGGGTCATTGGATACGCGTATACCATTGGTGTTGACCTCGATGTGATCGAAGCCTGCTTCCTTTGCCATCCGTATGATGTCTGGGAGGTCGTCCCTTAGAGTCGGCTCCCCTCCGGAGAACTGTAAAGAGTTCGGCGGGACAGGGCGGTTGCTCCTGAGGTTTTTCAGCATATCTGCGATCTGGTCCCTGGTCGGCTCATAGGTGTAACCAGCCACTGCAGCATTCGCAAAGCAGATAGGGCACCTCAGATTGCACCTATTGGTAACGTCTATTATTGCAAGAACCGTGTGCGACCCGTGGGATGGGCATAGCCCGCAGTCGTACGGGCATCCGGCTTCTGACTTTGTCCGAGGGTTTTCGAGACCGTCGCCGAGGCGTTCGTACCCCTCAGCCCTCTTGTATAGCTCGTAATCGCTCCAATAAACGTCCTCAAAGTGCCCGTGCTCTGCGCAGGTCTTACCGATGTACACCACGCCGTTGTCCTCATAAATCTCCGCCTCCAAAACCTTCATGCATTCAGGGCAGAGGCTCTTCGTCTTCTTAAGTACCTGCATAGGCGCTCATCCACGATAACAACATCCGCTTTATATTTGAAATTTTTTATACTAGTTATACGGTGAATCGTATGAGCAACGAGTGGGGAATACTGAGCAAGCTGGCTCAGGTAGGGATTACAGAGGGTGAGGGCAGGGTCTACTTGACTCTCCTGAAAAGCAAGGCAGGGATGGATGCAAAGGAGATCAGCAAGGCGTCCGGTATACCGTACTCGAAGGTCTACACAGTACTTGAAAAGCTCGCTTCAAAGTCTCTGATAACCGTCAGGGCAGGCAGACCAACTGTCTTTAGCGCAAAGGCACCATCTGAGGGTTTGTCGGAATATAAGAGGGTCGTGGCAAGGGAGCTCGACGGTAAGTTTGGGGAGCTGGAGGCATCATTACAGGATCTGCAGGCCGCCACAGATGCCGAAAAGCCAGACATTTGGATCATCAAAAACACTGAAGATATAGTCAAAAAGGCTTATGCGACTATTCTCAATGCGACCAAGGAAGTCGATGTTGCACTACCATTCATGCCAGAATGGGCATCCGATGAGCTCTACCCTACACTTTTAAGGCTGAGGGGCAAGGAGGTGGCATTAAGGTTGCTCCTAGCATCGCAGGTAACGAGTGGCAATATAGAGGGAATCTCAAAGATGTTCAGCGTCAGGATAAGGGACAGGATGTTCGGAGGGGGCATAATAGTTGACGGGAACGAGGCCATACTCTTCATTGCAAGCGAGGGATCGAACCCAAGTGTAGCGATATGGTCGAACCACGCGGGACTAGTCCAGATTGCCAAGACTTACTTCGAGAACTTGTGGACGTCTTCGACCCCGATAAATTAACAGCACAAATCATGCCGGTTCATCCGATTGAGGTAGAGGAATCTTGCTACATATCTGGGCTCTGTTCTGATGTCATACTTCATCTTGCACATCCGTAATACCAGCATTCATCATAGCCCAATATCCTATCCGACTAGTTTTTTATAAATCTGACTGATTGGCTGCTGCCACATTCCAACTTTTGCGCACCCGAGCCTGACGGGATGCCTTGAACAATCGGGTCAGGCACGTATCGGCGGAGGGGGCAAGGCAGATGGCGTTCAAGAAACGCTTATTAATAGCCTAAAAATACTCTGCACTGTAACCTTTATGGTTATAAAATAGTTTGCATTACAAAAATGCGCAGAACAGGCAGGGAGATATGGGCATGACGATTAAGGTCGCAATAATTGGGATAGGCAACTGCGCCAGTGCATTGATCCAAGGCACTTATTATTACAGGAATGCTAAAGATGACGACTTCGTGCCAGGGCTCCTACACGTCAACATGGGAGGGTACCATGTCAAGGACATTGAGTTCGTTGCTGCTTTTGACGTGGATTCCAGGAAAGTCGGGAAGGATCTCTCTCAGGCAATACTCTCGGAGCCCAACAATACAAGAAAGTTCGCAGATGTGCCCAACCTCGGCGTTGAGGTGAAGAGGGGCCCCGTTATGGATGGCCTTGGCAAGTACCTCAAAGGGTATGTCAAGGTGGACGAAGACGCGAAGCCCGTAGACGTTGCAGCTGAACTTAAGGACTCTGGCGCAGAAGTCGTGGTCAACTACCTCCCAGTAGGATCCGAGCAGGCAGTAAGATGGTATGCGGAGCAGGTGCTGAAGGCAGGGTGCGCATTCGTGAACTGCATGCCGGTGTTTATCGCTTCCGACGACTCATGGGCAAAGAAATTTGAGGAGAAGGGGCTGCCTGTTGCCGGCGATGACGTGATGAGCCAGATCGGGGCGACCGTGCTCCACAAGACGCTTGCAAAGCTGCTCGTGGATCGCGGGGTGAAAGTGACCGAGAGCTACCAGCTGAACATAGGCGGGGACACGGATTTCCTGAACATGCTCGAAGAGGAGAGGCTGATCTCAAAGAGGATAAGCAAAACTTCGGCGGTGGCGGCCATGATACCTTATAACATACCGCTTAGGATCGGACCTTCGGACTATGTTCCCTTCCTGGATAACAAGAAGATCTGCTACGTGTACATGAAAGGAGAATACTTCGGCGGGACTCCAGTCCAGATAGACGTCAAGCTCGACGTTTGGGACGCGCCAAACAGCGGCGGGGTAGTAATAGATGTGATAAGGGCAGCCCGGATTGCGCTCGACAGGGGGGTCGCAGGAAGGCTCATAGGGCCCTCTGCATTCGCATTCAAGCACCCTCCAATCCAGATGCCATACGAAGTGGCCAAGCAGAGATTTGAGGACTTCATAGAAGGTAAGGCAGAAAGGTAACAGGGCACCTCAAAGCCTACCTGACCTTCCATGAAGAATTGCACGGCGAGATGCCGCAAGCCAAATCGCATTCTGCTTCCACTCCTTTTTCTCGACAGATCTTGCAATCAGAACCAGATTACGGACCTTGCGTTCGAATAGGTCACCAGCTGGATGTCCCTGCCCCCTATTCCAGACCTGTCAAGATACTTCGCAGTTCTCAGGACGGCTAACGGGTCGGACGGCTCGCACCCCAGCCCGCTGTTGACGATTACCCCCTCCGGACCGTGCTTCTCGACAACTTCCTTCACATCGCACGGGGTAAGCTTCCCCTGCTGCACCGTGAGGCCAACGTTGAAGCCCAGTTCCCTTACTTTCGGCACAAGCGGCGGGGTAAGATGGTCAACCACTACCCGCGAGGGTTCGGTGCACTCTTCCTTTAGGATTTGCAGGAGCCTCTCAACTACAGTTTCCTTGTTCTTCTGGGGCGTGTAGACTATCACCGGGCGGTCGTACTCGTTGGCAATACGTAGCTGCTTGACCAAAACGTCTACTTCATCCTCGCTTCCTGTCTCAAGACCTACCTCCCCAAGTGCGTTTGCCAAGGCGTTGTCAAAAATGGCCAGTACACGTTCGATCGCGAGGTCGAGCTCATACTTCGGGATGAACTTGGGGTGTATGCCCATAGCCAGTCTGAAGTCTATGCCATAGGAGGCTAACCTGGCAGCCTCTTCCTCAGCCAGAAACTTGAAGAAGTCGAAGACCGTCGATGCTCCAGTCGGCTGAATGGGGAAATAAGAGCAGAGAACCACTCCCTCGACCCCTGAGACGGACATAAGTTCAAGATCCTCCGGGCCTCGGAAGTAAGTGTGGGTATGGGGATCGATGCACTTCATGTCAAAACACCTAGCTAAAGAAAGCCTTGCCTACTAAAGAGTTTTCTGGATCAGAGGTATGCGTCAGTCACGTAGCGGCGCATCATCCGGTGGCTGTTGAAGTACGATGCCAGGATGCCTATTGAGTTCTGCATCATGTCCGCCCAATCGTCTACCCTGTCGTAGTAGGCGGGGCATATGATGTAGTTCAGCTTGTTGTAGAGGTCCTCCTTTTCCTGCTGCTTCCTCTCTTCGGGAGTGACGTTCTCGTGTGGGTGTGGACCTATCGCCCACCCGGTGACATTTTCTATCCACCCCTCTACCCACCAGCCATCCAATACGCTGAAATTGAGTACCCCGTTGTGTGCAGCCTTCATCCCGCTCGTCCCAGAGGCCTCCATAGGGGGTTGGGGCGTATTCAGCCACACATCGACTCCGGAGACCATGAGCTTGGAGAGGGCGAGGTCGTAGTTCTCGAGGTAGACCATCTTTATGTCGTCTTTCAGCTCTTCCATATAACGGAATATCTGCTTGATCATCAGTTTACCAGTTTCGTCCTTTGGGTGAGACTTGCCCGCGAAGATGATCTGAAGCCCCCACCGGCGTGCAATCTTCCGTAGGCGATCAACATCTGAGAAGATCAGATTCGGGCGCTTGTACCCCGTGGCCCTCCTTGCGAACCCTATCGTGAGGACACGCGGATCCATTTCAATTCCGGTCATTGTCCTCACGCAGGTCAATAGATCCTCTTTTGCTTCCCTGTGGGCCTCGAGTATCTCCTTGTCCGGGATCGTCCCTACCCTGGTCAGGAAGCTTGGCTCATCCGCCCAGCCCGGGAGGTACCTGTCATAAAGCCTCTTGAAATGCGCACATGTCCAAGTGAACGAGTGCACACCATTAGTTATGGCATGGACCTTGTAGCCAGGGAAGAGGCTTGTGGAGTACTCCCCATACCTCCTGGATACCCCGTTGACATAATCGCTGAGGTTTAGAGCTAGCAAGGTCATGTTCAGCCTTTCTCCCCCTCCATACTGCCTTATCACGTCTTTAGGGACTAGATCTCCCAAGACACGGTCGATCATCGGGTACTCGAACTTGTCAAAAGCCGCCTCAACCGGGGTATGGGTGGTGAAGATGCACATGCTCTTCACCCGCTTTGCATCGAGCTGGTTCTCCCTGAGTAGCTCGAGCGACAGCAGTGCAGAGTGCCCCTCGTTCATATGGTAACGTCTTATTCTGAAGCCGAGGGCGTTCAATATCCGGACGCCGCCTATCCCGAGCACGACCTCTTGTTTCAGCCGGTACTCCAAGTCCCCACCGTAGAGGTAATGCGTTATTTCCCTATCACCGGGCTGGTTTTCAACCAGATCAGTGTCCAGGAGCAAAACCGGCACGTTTCCCCCTTTGGGGCTAGAAACCTGGTAGTGGAAAGCTCTTACTTGCACGTCCCTGTCCTCGATCTTAACGGTAGCCCTCACAGGCAGCTCCTCAGCCCGCTTTGAAGGGTCCCAGTCCGAGGGCAACTCAGTCTGTTCCCCTTTTGCGCTGAGCTTCTGGGTGAAGTAGCCTTTCCGGCTGACTAGTGATACAGCCACCAGAGGCACTTTCAGGTCGGCAGCAGACCTGACGGTGTCACCTGCAAGTACACCTAGCCCTCCTGCATAGGTCGGTATGTCGCTATCAAGAGCGATCTCCATGGAGAAATAAGCGATGCCGGTTCGGTTTCTATCGAAGCTGTTGACTAGCATCATCGCATCACCATTCCAGACCCCAAAGATCATCCAGGCAGATCACTGCAGTCACAGAGTGAATTTATAGACCATATTAAGGTTTCTTACCAGCCAGCAGTAGACATATCCATACATTAAGTAAATGGTGCGGGTTTTGCGCCATGTTGGTAAAGAGGTAAAAAGGCGTCGGTTAGAGATGTTTCTTTATCATCTCTTCCAGGTTTGCCTCGCTGGTCGCGCCTACCATCCTGTCGATTTCTTTCCCATTCTTGAAGAATACGAAAGTCGGGATCCCATAGATGCCCAACCTTCCGGGCACTATAGGGTTCTCATCGACATTCATCCTGCCGAACACCGCCTTCCCAGCATACTTCCTGGCGATCTTCTCGAAGATCGGAACCATGTACATGCAAGGTCCGCACCATGTTGCCCAGAAGTCAATCACCACCAGCGAGTTCGTATTCGTTATTATGCTTTCGAAGTTCCCGTCTGTTACCGTAATTTCTTTTTCCATTGACAATTCTTTTTCATCTCCCTTCTTTGAAGTTATCTCCTGTAGTTTCCTCTCTTTTATCTTTTTGAGTTCTTCGTCCCAGTCAAACCCCATCAAACCACCCTTAAGGTTTCATATTCCAGATTATATGTACTTTTTGGGTGGGGTCGGCATGCCTCCGAGGGGGCGAGTATTCCTGTGGCGGCATATTCGGCTGTATTTAGTCAGGTGTCTAAGTTTGGGCTGGATCGTTATGGATGCTTCGGCTCATCCCAAACTGGAGAATATGCTGGAAAATCGAATGCTTCATCAAATCCTTTTAAGGATATCATCTTTGAGTTGGATGCAGCCAATCAGAGCTAGCAGCACCCGTATGTCATCGGTATTTATCAATGCTGGAGCCTTTTCCCTGACGACCAGCTTAGCCTTGAATCCGACTCCTAGCCCCACATTTTCTATCATGAATAGGTCATTCGCGCCATCCCCGACTGCAACGCATGACTCAAGCCCAATGCCGAGGTCTCTGGCTATCTTCCTGATCGCATTCAGCTTTGCCTCGGGGCCGGTCATTTCGCCCTCGACCTCGCCCGTCAAGATCCCGTCCTTGCTTAGAAGCCTGTTGCTGAAGACATAGTCTGCCCCGATCATACGTCCCACGTGTTCGGCCACAAAATCGAATCCCCCAGTCACTATGCCGACTACGAAACCCCTTGATTTGAGTTGGCTTATCAGGTCAACGACGCCTGGCGTAATCACTATGGAATTCTTTATCTCATCAAGCTTCGACGTGGGGAGACCGCGAAGCAGGCTGACCCGCCTCCTGAGAGCCTC
>MAGV01000083.1:26403-44898 GCA_001717015.1 Candidatus Methanosuratincola petrocarbonis (ex Vanwonterghem et al. 2016) | reverse complement strand
CCTCCTGAGAGCCTCAAGGAAGTTCATCTTCCCCTCCATGGCGAGCCTGGTAATCCGCTTGACCTCTTCTCCAACGCCAGCAGCCTTTGCCAGCTCTTCAATCACTTCTTGGTCGATCAAAGTCCCGTCTAGGTCGAATACGATCACTTTCTTTCCGCATTTATAGCTCTCGCAGTTCTCGGCTGCCAGAGCTAGCCCGATACCATCGCAGCTCCTTTTCAGTATGTTTATCAGATCTGCTTTATTAATCGTTGCATAACGTGTCTCTACGACCATCACCATTGCGAAAAGGTCGTTGAAAACTGTCGCAGCCCTCGTCTTCAATATGTTTGCATGGAATCGTGCAAGCACTCCCGAAACAGCAGCAACAATCCCTGGTCTGTCTTTACCCACCACAGTCAGCACTATCTTACTTTGATCCAGCGTAATAGAATGTCACCTCTAGTCCCAATTCGCTGCACCTGTGGGACAGCTTCCTCCGGAGTTCTTCAAGCGCACCTACTTTTATAGAGATGTTGATCAGGAGTGCCAGGATAAAGATCTCTTTCATCACAACCTGATCCATTTCTTCGATGTTGTAGCCGAAGTCAGCTATCACAGAAGTTATCTCAGAGATGAGACCGGGCCTATCAGGTCCAACCGCGATTGCCACCAAGTATTTGTTTTCCATAGACTACACCAGAGGGAACATTGGTTGAATGAAAAGAAAATCTATTTAACTTTTTGCGGGATAAGCTTGAGGGGTCGATAATCCTACAATGCTGGAGGGGGAAAATTGTCCGACGACCTTCTTAAAAGGCTAAAGGATGCCTTAATCAGCCAGGATTCGAGGACGGCTCTTGAGGCGACAAAGCAGCTCTTGAACAACGGCGAAGATCCGGTCAGGATAGCGGATCTGATAGCAGAGGGGTTGAAAGAGGTCGGGGATCTCTTCGAGGCGCAAGAGCTGTTCTTGCCTGAGGTAATGAGGGCGGCCAACGCCGCAAAGGTAGCGCTGAATTTGGTCATACCAGCCATTCAGAGTCGAGGCGGCATAGCAAGGGCAGGCAAGGGGAGGCTCGCAATCGGGTCGCTGGGCCCGCACGACATAGGCAAAACGCTTGTTGCGGCAATGCTCGTCTCGGATGGCTTTGATGTGTTGGATCTCGGGACTATGCTAACGCCCGACAAGGTCCAGAGCGCCGCGAACAGCGTACAGGTCATAGGCCTCTCGGTCCTGCTCACTTCCGACGTGAGAAAGGCAGCCGAAATAATAAAGAAGGTTAAGGCGAACAACCCTTCAGTCAGGTTCATGGTCGGCGGAGCTGCTATGAGTGAAAAGATCGCGATGGAGATAGGCGCTGATGCTTACGGAGTTGACGCAAAGGAAGCAGTCAGGATAGCAAGGGAGATGCTCGGGGGGGAGAAGGCATCAAGAAGATAAAGACGACAGTGATCGGCAGCCACCCGGTTACGGGTTCGGGGCTGGAGGCTATCGAGAGCGCTGTCAGGGATCAGATCGAGGCAGGGATCGACATCATTAGCGACGGGCAGACAAGGAAGGACATGGTCGCATACTTTGCTGACCACATACCGGGATTCGAGATCAAAGACGGAAGGACGATGATTACAGGGAAGGTCTGCCCACCAGAGGAGACCCCGTTGGTTCAAGACCTGATCCATGCAAAAAGGACCGCTTTGGGAACTTGCGAGGTCAAAGCCATAATAACGGGCCCTGTGACGATGGCTTTCTTCTCAGAGCTCACACCTAGCGCGCCATACAGCGGTTTCCGCGATGAAAAGCTGTATACAGACATTGGGGAGGCGCTTGCAGTCGAGGCTGAGATCATAAGCAAGCACGGCTTCACCACCTTCCAGTTTGATGAGCCCAGCTTCTCAATAGGAGCCCCGATGGACCTTGCTAAGAGAGCTCTTGAGTCGGTCACTTCCAATGTGAAGGGCGTAAAGGCACTACACGTATGCGGCAATCTGAAGAGATCATTCCGGGAGATCGTGAGGATCGATGGGTTAGACATACTCAGCTTCGCCTTCAAGGACAACCCAGGCAACTTCGATGCTGTAGACAGGAAAGCGATCGAGGATCATGGGAAGAAGCTCGGTGCAGGATGCGTTAGCTCCATGGAGAACAAGGTCGAGGAAAAGGGCGCAATCAGGCAGCTGCTGGACAGGCTTTTTGCAGCCTATAAACCTGAAAACATAGCATGGGTGCACCCCGACTGCGGATTGCGGGCGCTCGACAGGGCGGTTGCAGTCGGGAAGCTGAGGGAGATGGTCAGGGCAGTCAGGGAGGCGGAGGAAGAGGCAAGATGAGGGCACCGCCATATATGCTGGGGGATGCAAAATTCGGGGTCTTCGGAAAGCCAGTCCTCATAGGGAGCCTCTTCTACAGAGGCGACAAGAAGGTCTCCGATCACCGGACGGGCGAGGTCAATAGGAAGAGGGTCGAAAGCGAACTGGAGACTGCAGAGAGGATTGCGAGGCGCGTTGGGTTGCCGCATGCTATCGATGTTATTGCCGAGACGCCCGAAGCGATGTGCAAGTACATCGGCATGCTCTCCGAGTTGACCGAAAGCCCGCTTCTGATCGGCGGCCTTAACGAGGAGACGCGGGTTGCAGGGTATAGGAAGGCTCTGGAAATAGGGATCAATGCAAGGTGCGGCGTGAACTCAGTGTCAACATGCACAACCGAGACAGAGCTTTCCGAGCTGAGCGCCAACAAGATCAGGTTTGCAATAATCCAGACCCTAGACCCGTCGTCCGTCTACCCGGAAGAGAAGTTGGCGCTGCTCAAGGACGTGCTCTTGGGCAAGTGCGAATCTGCAGGGGTCGAAGGGGCTGCTGTCGATGTCGGGATAATCGACTTCACCAGCACCCACCTCGCAGTCGAGTCTATGAAACTGATAAGGAAGGAGTTGGGTCTACCGTGCGGGTGCGCGCCGTCGAATGCAGCTTATCAAACTCTGATCAAGAAGAGGGTGTCCAGAAAGAGCGCGAGGGCGATCAACGCAGCCTTGAACACCATGGTGCAGATTGGAGGCGCAGATTTCATAATCTACGGCCCCCTCAAGGCATCAACCTACATATTCGAGGCAGTGGCAGTGGTCGAGGCGATTAAGGCATACGGAGCTAGGCTTTCTGGAGAGAGGCAGATAGACAAGGACCACCCGCTCTTCAAGTTCCTTCCCAAGCTCGGCTGATGGTCGATCTAGAGAAGCATAAATAGAGCGAAAGACCGATAATCAGACAGGAGTGACCTGAAATGCCTCTCGCATGCATTCTTGTCCACTGCAAGCCAGGCAAGGATCCGTATGCCCTGGAGAAGATAAAGGAGATGAAAGACGTGAAAAGGGCTTTCGAAACGCTTGGCGCTTTCGATATTGTCGCCGAGTTCGAGTTCAAGAATCTGGAAAAGCTCGGGGTTGCAGTTTATGAGATAGCCAAGATAGATGGGGTAATCTCGACCGAGACGCTGATCGAAACACTTCTGTGAGGTTGGAAAGATGATCCAGGTGTGCATACTGATTAACGCAGAGAAAGTCTCCATATTGGACGTGGTGAAGAAGCTGGAGAAGATACCAGGAGTGGTAGAAACATTCCCTACTTTTGGGAGGTTCGACATAGTCGCATTCTGCGAGGTCGAGAAGAGGGAAGACATCACTCCTCTCATTAGGAAGATAAATGCGATCGAGGGAGTGTACAAGACCGAATCGCTAATTGAGCTCTGATTTTGGAGCTGTTTCCCTTTTTTGGTGTCTCAAGATGGAGGGATTTGCAGGGCTTCAGATGGTGGTAGAGCCATGGTACAGAGCACTCGAGGATCCGGAAGGAGCCCAGACCCAGCTCCTAACTAGGCTAACGGACTTATACTCCAGAACTGGCTACGGTCAGGCATATTGCACAGGGACGATTTCCGGTGTTGATGAGTACAGGCATCGATTTCCCGTTGTTGATTACCAGGGCCTAAAACCTTGGCTCGACAGGGTGAAAAACAAGGGGCACCAAGAGCTCCTGGGCGAGCCAGTCATCAGATGGGTAATGACCAGGGGGACAACCGGAAAACCCAAGCTGATCCCAGCCACAAGGACGCACCTCGAACAAGTGCGGATGGTCGGTGCGAGGGGTCTTGTGAACCACGCTTTGCGAACAGGGGATCAGGAGCTCCTTAACGGCGGCGTCTTGAACCTAAACTTCCCTTCAACAGTCGATTCAGAGGAAACGGGAGGGGGAAGGATAGAGTACGGGTACAGCTCAGGGACTTATGCCAAGTATAACCCGCGTCTTGGGAGTGTTGGGCTCGTCCCGAGCCAAGAGGAGATCGATGGGCTTGGAAGCGGGATTAGCAGGCAGGACTGGGAAAAGAGGTTCGAGCTGGTGTATGAAAGGGCGAAAGGGAAGGACGTCAGATCGGTGATGGGCGTAACAAATGTGATCACCGCTTTCGGCAGGTACCTGAAGAAGAGACACGGACTGGCGCCAAAGGGAGTTTGGAGGTTGAAGGCAGCGTTCTGCACCAGCCTGCCCAAGATACACACCTACCATGCCCCCAAGATCAAGGCACTGTACGGAGCCGTGAGTGTCGTTGAGATGTACACAGCCACTGAAGGGATCTTCGCACAGCAGCTTGACAACAACCCCTATGTCGTCCCGAACTACGACGCTTATTTCTTAGAGGTCATGAAAGGCAAGGAGGTGAAGATGCTGCACGAGCTGAAAAGAGGGGAATGGGGAAGGCTGGTAGTGTCATCATGCCTATTCCCAAGATACGACATCGGCGACTACATCGAATGTGCAGGCAAGAATTACTACAGGGTCTTCGGGAGGGCAAACAAGAAAGTACTTTTGGAGCATATTCTATTCAACATTTTCACAGGGAGGATAATTAGGGCTTAGGCACCCTCCTCCTCCCGAACAGCCCGACTAATATGACAACTAAGCCGAGCAGGATGATCATCACGGGCCAGAGCTCCGTGCTGATGGCGTAAAATCCAGACAGCCCGATTATCAATATTATGGCCCCACCGATCACTATTCCAAAGAACGGGAACAGACTCCTGCTCCTGAGAGAATAGTATAGGCCCAAGAGCACCAACAGGACCCCGAGCCCAGACATGAAGCTGAGCCACCATTTGGACCAGGCGATCTGACCGCTTGTTGCCAGATAGAAAGTGACGCCCAGCCAAATCAGGACACCCCCGCCAAACAGCGCACCAGACACGCTCCCTTCCCTTTCTTTCTCTTCCTGCTTTTCACCCTCATTCTCTCCCTTTTCCTCCTTCTCGCGCTTCTCCCCCTTTTCCGCCTTTTTACGGCGGGCTTGTGCGGACGGTCCGGCCTGATCGAATGAGATCGGGCTGCCGCATTTCGGGCAGAAAGCGCTATCCTGGGGGATCTCAGCACCGCAGTGCCTGCAGAATTTTTCTGATGACAACAACAACAGCTCCAGAAAAGTAAGTCACTCTGTAACTGATTGCATTAATTGTCAGATAAATTTTCCTATTTTTTTAACCATCATTTATCAGATTTATTAGTAGGGCTGATTAGATATTTCAAGGGGTTCAAAAAATGAGCTCTTCAAGAGGCGACAGGGACTTCCTGGGATTGGTAAACTTCGGAGTGTTCCTAGTGGTGGTTGGATCATTTTTCGCTTTTACCCCGAACTTGGTCGACAGGCTTAAAGAATTCATAACGGATTTCGAATTGCTCGAGATCTCCCAAGGCATTTACCTTCCTGTAGTGAGAGGGCCGCACCCCGAAGTCTATGGCTTCTTCCTTTGGCTAGCCATTGCGATGGCGGTAACCAACGCACTCATTTTGGTTGCACGGTACATCATTCGTGACTCTGTAAGGAGGAGGGCAGACACATTCTCGGGGATCATATTTTGGGCAGGGATCGCATTCCTGGCAGACCAGCTCTTTAGGCAAAATCTGGAGTTCCAAGCGGTCTACAGCTACTTCATAATAATTGCAGGGGTGAGCATCCTGTCTAGCGGGATCGGTCTTTTGTTGGCCAGGCGGGCATCAAGACCCCAGACAGGGTGAGCTAACCTATGATGTCTGGACGAGGGTAGCCAATTCCCTCAATTTCTTTATGTTCCCCCTGTCGTCGCGCCTTTGATCCACCGGAGTCTCCATTATTAGCGGGAGGCTCCATACCCTCTTGTCCGAGAGTATGTTGACGAAGCCAGACTCCCCGATCTTGCCAAGACCTATGTGTTCGTGTCGGTCCAAGTGCGACCCCAAGTCGCCAACGGAATCGTTCATATGGATGACCTTGAGCTTTTCTAAACCAATGGCGCTCTCGAGCGCGTCCAACACAGAGGTGAAGTTGAGCCGCACATCGTAACCTGCCGCAAAGGCGTGGCAGGTGTCCAAGCAAACCCCCACTTTTTCTGGCGAGCTCGTCTTTTCGATGATTGCACAGAGATCCTCAAACTTGTTTCCAAGGCTGTTCTTCTGACCTGCAGTGTTCTCGAGGAGGATCATGCACCTGCAACCCTTCCTGAAGACGGTATCGAGGGCTTCGGCTACCCTCTTTCGACCGCTTTCTTCTCCGCTGGACATGTGGCTCCCGAGATGTGTCACCAAATAAGGTATCTCCAGCCTGTCGCAACGATCGACCTCAGCCTCAAGGGTCTTCAGTGATCTTTCATAGATCTCCCTTGACGGGGACGCCAAATTTGGGAGGTATGGCATATGGGCAACGACTGGCGAGAGATTTGAAGCCTTTACTTTACTTATGAAAGAGATCCTGACCTCTTCAGGTATATCCGAGAATGCCCACCCCCTCGGGTTCCTGGTGAAGATCTGGAAGGTGTCACATCCGGCATCAGCCGCCCGGTCGACAGAGAACGCTATCGACCCAGCAATCGAGACATGCACGCCGACGCGGATCTCCACCATGATTCCCACAACTCCGACTTTTCCCGCTTATCCCGATGTTTTGGATCCAGCGGATGGGGGCGCCTGATCTCCGATCCCCCCTACCTTACCCTGCGGATTCCGGCATCCTTCGATCGGATTGCCCTTGAGGATCATCTGGCCCAGGCAGTACATGACCCAGCCAAGAAGGTATTCTTGGAAATCGTCCGGACCGAGCCTCCTCAACAATTCGGAGAGGGATGAAAAACCCTCGCTGATTGTTGCCCTGACTTCTTGGAAGAGCGGCTCGTTAATGACGAGCATCTCTCCAATGCTTGAGAAGATCCTTTTCATCGAGGCCATATCTAACTCTGAAAAAGAGTCCCCGAATGACACAACTGCGAGGCATCTGTCGACATCACCGTCCAGCACCAAATCGCACCTGCAGACTTTTGAAAGGGGATAGAGGTCACGCAGCATCGAGAGGTCGAAACCTGGCGTGGTCGATATTACGATCTTTCTCCTCAGAAGGTGCCAGATCTCATCAGCTATCACCCTACCCATTATCTGGTCCGCACAAACAACCACCACGTCACAGATCTTTGCCAATTCATGCAGGTTCTGAGGAAGGCGATCAGGATTGCACGAAATAAGCGGATATCCACCGTATGCAAGCCTCCTGAAAGGCATCCCCGAATCGTCACCCCCTATCAAAAGCACTTGTTCCATACTGACTCCTCATTTCTCAATAAGCACCAGTCTTTTTATCAGTTTTCACAAAGCATTAGAGATTTGAGCCGACCTAATTCGATTAAATATTTCCTCGAGCAGTAAAGGAACAGGGGCTAAACCCGGATGTCTTCAGAACATGAAAGGATAGTTGGATCGGTCAGGTGCTCCACTCAGAAACTCGTCGGCAAATTCAGTGAAAAGATCGATTCTTTGAGGCGCTCTTCAGGGGCGATAAGAAGCCTGATAAGAGATGGCTACAGCGCAGATAAGGCGCTCTTTGTCGCGAGATCACTTTTCGGTCAAGAAGAGGTGAAATTCGCAGCAATAGATGGAACAATGGCCCAAGATAGGCAGCTTGACATGATAATCTTCTATGCTGGAGCTTACGCCTATCAAGGAAGACTCCTTTTCGATCGGTCTGGATGCAGGATGGCTGAGCTCAACGAAGAGACGGCTTCAGTGAGCGCCTCCTCTGCAATACCGATATACGAGGAGGAAGAGTCCACGGTGGCTGGGAAGATGACCGAGGGAGGATCCGAAATAGATCCTATGCGCCTCCCCAGCTCGCTGATGCGTCTGTCAGAGTACTACCTTGCAATGAAGGCGCTCGAAAGTGACCTGAGCGTTAAGGTTGTGTTGCTAGACAGGACTCTTGCTGGCGACTTCGGGCACCTAGTGTGGAGCGCGCGGGAATGGCTCGAGAGCGGGCACTCAATCATGGAAGGTATGGACACACCGTTCGGAGCCGTTTCCGAGTCTGACCTGGATCTGGCTAGGATGCTCACCCCCAACAAGGAGCTGTCGCTGCCCCCGCCAAGGAGCCAGTTCATAAGGTACGCGATTGTCGAACATCTGATCAGATCAGGAAAGGAAGTTTCCGAGGAAGAACTCATCAAAGCGCTATCGAAAGGAAGTGGAAGGGCGGAGAGGATAAGGAGGGAACTCCAGAGATTACGTACTGAATACGGTTTGTTGGAGCCCGGCGAAAGCTGCAGGCTCAAGCCACATGTTGGTTCTTACTGGGACAGGGTATCCTTTGCTGCCAAGAAAGTGGCAGAACATATCTTTGAGACTCCTCCAGG
Source organism: Candidatus Methanosuratincola petrocarbonis (ex Vanwonterghem et al. 2016) (assembly GCA_001717015.1). Classification (GTDB taxonomy): domain Archaea; phylum Thermoproteota; class Methanomethylicia; order Methanomethylicales; family Methanomethylicaceae; genus Methanosuratincola; species Methanosuratincola petrocarbonis. The sequence goes on along the minus strand of MAGV01000083.1, from coordinate 36,226 downwards.
AGAGCACCCGCTGATCATGAAGGTCGGCGGCGGAGAGCGCTGGATTTGTTCAGACGACCTCGATCTTGTCAGCCTATTCATTCTCCAAAGACTCCTCAGGATGGCATGGGGCAATGGAGTGCTCCTGGTGGGGCTCATCAAAGATACAATGGCCTACGAACTTGTCCGATCAGTTTCAAAAGTGCTGTCCGCGACCGGAAAAGTTGGATTGATGGACAGTATGCCCGACTTCAACAGCGACAAGGCAGTTCTCCAGAATTATAGTGTTGTAGAAGCGATGAGGCTGAATACCCCATGGAGGACAATAGAGTATGACTCTTGCTTCAGGACAGCCATGCCTTCCGGTGACATGCGGGCTTCAGCTCAGGGAGTGAAGGTTAAGGGTGCGCATAAGAATGTGATATCCAATGAGAGGACTTTCGTCAAGGCGTATGTCCAGCTCTGGCACAGCCATAATGAGCCGGCTGTGAGGAGTCACGTCTTTGCGTATGACAGGCCCTGTTACCCGGGTTTCGACGGTCTTAGGGGACCTATCCTATTGCACGAGGACGGGGACGAAGTGGAAACTATTGAGCCGGTATTGGAGTATGATGAGGGCAGCCCGGTGGCGGACTTGGTCATGGCAATACTTGCTTCCATGGCAGACGAAGTCATACCGGAGGCGCTGGGGTATAACTTCCCCCTTTTTCTGGCGGACAAGAAGGCTAAGCTTGTTCTGGAAGGCGCCAGACAGACCTACCTTGCAACTGTTGCATACGAAATCGCCAAGAGCAGGCTAGATCAGCAAATCTTATTCAACACAAAGTTCAGAGACTTCAGATCTGAAATCGAGGCAATTAGGAGGGGCTGATCGGTATGGATTTCTTCGACGACCTGGGCGGCAAATTCATGGCAAGGCTACGGGAGATACATTCGGCCACAAGAACGACCTCAGACGGTAAGGCAACGATAACCTTCCGGACCGCAAGGATAGAGGCCGAATATGAACCAGAGGTTATGAGAAAAATGGAGGCGGGCAGGTTGATCGCAATACCCAACATAGTGGGCGTCGGCACTAACGACTCATTCTCGATATACGAGATAGCAGACCTATATCCAATGCATTACAGCATGCTCACGCTTGACAGAAGCCAGCCGAGCATGATAAGGAAGGAGTTCATGAGCCTCATCGACGCAGAGTGGCAGAAGGGTTCCAAGAGCACATGGATCGAGATAGTCGCAGCCCCGACGGGTTACGTCATGAAGGTCGAAGGGGGATTGCCGGCTTTCCTGAGGAAGAACATAGCCCCCCTACCCGGAGCCAAGGTTTCGCTGCTCAGCAGGGAGTTGATAAAGAAATTCATCTGTTACGCACCAAGTGGCAGCAGTGGCGGCGACTACACCATAGGAAAGCTGTTGGGGGTAGCCGACGAGGAGATACCGTTCACTGTCAACCTCGAAAAGCTACTCCATTACCATGTAGGCGTCTTCGCATTCACAGGATCGGGTAAGAGCAACCTGACGTCGCTGGTGGTAAGGAAGGCTGTGAAGGCATGTCCTGATATGAAAGTGGTTGTTTTTGATGTCTCTTCAGAGTATGGGATAAGCATACTTGACCTACTATGCAATGTCCCGAGCAGGGTGCTTTTCACTGAGGAGATCTCTGAAACCGACACTATGGAGGCTGCGGAGGAGTATTACAGGAGGCACGTGATCCCAGAATCGCTATCGGAAAGGAAGGAAGAGCTGATAGTCCGCATCAGGGATCTGTTCGAGGGCAATAAGGTGCTCAAGCTTGCCCTGCCCTCAAGGGAAACTTTGAAGATGAATGCGTACAGGAGCTATGGCGGGCTGCTTGAGATCCTCTCTGGACTGCTTGAGGAGAAGTACGGTGCCTCGGCACAGAAGGTGATTATTCCGGCTGTGATGGCTAAAATCAGAGGATTTCTCGAAAGGAAAGGGATTGATGAGGGGACCCGGATCGGAGCCGAAATCGAGCCGCTGCTGTGCGAGATAGATCAGCTGATCGGAAAGGCAAAGCTCAGGGAGGATGCCGCAATAAAAACTATCTTCCACAACCTGAAAGTCATTATCGGCGAGGGGGAAGACGAGGAGAAGGGCGGGTATACAATTCATGACCTGACCGCTGAAATAATGGATACGCAGGAAGGGGCCCCGAGGGCATTTGTCATCAATCTTCCCGAGGTTGAGGCTGCCCGGAGCCTTTGCGCGGATCTGATAAGCGACGTCTTCAGGGCAAAAAAGAGGAGCTTTTCGTTGGATCCCAGGGTAGTCTTTGTTTTTGATGAGGCACAGGAATTCATACCCTACGAAAAGAAGAAAGAGGACGGGACTGAATACTCAAGCCTGGCGGTCGAGCGGCTGCTCAGGCATGGACGCAAGTACCATCTACATGGCTGGATAAGCACCCAGAGGATAGCTCACCTCAACACAAACGTCCTGCAGCAGCTACACAGTTACTTCGTGAGCACCATGCCCAGGCCGTACGACAGGCAACTCATTTCAGATACTTTTGCAATAGACGATGCATTCATGGAGAGGACCCTGCTCTTCCAGAATGGGGACTGGTTGATGACTAGCTTCAAAGCAACCAACACCCAGAATGTGCCAGTGTTCTTCCATGCATTGNATTGAACAACGAGGATTATATTTTAGGGGAGAGGTGATGGGCGGGCGGATTATCGGCGCCTTCCCTGCCATTGTCTGATAACGCTTATCAGATTAACCGCCCAAGTGATAAGTGATCCGGGTGTGCACGATGTCCTTCAGTGATTTGAGGAGTATTGGGCTCAAAGATGCTGAGATCAGGGTTTATGAGCATCTGGTCGAGAATGGAGAGGAGCTCCTATCAGCCATACCGGAAAAGCTTGGCATGGATGCCGAGGCGGCAAGGTCGGCGGTTGAAGAGCTCGCTAGGATCGGGGCAATCGAGTCCAAGTCTGGGAGGCTGACGCCGGTCGCCCCAAAGGCATTCCTGCAGAGGTACATGAAGAAGCAAGAAATGGAATGCGACCTCAGGATCTCTGAGCTTCGGGCTACAGTCGGCAGACTCCAGTCCACCCTTGAGCCGCTTTATGCGGAGAAGAGGCTGGGGATGAGAATGGAAGAGCTACTGCAGGCAATAGACGGCCTTCCAGCCATGGAGCTTGAGACGGTAAAGATAATTGCAAGGGCAAATGCTGAGGTTTGCATACTTGCAGAGGAGTTCAGCTGGTACGACAAGGTAAGGGAAGAGCTCATCTCGGCGCTGGAGAGGAAGGTCGCGGTCAGGGTGATCCTTCTCGTCAAGGACGGGAAGGTTGCCCAGAGGGTCGAGGACATGAAGCAACACGGAATCGAGGTCAGGTTTTCCGGTCGCGAATGGAGGAATACCCGGTTCACAATAGTCGACTCGAGGGAACTGATCTTCCTCATATGGGCCAGGAAGAGCGACAGCAGCAGGATCTATTACAGACCAGGCTACACCAAAAACCCAGGGCTCGTATCCGTATTTCACGACTCCTTCGACCTGCTGTGGGAGAAGGCAGATCGGTTATAGGGACTGCGCAGGTGCACGCCAACGATCGAAGCCGTTAGGGTTTCTTACGGATCGGCACTAGAGCTGGGCCTGTCGAGGGGCAGGACGGATGCCCGCACTACGACGCTGTACCTTTTCGTTTCAAAGACCGGCTGTAAGGGGTCCTGTGCCTTTTGCCCCCAGCCTTATGGCGAAAGCAGCAGGATCTCAAGGATAGAATGGCCAAGGTTCAGTCTCAAGGAGGTGGCGAGGACCCTAATGGGAGCAGCTACCCTTAAGAGGGTCTGCCTACAGTGCTCCGACGAGCCCGGGATAGCATCCGAAGCCGAAGCGATCATAAAGCGCCTTGCGCCCGCTGGGCTGCCATTCTCGGTTTCAGTCCCACCCATTACTATGGGGGAGATGGAAAGGCTCAGGGAAGCAGGGGCGGAGATCCTTACTGTCCCGGTCGACTGCGCCGATAAGAAGAGGTTCACATCTGTAAAAGGGAGGGGGTTGGAGGAGATCATGGGTTCCCTCAGGGCTGCCGTAGAAGTTTTTGGTAGAGGCAAGGTTGGAACACACATAATTGTCGGGCTCGGGGAATCTGAAAAAGAGGCGGTAGAGATGATCGACGCTGTCTCCAAGATGGGAGTCGTACCATCTCTTTTCGCATTGACGCCAATCAGAGGGACGCGCATGGAGAACGCAGCCAGCCCCCCAATAGGAGCATACCGGAGGATTCAGATCGCCCGGCATCTCATAGTCGAGGCAGGCATGAAAGCTTCGGATTTCAAATTTGACCCGGATGGCAGGATCAGGGGGTTCGGGTGCTCAGCAGAGGCGCTTGAGAGGGTGTTCAATTTGGGGTATCCGTTCATGGTGTGCGGCTGCCCCGGCTGCAACAGACCCTACTTCAATGAGAAGGCGTCTGGACCGTTCTACAACTATCCTTTCAGACCAGACCCAAAGAGAGTTGCTGAGGAGGCTTGGTCCTATTGAACAGGCTCAGGGTGATCGAATTCGAGTACGGGGACGCACCATTCAACATGGCACTGGACGAGGCCATAATGAAGGCAGTAGGGGCGGGGAAGAGCCCTCCAACGCTCAGGCTCTACGGCTGGGATCCGCCAGCAGTCTCGATAGGCTACTTCCAAGAAATAAGGGAGGAGGTCAACCTCGAGTTCTGCCACGAGAGAGGCATCCAAGTGGTGAGGAGGCTCTCAGGGGGCGGGGCTGTCCTCCATACCCCGAAGGAGCTCACTTACAGCTTCTCGGTAGAGGCAAACGATCCCGCTGTTCCGCAGGACATTCAGGGAAGTTACCTCAAGATATGCGCGCCAATCATTTCAGCGCTGAGGGAGATCGGAATCCCGGCATCATTCCGCCCAGTGAACGATATCGAAGTGAGGAAGAGGAAGATCTCCGGAAGCGCACAGACAAGGAGGTTTGGAGCGATCCTCCAGCACGGCACAATACTGCTCGGTATGGACTACTCCCTGCTCCCAGCCCTGAGGGCAAGGGCAGAGAAGCTCGCAGAGAAGGGGGCAAAGGACATTGAAGGAAGGATAACCACTGTAACCGAAATCCTAGGCNNGAGAAGTCAGCCACATGGAATTCTCGAGGATCCTTGTGAGGAAGTTTGAGGATCATTTCGGCGCAGCGGCAGACTACTCTTATCTTTCGGAGGACGAGTGCATAGCCCCAACACTGGAGGAAAGGTACAGGTCAATTGACTGGACCTTCAGGAGGTGATCCTTTGGAAAGGGAGCTGGTGAGGAAGTTCAAGGACGGGAAGCTGGTCAAAGTCAGGATAGCCATAGAGGGCGGCATGATCAAGGATGCAAGGATAACAGGGGACTTCTTCGCACATCCCGAAGAGGGAATAGAAATTATAGAGAAGGAGCTCATAGGTAAAGATGTGTACAACGCCAGACAGGCTGTCGAGAGTGCTAGCGGCGGGGTTACCCTCATAGGGGTGCGCATCGAAGACCTGATCGCGATGGTGCAAGAGTGCCTAGACCGCGACAGGTGACAGAACGTCTATTTGACCGGAGGGGGCTGGTTTGAAGGTGAGGAGCGAGAGGATCTTTTTTTACAGGCCGAGCCCTGCCGTTGTCCCGGTATCTATAACCGGAACAAGGTGTGAGCTCGATTGCCCTCACTGCAGGGGAAGGTACCTCTCGGGGATGGTAAAGGCGTCTATGCCGACAGACCTGATCAGGGCGTTCATCGCCGCAAGGAAGAGTGGTGCTAAGAGGTTGCTCATAACAGGCGGGTTCACGAGGTCAGGGAGGTTGCCCGTCGAGAACATGATCTCTGCGATAGAGGAAGGAAAGAGGAGGACAGGGGTCAAGGTCAGCATGCACGGAGGGCTCCTCGACAAAGGGATCATGGACAGGTTGGCGAAGGCAGGGGTCGACACACTGCTGCTGGACGTCATCGGGAGCCAGCAGGCTGTGACTTGCCATCTCGGCGGGGGATGGAGCATTAGGGACTACGAGGACGCGCTTTCGAATGCAAAGACCAGATTCCCTCTGCTCGCCCCCCATGTGCTGATAGGGATCGAGCATGGCAGGGTAATCGGCGAGTACAGGACCGTCGACATGATAGCAGAGGCAAACCCTGGTGCCTGCGCCATCCTCGTCCTGACAGACGGGGGAACGCCCGATCCCGCAGAAGTGAAGAAGGTGATGGGATACGCACGCGAAAGGCTGGAGTCCCACCTGACCCTGGGGTGCATGAGGGGGAGGGGAAAGCCCAGGATGATGTACGAGAGGATGGCATTGGACCTGGAGTTCGACGGGATCGCAAACCCATCACAGGAAACGCTGGACTATGCAAAGGGCGCAGGTCTGGAAGTTTTGTTTGTCGACGACTGCTGCGTCCACACGCCCGGGATCTAGGCAGGTCGGCCGACGGAGCTCATGTATATAACGGACTCCTCAGCCCCGTCGAGACCTATCAGCTTGTTTACTTCGTCATCAAAGAATGCAGCGATCTGACACGTACCTAGCCCTAACGAAACTGCTGCAAGAGCCAAGTTCTGCGCTATATGTCCCGCCTCGAGGTAAACATACCGGTAGGCCCGATCCTTGTATTTCCATTCCGATCTGCCAAAGACAGCGGACCACATGAAGACGCAAGGGGCTTCAGCACACATCGACTGCCCGAGAGACGCATGTGCCAGCATCTCCCCGAAATCACCCTGTTTGACGGTCTCGAGGCTATGCCTCCTGACCGAGTAGTGGTAGATCCCATTCTTAAGGCCGGAGCAATTGTTCACCAGCAAATAAGTCTCGATAGGGTAGAGAGCGCCCGCAGACGGGGCGGTCCTGAATTCGTAACTTCCAGTCCGCTCCCGGAGGCCCGTGGATGCCCATAGCATGAAGGAGATCTGAGCAAGCGAGACTGGCTCTGGGGAATACTCCCTGATGCTACGCCTGGTTCTTATGCACCACTCAACCGTGGCAGCAGGGATCGGAAATGCAGGTAGCGCGATCTCTTCTGATCCGGCATATTCCTTGTAGGGAGAGGGTTTCTTCCGCCAATCAACCATACCGCCGCCTGGGCGATCCCGCCAGTGTTTCGTCTCTTGCTGGAACATGTACCCGATCTTATCAGGCATTCTGCCCACCCATCTACCTACTCATTCTTCTTTACCGAGAACTCCCACCTGCACCAGAGCCCATCAGGGTGAGGATCGGGCGGCGCAAAGATGCACCTGGTCTCGAATCTTGGGTTGATCGTCTTTGCAAAGGTCGAAAGATGCGCGAAACCGACGGGCTTGCAAGCGAACTCTCCTCTTCCATCCCTTGTCCTTGCGCGTTGCGGGCGGCACTTTGTTACGGTCATTACTAGACGACCGTCAAGCAGCTCGGTCTTGACTCCAGAGGAGGGAGCGAGGCATATCAGATGCAGGGCCCGCTCCAGATCGGCCAATGTACCTTCGGCTATCCCCAACAGCTCCTTGATCCGCTTAGCCTCAGAGACGGCATACTGCTCCCAGGCACGCCTGTCAAGGTCGATTGCAGCCTCGATCCCGAATTTCTCCTCCACCCCCAGGAACCAATATCCGTCAATGGTGAGAAAGTTTTTCGAGAGGATCTCAATGTAGCGTATGAGATCCTCCCTTGTCATGGATTCCAGCATCCCTGAAGACAAGAAGGACACCAAGAATAGGATAAGCTCCCTTGGCTCAAAAGCATTTCCAAGATAGAGTCTGGCGGATCATCCCCTGATCTTGGAGATTGAACGGCTGAAAGACCTTATCAGCAACCAAAGAGCGAGCCCTATTGCGATGTAGACCAGAGATATCGTGAAAGAGGCGAAGAAAGTCACCGGACTGGAACTGAAAAGAAACAGGTATGCAAGGAAAGAGATCACGAAGGAAGTAGCGACGGTAGCCTTGACGACGTCCCTGAAGCTCCTGAACAGGATTGCTGAGGCTATCCCGAAAAGGATCCCCATCCCGAATATGTGGAACGGATAAACATACTGATTTATCATGAAATATAAAGAGCCCGCCACCGCGGAGAAGACCGCCCACAGATACCCCGGTTCTTTCGACTCTGAGCGGCCCGTTGTCGGCAGCTGCGCCTCGATAGATGTTGCGCCCCCCAAGTACTGGACAGCGAGGGGGGTTGCACGGTAGTAGTAGACCCTGTCCCGCAATTCCCTTGAGATCAACCCAAGCCTCAGCAGCATTGAGAGATGGGATTCCACCGTGCTTCGAGACCGGTTCACGGCAGAGGCTATCTCGTCGCCTGTAAGCTCTTTCTTAATGAGCGCGGCTACGATCTCGTACCTTGTCCTCTCACCCAGTGCATCCATCACTTCGCGCCGGCGATCTTCTTCCATAACCAGAATTGCGCACCTATCATTTATCTAACTTTCTTTAACTCGGATCCGATTTTTCTAAAAAAATCGAATCGATGTGAGCCTTAAGATCACTTAAATTCGTCGGGTGGCGAGGTTTTTTTGGAAGGACCCGAAGATGGCCTTTTGGTCTTCGTTGCTGAAGTGGCTAATAATCGGCACATTACTCGTGATTTTTCCATGGACCATTCCAATAGCCGCGCTATACCTGATAGTCAAGTCAGGCATTTTCAGGAAGATCCTGAGCCGACTACAAGAGCTCTGGAGGAAAGGCAGGATATTCGATAGGATAAGCGACTGGAAGGCCCGAAGCTGCAAGAGCCTCAAGAAAGAGAGCGTTGCATTGGACTATTACCTGCCCAGCAGCGAATCGCCATACGTAATACTGGTCAGGGGGGCTGGATTCGTCTGCGTCTCCTCATTCAGCATAAAGGACAGATCCAGGTCGCCTGAGACCTACAAGATGGCGGTGAGCGAAGTCCTGAAGGCGCTCGGGGGCGGAGGTCGGACAATATCCTTTGTCGGGATCGTAACAGATGAGGGAGATTTCCTTAACAGTATGCAGATTGCATCCAAGCACGGACCTTCAATAAAGGCTGAGTTCGAGAGGGCTGGAATCGAGCAGATGGAATTGCTCAACATAGCCAGAACCGTGATCGCCTCGACATCCCCGACAGCGGGCGTTGAGATCCACAGGGGGAAGGACATAATACTAAGACCGATGGTGATCCCATGAGGCGGGCCGAGGAAGCCCAGGGCGCGCTAGAGGGGCTTTTTTCAGAGGGGGCGGGCATCGGACGCATTTACCCTGGCGACCGCGTGTCGGGGGAGTTTGGTCTCGAAAGGGACGAGCTGAAGAGGTGCTGCATCACCGGCATCGGTCCCGAGAGGTCAGAGGTCGGAATGGAGCTCGCACTCAGATGCTCCGAGGCAGGCGAGAAACTCCTCATCATAGACATGACAGGAGACTACTCCGGTCTTGTGAGCTACATGCCATCACTGAGAGTTTATCGTGCAGGCAGGAACTTCCAGGCGAACCCCTTCAATCCATCACGAATGGGGTTCCCGGAGCTGATAGCCGCAGCTGTCCAGGCTGTTCTTAAGACAACAAGAAGTGAGAGGATCTACCTTGAGAGGGCACTGCTCCTGTCACTATCGCAGGGGAAAGACAACCCTAAGCCCTCAGATCTGCTCGAGAGCCTGCTCCAGATTGAGGCCGAGGCCCACCCCAGACAAGGGCAGAACATAGACTCGCTCAGGAATGTACTCTGGGAACTGCGGGCTTTTGACCGCCCGATCCCGCAGGAGGTGCATACCCCCGCCCTGATCGACCTCTCGAAGTTGTCTTCAGTCAGAGTCTGCAGATTGGCTGCTATGGATCTCTTCCTGAATTTGGGGACTTTCGATGTGACAGGAATAGTGATCGCCCCCGCCGACAGGATCTTCGCC
>MAGV01000083.1:0-26226 GCA_001717015.1 Candidatus Methanosuratincola petrocarbonis (ex Vanwonterghem et al. 2016) | reverse complement strand
GCGTCAGATGTGTATAAGAGACAGGGCAGGTACCTGACGCCGGAGGATCTTGCTCCAACGTTGCCCAGGAGCAGCTGCTCGTTATTTCGCGCTACTCGGACGCAATACGACCAGTCAGGATAAGGAGGACCGGATTCAAACCTGTCGGGGACGAGGAAATCGAGATGCATATGAGAAGCCTGGGCGAGGACTTCAAGATGCACAGGGAGGTTGAAAAGAGGGTTACCCTTCTGGAGAAGATCTTCTCTGACAAGACAATGCACCAGACTGCCAAGGAGCTCATGGTGATGATAAGGGGTGGCAGGGTCCCGGTCGATGCAGTCTCCAAACAGCGGAGCGGCGCCCTTAAGAGGGTTGTGAGGATGCTCTCAAGGCACTTCCTGATAATCGAGTTTGCCGACGGGAACGGGACTAACTGGTACAGGCTGACAAAGGCCGGAGAACGGGCCCTTGATGAGGAGGAGGCAGAAAATGAGGGTGAGGTACGTGTCTGAAAACAGGATCTACTGGAGCCTGGGCAGGGGTCAAGGCGACCGAGTGTTTGGTGTCGAGGTTTCTGCCGTAGGCGAGGACAGGGTAAGAAGAACAGTTTTTTCGAGAGGCAAGTTCGGGAGGGAGGAGAAAATAAACGAAGAGGAGTACAGCGTCGAGGAGTTTTTGGAAATACTCGGGGCGGAGAGATCGATCCTCAAAAGGAAAGACCCCGCTGGAAAAGAGGCGGATGGCAAGGAATTGCTCCTGGACGCGATCGAGATCTTGAGGAGGGTCTACAATGGGCTATGAAGATGGAGACGGGCTCGAGCTGGAGGATTTGGCAGGGATAGGATCTGCAACTGCAGAGAAGCTGAGAAAGGCAGGGATTAAAACAGTGAAGGATCTTGCCTGCATCCCTGCGAGGGAGCTCGAAGAAATAAGCGAGCTGGCTGAGGGCAAGGCAGGCGAGGCTGTGAAGAACGCCAGGGAAGCGGTTTTTCCGAAGGTTATGACTGCCAGGGAATATCTTGAGAGGAGGAAGAGTATCCAATTCCTGACGACGGGATCGAAGAACCTGGACCTCCTGCTTTGCGGCGGCCTGGAGCCGGGGATCACGGAGCTGATCGGGGCATACGGCACGGGGAAGACTCAGATCTGCCTCCAGCTTTGCCTTACCGTGCAGCTGACACGGAATCGTGGAGGACTTGACGGGGCGGCTTTCTACATAGACACGGAGGACACCTTCAAGCCCGAGAGGCTTTACCCTATTGCAAAGGCGCTCGGGTTAGATGGTGACCAGATACTGGATCGCGTGCATGTATTCAGGGCCATCAACTCGGATCACCAGTTCGAGGGACTCAGGGTTGCACAAGAGTACGTCGTGGAGAAGAGGGCGGACCTGATCATCGTGGATTCGCTCACAGCCCACTTCCGTGCAGAGTATTCTGGGAGGGAAAATTTGGTCTCAAGGCAACAGAGGCTAAACACGTTCATTCACCAGCTCCAGAGGATCTCGACAATGCATGATGCCATAATAGTTGTAACAAACCAGATCCTGGACGTCCCTGAGGTCATACCAGGGGTGAAGCCGGCTAGACCCGCTGGAGGGAATGTTGTTGCGCACGGCTGCACATTCAGGCTGTGGCTGGAGAGATCAAAGGGCATGACGAGGGTCAGTGTGATCGACTCACCGAAGCACCCCCGGAATTCGACCTGGGTTATGCTCACCGAAGCGGGGGTAAAGGACTCGGAGGCTCCAAAGTGAATCAGGATCAACCACGTGCCCCCGAAGTGAGTGGGGCATCTCAGGGCGGATTCTGGATGAGAGCTTGTGGCGCCACTGTAACGGATCCAACAGGCAGACAGACCTTGCTCCTGCATGGGGACAGAAATGCGGCTAGGAGGCTTGCGATCAAAATGTGCATCGAAACTGGGTGTAGAGGAGATAGAGCGCTCTATCTGCAACAGAGGCTTTTAGCGGTTGAGGAGGCTGCGTTGCGTTCAATGGCCGGCTCGGAGAACTTGGTACTCGGTATTTTCGAGTCCTTGGGCGAGGTCGCTACCCTGATCTCTGGAATAAAGCCGTCCATCGCGGTTATAGACCCGGTGAATGGGACTAGTGAAGGGCACTTTTCGCGAAGGCGGCTTGCTTTGGATCTCTTCGAGATAACAACTGCAGCAGCAAGGCTTCAGGTCAGCCTCATACTGCTTTGCGAAATGACGGACTGGAACGGCATCTCGGCACCCAGGCATTACAGCATGATACGAAAGTTCTGCGACCGCGAAATTGAGGTGGGTATCGGCAAAAATGATCAGTAGAGGGGAGGCTGAAGGGGCAAAGTTGTCTTGCGGAAAAAGAGAAGGCGGTTGGAAAGGGTTGAAAGAGAAGGAAGGTCATTCCAGCAGTTCGAAACCGTTGTTCTTGCTGGACTTGACTAGGCGCTCCATCAAAACCTTCCGCTCAACGCCAGCAACGACTTTCCTTGTCCATACGACCATGTCCGGGTTCGCGCTAATGCTGTCGATGCCAGCCCTCACCAGCGTCTCTGTTAGGTCAGGGTAAACGCTCGGGCCCTGACCGCAGATGCTGACTGTAACGCCGTGCGAGTGGGCCACTTTTATCAGGTGCGTGATTGCCCTGATTACCGCAGGATCCCTCTCGTCGAAGTACCTGGAGTCCTGCGCCGGGAGTATGGGCGAGTCCCTGTCTACGCCCAGGATGAGCTGCGTTAGGTCGTTGCTGCCAACGCTGAATCCGTCGCAGAGCCTCGAGAATTCGTCGGCCATAAATATTATAGAGGGGATCTCAGCCATGAGCCATACCTTGAAGTCACGATCCCTCTGCAGACCCTCCTCCTTCATTATATTCAGGCACGACTCGACTTCCCATGTTGTTCTAACGAACGGCAACATCACCCAGACGTTCTTCAGACCCCACTCGTCCCTAACCCGCTTGATCGCCCTACACTCTAGTCTGAAGGCGGGCGAGTAAACATCTGAAACATAGCGGCTGACCCCCCTCCATCCTATCATCGGGTTTGCCTCCTGCGGCTCGAACCTCTCTCCGCCCACAAGCTGGCGATATTCGTTGGTCTTGAAGTCGCTGAACCTCACAACTAGCGGGCGCGGGTGTATCTCCCTTGCAACTTTTGAGATCCCAGTCGCGAGTTTGTCAATGAACTTCTCCTCCTGCTTTGTCTCTATCAAGTGGAGAGGGTGTTCCCCTATGACATCAGCGATTATGAACTCAACCCGCATCAGCCCTATCCCGTCAAATGGCAGATCGCGGTACTTGTCGATCATGCCAGGCTCCCCGAGGTTCATGTATATCTTGGTTGCAGTCGGGTAGTAAGACTCGACGCTGAGTGCAGCCTTCGTTGGGATCACAGGCTTCTTTTCCTCAGGGCCGATCAAGTCTCCTTCATAGACGACCCCATGGGTGGCATCCACTGTTATCACTTGCCCTGTTTTGAGGATCTTTGTGGCCTCCTTGGTCCCTACGATGCACGGGATGCCCAACTCCCTGCTCACTATCGCAGCGTGGCATGTCTTGCCTCCGCTGTCGGTGATTATCGCAAGAGCTTTCCGCATAGCCGGGGCCCAGTCTGGGGAAGTCATCTCGGTGACCAGTATCTCTCCTGCTTGGAACTCCCGGATATGTTTAGTATCCATTATAACATGTGCCTTTCCAGATACTAATCCGGGTGAGGCCGGAACGCCCCTCAAGAGGCGCTTGACCCCGCTGTCCATCTGGTCCATTTTTTTGCCTTCAGGTGCTGTTACTTGTTTCATCGACCACACAGTCTCGGGCCTTGCCTGGACTATGTACAGCTTCTTGTCTTCAGAGTCGAGTGCCCACTCTATGTCCATCGCCATGCCATAGTGCTTCTCTATTTCGACCGCAAACTTTGCGAGCTCGAGAACCTGGTCGTCGGAGATGCACGGTGCTTCGATACGCTCTTGTGAGACAGGGATCTCCCTCAGGAAGCCCTCGCCACTGTCCGAAGGGGAACGGATTGCCATCATTACCTTCTTTGAAATGTTCCTTTCGATTATCGTCATTGTCTTCTTGTCAACCGTCCATTCATCCGGGCTCACCTTGCCCTGGACTATCATCTCACCGATCCCCCACGTCCCCTCAATGAGTACTACATCACGGTTCCCTGTGGTCGGGTCCAGGGTAAACATGACCCCTGAAGATTCGCTATTGACCATCTTCTGCACTGCGACGCTAAGGTAGACCTTCATATCGTCGAAGCCCTTCTCCTTCCTGTAGGCGATCGCCCTCGGGGTGAATAGTGACGAGAAGCACTTTACGACATACTTGAGGAGCGGATCCTTCCCAGAAACGAAGAGGTAGGTGTCCTGCTGTCCGGCGAAGCTGGCTCCAGGCAGGTCTTCCGCGGTGGCGCTGCTCCTGACTGCGACCGGAGGATCCTTGACCTTCAGCATGTTCCCTAGCTTCTGGTAAGCCGCGACTATCTCGTCTGCCAGTTCGGCCGGCAAGGGCGCAGACTCGATTATTGACCTGATTTCTCTGGACGAGGATTCCAAAGAGTCGCTGTCGGCGATATCCATTCTGGAGAGCACATCCTTTATCCTGTCCCAGAGGTTGTTCCTGTTTATGTGTAGCTTGTACGCCTCAGCTGTTATTGCAAAACCAGGAGGTACAGGCACGCCAAAAGATAAGAGTTCCCCAAGATTTGCACACTTCCCGCCGACAAGAGGGATGTCATCCTTCTTTAATGAGTCGAAAAAGATTATGTACGCTGATCTAGAACCAACCATCGACAGCACCTTGAATCGATTAGGGACGCGCATCACTATTAATATTTTTGGTCAGAATGCAACAGAATTTATTTTGAAGAAGCATTACCACACACTCACATGATTGCCAAAATTTTGGTTTTTGCCACCGTGAATTACTGTCAATAAGAAATTTTACAGCATGTCTATATTAATTAATCGTAAGATTTATAGCGATAAAACCTTAATATATTAAGGTACGACCTATGCGACAACTAGACGAATATGACAGGATGATAATAGAGGCCCTAAGGAAGGACGGGAGGATCTCATACAGGAACCTCGCTTCCATAGTCGGGATATCGAATGTTGCAGTCAGGGACAGGGTGAGCAAACTAGTGAAGAGAGGCTACATCAAGGGGTTTTTTGCGCTTGCCGACTCTAGACTAATAGGAAAGGACGTCTCTGCGATTTTTGAGGTCGAGGCCAACACGAATGAATTTTCCGAGGTTGTGGAGAAGGTTTCTGCATGCGAGGAAGTCACCAAGGTCTATGAGAAGGTGGGCACTCCTACCATTTTCGTTCATGCAAGTTTCAGCAATATAGACGAAATGCAAAATTTTGCTGAGACCATCTACAAGATGAAGGGCGTGGTCAAGGTTACATCATCAATGATTTACAAGAGGCATAAATTCGATCCGTCTCTGGACATATGACTGTATCCCTCGAACCTGATCTAAAGATGAGAAATTATTTCAAGATCTTGAAGTCAGAGAATTCATTTTTGCTGTCCTGCCACTCAATGGAAAGGTTGTCCACCCTGGAGCTGGGCGGCCCGATCCTGAGCTCAGATATCAGATCCATCAGCCTGTCCTTGTCTCCTTCAGCCAAGACCTCAACGCTCCCATCCTTCTGGTTCCTGACGTATCCTTTAAGGGCCAGCCCCCTAGCAATGCGATATGTGTAGTATCTATAGCCAACTCCTTGAACCACGCCTGTAACCTTGATCTTAACGCGCAATGTCAAAAAACACACCTGTTGTATCAAAGTATGACGGAAATACTATAAAAAACATACTTAAAATAAATAATCGCACCCCTGAAGTTGCGGGATAGAAGGGTTTCCAAAGAGAAGATCTCATAATATTAATATGAATAGGCAGTTAGATGGAAGTGGGTTAAAGGATGGTCTAGCATGACAATCGAAGAGGGGCAGGAGATACTACTTTACGTCAACGAGAAGAAGAGTTGGATTGTAATCGTAGAGAGCGGTAAAAAGTTCCACACTCACAAAGGGATTGTTGATCTGGGAGAGCTTATTGGGAAGGAGTATGGAACGGAGCTGAAGACTACACTGGGGCTACCCATGAAGGCGATGCCCGTAGACTACTTGGATCACCTCGAGAGGGTTTCCAGAAAGACGCAGATAATATACCCAAAGGACATAGCGCTCATCACTCTTTTGGCCAATGTAAGACCAGGATCGAGGGTTGTTGAGTGCGGGACCGGGAGCGGGTCACTAACGAGCTACTTGGCCACGCATGTCCAGCCCGGCGGAATGGTGTATACCTATGAAATGAGGGAGGAGTTCCAGAGGATAGCACGGAAGAATCTTGAAAGAATGGGGCTAACCAAGAATGTTGAGATGAAGCTGAAAGACATCAGTGAAGGCATAGACGAAAGAGAAGTCGATGCAGTTGTCTTAGACATGGCAACGCCTTGGCAGGTAGTAGACCTGGCTCACAATGCCCTCAGGACAGGGGGCAGGCTGGTAAGCTTCAGCCCGACAATAAACCAGGTCGAGAAGACTGTAGAAGCAATGCGTAGTAAAGGTTTTTTGGCAGTGAAGGCATTAGAATTACTAATGCGAACATACAAGGTCAAGGCAAATGAGACGAGACCTGACATGATAATGGTGGGTCACACAGGGTATATCGTTTCAGGGAGGAAAGGGTGATGGAAAGGGTTCTGACAGGATTGAAAAGGGCAGAAGTTGTTGCAGAGGAGATTGTGAACGAGGCCAAGGCAAGAGCAAACGAGCTGGTGAGGAGGGCTGAGGAGGAGGCCAAGAGACTGGAGCTTGAGTCTGAGCAGAAGGCGAAGGAGATTGGTGAAGAAGAATATGCCAAGAAGATTTCCGAAGCAAAAAAGATCACAGAGAAGATCAGGAAAGAGGGTGAGACCTCTTCTGCACAGCTTAGGAAGAGAGCAGAAGAAAAGAGGAAGGCATGTGTTGATGAAGTTGTAGAAGCCGTGCTTAAGGATCTCAACCCATAAGCAGCGGAGAGCCGGCAATATTGAGCGACCCTGTTTATACAGTCGTAAAAGCCTCTGCAAGGAAAGGCAGGCTCTTGACAAGAGAGCAGTTTTTAGAGCTGTCGTACTCCAAGGATCTGAAGGAGTTGGCTAATAAGCTCAAGGATAGGGTGCCCACCCTCGAAGCCCCGGCATTGGATGCGAAAGCGCTTGAAGGCGCACTCTACGGCGCATACCTTGCTGAGGTTGACGAGTTCACGAAAACATCAGATAAGCTCACGAAGGCTCTCAGCTTCTTCAAGAGGGAGGTCACAGATACAGAAAAAGCTGAGATCTTAAAATCAGCCCTAGCCGAAATTTTGCCTGACAAACAGAAGGAGGATATATTCACCAGGCTCAAATCAGAAGGTTTCGATCGGGAGGTCGAGACCTCCTCGAGAGTATTCACGCAATACACGATCCCGGGCCTGGTGGACGTGGTCTTCGCAAGGCAGAGGATAATTGACCTTTACGAGGACGTCGGCAAATTGGGCAGGGAGGCCAGATCTGGGCTGATCGATTTCATGAAAACAAAAGTCGATTATTTCAATTCAGTAACGATTATACGCGGTCTAAAGAACGGGGTTCCCCCAGGGGCTATTGGCGAATTGCTGATATCTCGGCGGGGGAGCATCTCTGATGAGAAGCTCAATGANCTCAATGAGGCGACAAAGCAAGGCGATTCAGAAAAGGCAGCCGCTTTCCTGTTGAGCATATTGTCGTCCAAAGGGACTGGAGCGAGAGACCTCGAAAAGCTGTACGAAGAGAAACTAGGCAAGAATGCAGAGAGGACATACTACAGGAATTACTCAAACCTTGCAGCTGTGTTTTCATACCTTGAGCTCAAGCTTAGGGAAACAAAGAACCTCATAAGGCTTGTCAACATAATCGAAAGGGGAATGGATCCCAAAAGGTCGGTCCAGGAGTTTATTTACTGACCTGGATCGGGACCCCCACAGCTAACCTGAAGGGGCTGAAGCGCACCCCTCCATTGTTGTAGAACTTGCTGAACCACTCATAGAAGTGAAGCCTCAGATCCTGGGCCAGAACCAAGATCCCCTCCAGCAAGACGACGAACACATTCCCAACAACGATTAGAAGCGGCGATAGGACGAACCCAAGACCTCCCCCCGAGGTAATCTCAGCCAGGCTGTAGAAGACGGTCGTAAGCATTATGTGCGCAACCACCATCGCGAAAATTCGCAGGTAAGAAACAGTGTTTGAGATGAAGCTTATCATTGTCTCAAAGATCTCGAAGAACATCTCGCCAAGCTTGCCCACGCCCTTCTTGCCATGCTTTGCTATCTCGTAAAATGGCTCGGCTAGGAAAAGGAAGACTATCGGACCCAGTATGTAGTATATCGGACCAGAGAACCAGTCCATGAGGTTCAGCCCAAAGCCAAAGATCACATATATGAAGCCAATGTAGAGGGCGAGCTTCGGCAGGCTGACTAGGAAAGCCGTCGAGTATCGCCTCTGGATGAGGCTATTGGCGAACGAGAGGAAGAGTCCAAGAGATATGTGCGCCACTCCTACGAATAGGGAAATCTTCAGCATTGTCATCAGGTCTTCTGACGGGTGGAGTGGCGGCTCATAGCCAACCAAATGGTGCAGAGATTGTCCAAAGAATTCCCCGTATAGCAAGGCACCGATTATGGCCCCTGCAAGACCTGTGATGATCAACACCAAGCCTATCTTCTTCATTGAGCCGAAGAATCTGTAGAATACGAGCCCGAGCAAAGCGAGCGATAGCCCATGGCCCAGGTCCCCGAACATCAGCCCGAACAATATCGGGAAGCTGAGCGCCATGATCGGCGTGGGGTTGACCTCATTGTAAGAGGGGGAACCATAGAGATTTGTTATCGAATCAAAGAGCTTGAAGAACCGCGGATATTTGAAGGATACAGGAACGGAGGCGGACGTTTCCTCCTCCTTCACGAAGGACACTACGCGACCGTTCAGAGATTGCTGCACCGAATTCGTCAGCTCCTGAACATGATCCTTTGGCACGTAGCCCTCGAGCACTGCCCAATTTTTGCTGTAAGAGGACTTCCCCTTTACAGAAAGGATGGAACTTGCATCACTGACCGACTCTTCCAGATGGAGAAGCCTTCCAAAGTTCTTTTCAAGGAGAGAGATCCTCTCCGCCTTAGTTTTTCTGGTATTTTCAAGCTCTCCTTCCAATACTTCCAGCTTAGTTGAGAAATGCGAAAGGCTTCCTTGGAAACATTCAGGAAGCTCAACAGGCCGGAAGGCCGCCGATTCGAGCTGCTGCATTACACCAGCTTCTTGGCTTGGCAAACAAATCACTAGTGCGACAGCGGGTTCTACAGACGCCTCAACGACCACGCATGTTTCAGGTAATGCAGACCTCAGCTCGGATACCGAAGATTTCTCTGAGCGGGCAAAAATGAATCTGAACGCCCTCAGCTGTGGGAGCATTTCCAACGAATTGATTCCCAAATTGCCGGAAGCAATACGCTTCCAGAGGAGTAGACTGTCTGCCAATCTTTCCTCGATCTTCGCCACATCGTCTAGCTCACGGATTATTTTTTCATAATTTGAGACTTCAGAATCAATGATCGCCACATAATCCTTCCAGTCACTTGCCGACACAGGGGAGCATACAGGCGCTGCGGCCCCTGGAGGGACATAATTTTTGGTTTTTGAGATCAGGTCCCTTATTCTGCCTCTCAAGGACTCGACCTCGCTTACATAATCGACTGCCCCTAAGTCGCCCACGTCCCTTAAAGACAGATGCAGGTTGGCCTTCCGGTTGACTGCATCTATTACTTTCTCAGAATCAGATTTTAGAAAAATTAAAGAGGTGTGACACATCTTGACTGGGCGTAGCATCAAGACGCACCCGTGTCCCGGCTATCAGATCCTGAGCCACAGTAGGATTGCGATGATTAGACCGTAGATAGCTATTGCCTCGCACAGGGTCACAACGAGGAAAGCCTTGAAGAAGGTCTCCGGCTTTTCGACCAGCGAAGAGATGGCTGCCGAACCGCTCTTCGCAAGCGCGTAACCTGCAGCCAGTGCTGGAAGGCTTATTGCAAGAGCAATGGAGATGGTTATCATTGAGGCATCCTGAGTTTGTGCTGGCTGTGTCAAGGCTTCTGCTGGCACTGATGCGGACACTATGCTCAATCCGAGCGTCAAAAGCAAGATGGGCATCAGAGTAGCTAAAATTATGAATAATCGCCGGGGCGGTATCGACTCCACGAAGTTAATTTTCAAGGNNTCAGTCTCTTTATTTATGTCCTTCTTCCTTAAATTTATTTTTGAAGAAATATCTGCCCGAAACGACTTTGCCAAAGCCCTGAATTCATTCAATTTCTTTTCATAAGCAGCGTCTATTTCTTTTAGCATTTCATCATACATTTTCATGGACCTCCGCACGTCTCTCGAGTATTTGCTTTACTTTCTTGACCCTAACGAACTCTTCCCTGTCTCTCTCTTCAAGGATGTTGGATATCATGGCTACCGTAGCAGAGTATCTCGGGATCAGGAACTGCTCCAGCGCATTTATTCTCCGCTGCGTCTTCTTCACTTCCTCAACCAGGTTGACCAGCGTGTTCTCTAGTTCAGCCACCCTCACTATGAGCTGCAGCGCCTGCTTGAACCTTTCGGCGGCTTCGTCTATCATGACTGTCGGCCTCTCGAAGCCATAGGTCGTCGTTCTCCTCAAATTCTCCAAATTCAGTGAGAGAACCGAGACGCCCATCACTTTTTTCTTCGAGGCGGAAAGGTCAAATGNNGTCGAAGGGAATTTTGCTGCAGACGCTATCTCTTTTGATCCTACAACTGCTGCAGCTTCATCAAGCGCCGTATAAGCCTCCCTTAGGATTCTGTCGAGGTCGGCCCTGAGTTTTGTGGCCTCGCCGATGCGCCGGTTCACCTCGAGCAGCAGTATGTCCCTCTTCTCCTCCAAAAGATCGTGCGCCCTACTCAGAAAAGAGAGGGTTCGCTTGAACCTGATCAGGTTCATCTTTGAAGGCGCTACCCTGAGGGACATTAGGCAACACTCACTTCGGCTTGTAGTACTGCTTGACGAACTTGTCAGAGATCCTGGTCAGCTCGGACTCTGGAAGCAAGGATAGCATTTCCCATGCAAGTGACAGGGTGGTCTCCAAGCTCCGGTTCTCATCGAACTTCTGGCTCAGGAAGCGCTGCTCGAATGCGTCGCCGAATCTCAGATACGCTCTGTCCTTCTCAGTGAGTCCTTCCTCACCGATGATGGCGCTGAGCTGTCTGAGCTCCTGGGATCTGGCATATGCCGAGTAGAGCTGGCTGGCAACCGGCCCGTGGTCCTCTCTCGTCTTTCCTTTCCCAATGCCGTCCTTCATCAGCCTTGAGAGGCTCGGGAGAATGTTTATTGGGGGGTAGACGCCTCTGCGGTGCAAGTCCCTGTCGATCACGATCTGCCCTTCAGTGATGTACCCCGTAAGGTCTGGGATAGGGTGGGTGATATCGTCGTTTGGCATTGTGAGGACAGGCATTTGGGTGATGCTGCCCTTCTTGCCCTTTATACGACCTGCACGCTCGTAGATCGAGGCAAAGTCGCTATACATGTAACCTGGGTAGCCCTTCCTGCTCGGGACCTCCTCCCTCGCCGCGCTAGTCTCCCTCAGCGCCTCTGCATAGTTCGTCATGTCAGTGAGGATGACAAGGACGTGCATGTCCCTCTCGAATGCTAGGTATTCTGCCAAGGTCAGCGCGCAGCGGGGGGTGACGAGCCTCTCGACCGGAGGGTCATCAGCCAAGTTTAGGAAGAGCGAAGAGTTTTTGAGAGCGCCAGACTCCTCAAAACTCCTTTTGAAGAAGGCTGCCTCGTCGTGCTTTATCCCCATGGCGACAAATATGACTGCGAAGCTGGTCTCCTCACCCGGGATTGTGGCCTGCCTTGCGACCTGGGTAGCAATCAGGTTATGGGGGAGCCCAGACCCTGAAAAGAGCGGCAGTTTTTGGCCCCTAACAAGAGTGTCCATCCCGTCTATTGCTGAAATGCCAGTCTGAATGAACTCATTAGGGTAATCCCTGGAGTATGGGTTCATGGGCAGCCCATTGACGTCACGGTAGTCCTCGGTGAAGGGCGTCGGTCCGCCGTCTATGGGTTCGCCTGTACCGTTGAATACCCTTCCAAGCATGTCGTCGGAGACGGGGAGCATCAATGGCTTGCCAAGGAATTTTATCGAGGTGTCGGTGGTAGAGAGACCGGTGGTCCCCTCGAAGACCTCGACGACAGCCATACCTTTTGAGACCTCGAGTACTTTGCCCCTTCGCATCTCCCCATCGCTAGTCCTTATTTCTACGAGCTCATTATAACCTACGTCAGAAACACCCTCAACAAAGACTAGTGGGCCGCTGATCTTCGTGACCCCTCGGAACTCCATCTGAACAGTCATTAGGACCTGACCTCCATAAGCTTCTTGATCTCGGCAGAAAGCGCCTCTGAGAACTTCTGGATCTCATTTATGCGTTCATTCTCGACAGACATCCTGAGCTTTGCGAGCTCAGCGAGCTGGGGCATTGCAACTAACTTCGAGGCAGGGACGCCTTTCGATATGGCAGCGCTGGCGGCGTCGTGGAAGTTTAGTATCGCGTCGAGCAGAATGAACTGCTTCTCAGGGGATGAGTAAGTATCTATCGGATCGTAGGCGTTCTGCTGCAGGAAGCCTTCCCTCAAGAGCCTTGCGGTCTCCAAGACGAGTTTTTCTGACTCCGGAAGGGCTTCGGATCCAACCAGCCTGATGACTTCCTTCAGCTCATCCTCACGCTTCAGGATCTCCATCGCCTTCAGCCTCTGCGACCTCCAGCGGTTCGTGGTGAGTCTGTTCCACCAGCTCTCCACATAGTCAGTGTATTCAGAATAGCTGGTGAGCCAGTTGATGGCAGGGTAGTGGCGCATGCTCGCCAGCGCACTGTCCAGCGCCCAGAAGCACCTTACGAAGCGCTTGGTGTGGACAGTCACGGGCTCAGAGAAGTCGCCCCCTGGGGGGGATACAGCGCCGATGAGTGTCACTGACCCGATGCCGCCACCCATCGTCTTCACTCTACCAGCCCTTTCGTAGAACTCGCCAAGTCTTGAGGAGAGATAAGACGGATAGCCTTCCTCGGCGGGCATTTCTTCAAGCCTACCGGAGATCTCTCTGAGCGCCTCCGCCCATCTGCTTGTCGAGTCAGCCATTATGGCGACGTTGTAGCCCATGTCCCTGAAGTACTCTGCAATGGTAATTCCGGTGTATACGCTCGCCTCCCTTGCTGAAACAGGCATATTGCTTGTGTTTGCTATGAGGACAGTCCGCTCCATCAGAGGGCGCCCGCTCTTCGGATCCTTCCACTCCGGGAAGGTCAAAAGAACCTCGGTCATCTCATTGCCCCTCTCGCCGCACCCGATATACACGATCACTTCTGCATCGGACCAGGCAGCAAGCTGGTGGGACGTGATCGTCTTTCCAGTGCCGAACCCTCCAGGAATGGCTACGGCACCGCCCTTGGCGACGGGGAAGAAGGTGTCTATAATGCGCTGCCCTGTAATGAGGGGCTCTGATGGCTCCAGCCTATCGACATAGGGGCGCGGCTCCCTGACTGGCCACTTGTGGTACATCTTCAGCTCTACCTTGCCCTTCTCTCCCGACACCCGGCAGACAGTATCCTCAACCGTGTAATCCCCTTCTTTTGCTACATACTCGACTTTTCCCCTCACATTTGGAGGGACCAGGCACCTGTGCTCGAATATCGGAGTCTCTTGGACGATCCCCATTACTTCCCCGCCCAAGACGGTATCACCCTTCTTTAGCTTGGGGACAAAGTGCCATTGCTTTTCCCTCGGTAGCGCAGGCGTCTTTATACCCCGCTTGATGAAATCTCCCGTAAGTTGCTGGATGACCTCCAGAGGTCTCTGGATGCCGTCAAATATGCCCATGAGTAGCCCAGGACCGAGCTCGACGGCGAGGGGCATCCCCGATCCCAGCACCTTTTCGCCAGGCTTCAGGCCGACTGTGTCTTCGTAGACCTGGATCGTCGCTGAGTTGCCCTCCACCCTGACGACTTCGCCGATCAGCTCGTCCTTTCCTACCATCACAAGCTCGTGCATCTCCAGACCTGAGACGTCCTCCGCAACAACAACCGGCCCGCTAATCTTTCGGATTTTCCCTTTTATCCCCATCATGATCACCCGAACAACTTTTCAGCAATCCTTCCCCGCATCGCATCCTTCTTGGATTTTAGGAGAGAGTCGATCGTTCTGTCTATGGCAACCTTTCCATCCTTCGATATCAGCATGAAGCCCCCTGTTCCCAAATCCTCCACGGATATATCACATTTCGGACCCAAGATTTTTCGTATATTCTCTTCGCCTAACCGCTCTACGTCTCGCTTATTCAGTATCACCTTTCCCACATGGACAAGGCTCGAAAGAGACGTTAGCTGTTTCTGCAAAATCTCCAGATATTCTTCTTTGCCGGTGAACTCCAAGAGACGCTCTCTTGCCTCAGCAAAGACAGACTCGACAATCTCTTCCTTTATACGCAAGACCTGCATCCTTGAATCGATCTCTGTCTTCGATATTTCCTTCCTGTACTCGACCTCGGAGGATTCGCTGTAGGAATCCAAAATCTCCTTGCTACGTCTGATCGAGTATTTTTTGGATTCTGACATGATCGATTCGACTGTGGTCAATGCTTCTGCCATCAGTGCATCTATCTTTGAATCAGTCTCTTCGAAGAGAGCGGCTATCAGCCTATTGAAGCCATCCGCATCGATGGTTCTTTGAACGCTAACTGGTTTACCGCTCAAACTTTTACCCCCATTATCCGGCTTATCATGGCTTTAAGATCGACCGTTGTTCCAGACTTTCTTCCAGGGACCTCCAGAAAGACGGGCAGCTTACTACTTATTTTTAGTTTCTCTACTCTCTCCCTCACGGCAGGGATGTAGTCGCTGTCCATCAATACAATGCCAGCCTCCTCATTTGAGGAGAGGCTCTCGAGCGCCCGGATAAAATCATCATTGCTAGACACAACGATGGTGTCAGCTCCTGCGATTCTATAGCCCTCTGCCAATTGCGGGCTGCCGACAAAAAAAATTTTCATTACCTGATCACGCGAGCTAATATTTTTGTGGTATTCCGATTAATGCTTTCACCTTATTTAGTTTATCTATCAGACGATCATATTTCGTTACGGGCTCAACGATCAGCCCGAGGGATTTTATTGCTTCTATGCCTTCTATGGAGTATATGGGGGCCTCTATCTTGACTGGCTCGTCAAAGGGGTTGCCAACCACATAGTCCCTGTATGGCAGGTTTGCCCTGTGTTCGACGACCCAGCCGCCGAGGGTTATGACGTGTTTGCCGCGAATCGCTATCTTAGGCATATTCAGACCTCCTTCAGACTCCTAGCGAAATAATTAGCGCCAGTACACCGACTGCGGACAGACCTATTGCTGCAGGATAGATCTGCCTGAAAGTGAGTATCGGCGAGAATGCAACGAGTGCAGCCAGCATTAGGGGCAACAAGAGGCTGAGAGCGAGGTTCAGCAGCATCATCACTGGCACGAATGGGTCGAACGGTATCCCGATAAAGAGCGTGACGAAAATGCTAGAGAGCGCAAACATCAACACATTCCTCATAATGTAGTAGTATGCCCTCAGCTTGGAAGCATATTCCAGCACGCCTCCCTCGATGAGGTCGATCTTCGCCTTGAGTATGCTGAAGGGCTTCTCATTCAGGAGCATGACATAGCCAACAAAGTATACTATCGCTGCCAAGATGCCAGGTAATGTAAACAGGACTGGGCTCGAGGGGATCGGGGCTGACAACCAGTCAGACGACAGGGCGTATCCGGGGTTCTGCATCGCTACGACTGAGCTTATCATTGTGCTCCTTGCCATCGCAAAAGGCACCAGTAGTGCGACGTACAGCGGCAATGAACCTATTGCCATCATCTTCAGGGCCCTCTCAGCCGAGTGCTGCTCCACGAATTCGCGCTTGATCCCGATGTGTTTAGACCCTTTGGCGATATCCGGAACAGGCATGCCCGTTGAAAGGAAGGACTGGGACTGGGAACCCATCAGGACATAAAGGACTTCCTCGAGCTTGAGCAGACCGGCGATCCCGAGAATGCTCCCCCACCCGAGCACTGCCCACCAGTAAGGCGTCGTGAAGAGGAAGAGCAGGACGACGATTCCGATTCCGAAGTAAACTAGCGACCTGTAAAGCCCAGGCATCTGCGCATTTGGCTCAACCCTCTTCTTGTACCCGAACTTCAGCACCGACCAGAACCCGGGGGTCAAGATAGGCGGCCCGATCCGCTGCTGAATCCTAGCTTGCACCTTCCTCTCTACCCCTGGAAGTACGAGGGAGTAGAGGATCGCGATTGCAGCAGCCACTATTGAAGAAGCAAACAGACCAAGGACAAACAGAGGCATATCTTCCATAAACACTCACTTCCTCCAGCCATACTTACGAACAATCTCTAAATCAGAAAGGACAGACGACTTTCCGGAGTCCACCACCTCTGCACGTGTGCAGCAGGTCAGACATGGGTCGCAGCTGGCTATAGTCAGTATCGCCTCTGTTACGTGGTCACCAACACAGGCATGTTCCATTGCAGCCAGGTTGGTCGGCGTCGGAGTCCTGATCTTGTAATTCCTTATCCTCCCTTGGCTGTCGAGGGCATAAGAATGCATCAGCTCCCCCTTATAGGCTTCTAGGAGGGCGGTGGTGAAGTCCATCTCTTCTGCCTTCCAGGACCTGTTCACGACAGGGCCTTCAGGCAAGTTCTTCACGGCCTGCCTTATGATCTTGAGGCTCTCAAAGACTTCAAGAGCCCTGACCACTATGCGGGCCTTGGTGTCGCAGCTCTCGTCCGTGATCACGTTGAAATCGAAGGGCTTGTACTCGTCCATCTTTGTCCTCACATCATAGTCCCAGCCTGAGGCCCTTCCGGTCGGACCAGTCGCATGGAACTTTATCGCGTCCTCCTTTGTCAGGAACCCTATCCCGGTCAGCCTGGACATCACAAGCGGATCTTCGATTATGCGCGCCACGTACCCCTTGTACTTCTCCTCGAATTCATCGACACGCTCGAGTATGACCCGCTTTAGACTCTCAGTCAGATCTGCCCTTGGGCGGATCCCGCCTATGATGGGCACAGACGGCATGACCCTGTTCCCGCCCACATAGGAGATCAGATCCATGAAACTCTCCCTGAGTAGGAAGGACCGCATCGCGAATGTCTCGTGGCCCACAACCTCGAAGGCATGGCCGAAGAGTATCAGGTGGCTGGCGATACGCTGCATCTCGTGAGTTATCACGCGGATGTAGTCCGCCCGCGGGGGGACGGCTATCTTCAGCCCGCCCTCGATGACCCTGACGGCGTTCCAGGCGTGTACGTGCGAGCAGATTCCGCATACCCTCTCTGCGATGAGCAGGGCCCTCTCGACAGGCAAGCCGTCAAAGAGCTTCTCGATGCCCCTGTATGCCATGTTGATGTTCAACTCGCAGTCCTCGACTATCTCGTCATTGACGAACAGCCTTATCCTGTATGGCTCTATCAGTGCCGGGTGAACCGGCCCGAACGAGAGTTCCTTCTCGATCTCTACGCGTTTCTCCCCACTTGTCATATTACGGCGCCTCCAGAATCTTTGGCAGGGCCTTCACGACCCCCGCTATCACGTCTTCAGGCCTCGGGGCGCAACCAGGGACCTTCACGTCGACGGGTATAACGGTTTCCACAGGCGCCCAGATCTCCTCGTTCTGACCGATGTCGCCGACGAGGTTCTTGTAAACATTTCCATTCACTGCGCATGCGCCCACTGCGACCACGCCCTTCGGGTCGGGTATCGAATTGTATATCTTCTTCAGGGGCTCGACCATCTGCCACGCAACCACGCCAGACACGATGAGGACATCAGCCTCCCTGGGGTTCCAGGTGAGGAGGACCCTGTACTGCTCCACATCATACCTAGGCGATAGCACGGCATTAACAATCTCGATATCGCATCCGTTGCAGCCGCCAGTATAGGCTACCATAACATGTATCGCGTTCTTCCTGCTTGTTGCCTTAAGATTCATTGCCAGTACCTCCCTTTGTTATCAGGGAAAAGCTCGAAGAAGGGATGAGCTTCCTAAGCTCCTCTATCTTTTCTGGGGGGGCTCTGATCGGCTTCTTCAGGACTTCTTGCAGGGTCATCTTTGGAGTGCCGACGTCCCTCGCGTGGATCGGGGCAGCCTCGCCGAAGACCGAGTAAATCGGACAAAAGTCGTGGCAGTTGAGGCAGAAGATGCACCTTAGGAGGTCTATTCGCGGGACCTGGGTCTTTGTGTACCCCTCGACGATCTCGACCGGCTTCTCGAGCGGGACCATCGTTATCGCCCGCGTGGGGCAGACGTTGTAGCACCCCGCGCACCCTATGCACATCTCGTCCAGAACGGTCTCGAATGGAGGGACGCTCATGGTGAGTATCTTATTCCTCATTGCAATGCTCGTTGCACGGTCCGCCTTTGTGAACACCCTCAGCAGATTCCTGTAAGCCCCTTGGAGCATGATCCTCAAGAAGGTAATCACGGGAACACCACCACCTCGCTAGCCATTCCGGAGACGTCCCTTTTGTCATAGACTTTCACGACTCGGATGCACTCAGCAGGGCAGGTCGTAGCGCATGCCCCACACCCGATGCACTTCTTTTCGTCGATGTAGGCGAGTCCGTCCTTAAGGTATGGGGCATGGTCCCCCTTAAGCGTAACCTTGCAGGCCTCAATGCACAAGGAGCAGCCGATGCACATATCCCTGTTGACAGTTATGCGGTGCTCAACCAGCTTCCGCTCAGGCAGGCTGCACCTGATAGGTATGGCGTTTGTAGGGCAGCCAGACGCACATATCTCGCATAGTATGCACTTAGAAACGTCGACCGACGGCTTCCTTTCTGTGATCGGATTGAAGGTGATCGCATCTGTCGGGCATACCCTGCTGCAGGTCCCACACCGTATGCAGTCGTCAGTGATGCTCCCGTCCCATGAGACGGACTTTATCGAGAGGGCGCCTACTGGGCATGACTTGACGCACCTGCCGCACATTACGCAGTAGCCACCTGGGTACCTGTCCTTCAGATACATCGTCTGTGGCGGGCACACCCTGACGCATTCTCCGCATAGGACGCAGAGATCGGGGTTAAGCTTGACGCGGCCCACCTGGAAAGATAGTGCGTTGGTTGGGCAAGATCTGACGCACAAAGAGCATAGCGAGCAGTTGATGATCGATGCCCTGGCATCCCCCTTCTTGATGAAGGGCTTGCCGTCCTCGATCACTATCGCCTTGACAGGGCAGTTCTCGTAGCAACGCATACATGTTACGCAGTTGACCTTTACTTTCCTGTCGGAATATGACTGCATCTTGGAGTAGTGCATCCCAACCTCCTCAGGCTTTATCTTACCTTCGACAGAGTCGATTGCCTTTACAGGGCAGACCTCAGAGCAGAGGTTGCAGTGAGTACACTTCCCCTTCTCCTCTACAGTGAACCTTATCGCCCCGGTGGGGCAGAAGTTCCTGCACCTACCGCAGAGCATGCACTTCGTCATGTCCCGGGAAATCTTCCTTTTGGTTACCTGTTTCTGTTGCTTCTTAACAGCTTGCAATGTCATTTCTGCGCCTCCGCTTTTGCCGCAACCGGCTTACCCTCAACCAGCTCCCTTATCTTTTCTGGTGTGGCGATCTCCATCAGTAGTTGGTAGTCGACAGGCCCCTTGATCAGCTTTATCGCGTCTACCCTTGCGTTCCTAGGGCAAACCTTTACGCAAAGACCGCATCTAACGCAAATCCCTTTGATGTGCCTGCCCCTCACATTGTCCTCCACGAACTTTGCGAAATCAAATGGGCAGTGCTTAACGCACAGTCCGCAAAGGGTGCATCGGGATCTGTCCACATAGTAACCACCAAACTTGTTCTTCCTTATGGCGCCCGTAGGGCAGACCGATGCGCAGATCCCACAGGTCGTGCAGCTGAAAGGCAGACCGTCGGGGTGCTTGATGCAGTCAGTAGGGCAGGCTTCCCAGCACTTGCCACATTTGTCACAATCAGTTGTTGTGAAGTACATCTATTGAATACCCCCTTCCTTTCTTAAGGACTTCCCCACAAGGAGACCAATCGTCGCGGATATGAATTTGAAGGAAAAGCTGATGTGCTCTGCAAACACGCCGCCAAGCACACTGCTATAGTGGACAGGTGCCTCAAAAAGGAAGGCAGCCACTACACTCATTATCAAGATGAGCAGTGTTGTTCGGCGCGATAGCCTTGCCTGCAGCTGGGTGCCGAGCAAGATGCCCAAGAAAAACGCTACAATTGTGAGAGTGACCTCGCCTAAGGCAAGCGGAAAGATTGTCATTCTGATGCGCCCTCCTCCGAATCAGACCAGCCGTAGATAAATGCGAAGAATATTAGGCAGATTGCCCCGATCACGTTGAACGATTCGCCTATGTTTATGATCGGGAGTATGCCGGATGTGGCATAGGATATCCCTTCTTTGAGCTGCAGGGCGAGCATGAATGGCTCTCCAAAGACTGCTTTGAGAGCATCTGGGACTGCTCCAGGGAATGTGGAGACCCATGACCAGAGATCCGCCCCAACATTGTATTGCCAGTACCCAGTAACCAAGTATCCAGGAAGGCCCATCAGCACATACAGCCCCCAACCAAAGGTGCCAAAAGCCACGAGTGCCTTCTTCCGCATATTCAAAGGCGACTTCTTGCCGTAGATTATCACTGAGAGCAGATAGGCAGAGGAAACAATCACACCGCACTGGAAGCCGCCCCCTCCTGAAGTTGGCGCTTCGAGCACGACGAGAAGCCCGTAGGCAATCAGCAAGATCACCACAGGGAGTGCAAAATACTTCAGCAGGACGGGCATCGTCTCTGTCTTCAAATCCATCCCAGATACTTTCACAATGTCTTCCTCTTCTGGAACGTTTAGCCTCACAAGCCCCCTGCCAAGCACTAGGACTGAAACGACGGCGCCCACATAGATGACGCCCGTTTCAAGAAGGGTGTCGATGCCCCTATAATCATAGACCCACGAAGCCAGGTTGTTTGGCGCAATCCGGTATGCTAATTTGTTATACTCCTCGCTTATCCCCCGGGCAACATTGCCCTCTAGCTGAAGGAAAGACGAAAAGACGCCAAAGAATATAATGAGTAGAGCTACCGCAGCCACTATTCCCTTAATCCCTCGAAGCTCTTTGATCTCCATCAATCATCTCCCCCAAAGCGTCACAGCCAAGATTATCGAGAAGTAAATTATCACCCAAAACAGCACCCTGTTCAGATCACTCGAGTTCTCCCGATCCACAGTGCGTATGATCGGTGCAAAGTATGCAATCAAGATTGTAGCCACCAGCAAAAGCACAATCCCAAGCGGGATCATGAAGACTCTGAACATGGCTGCCAAGACCATGAAGAAGACAGTCATCTGAAGTTCTCCGCTAGAATATCCAGTTATTGCGTCTGTTGAGCCCTCACCTGCGAAGAAGCTGGTGAGGTACCGCTTGACTCTGTCGTAGAGACTATCTATGGAACCCATGGTACAAACACCACTTTCAATGCCGACTCGGTCAGGAAACCCAAGGCCAATTGTGGGTATACCCCAAGAACGAATGATATCGCCAAGAGTACAGACAAGAAAACAAATACTGTTGTAGGTATTTCGAACCTTTTTGCTTCAGACTGCCTAACCGGATGATCCTCGCCAGGCTTCAGAAATATCGAGTAGACAGCCCTGAAGAGCGCTATGAATGTCGAGATGCTGACCATGAGAACGACAGCAGCAA
Source organism: Candidatus Methanosuratincola petrocarbonis (ex Vanwonterghem et al. 2016) (assembly GCA_001717015.1). Taxonomy (GTDB): domain Archaea; phylum Thermoproteota; class Methanomethylicia; order Methanomethylicales; family Methanomethylicaceae; genus Methanosuratincola; species Methanosuratincola petrocarbonis. The sequence continues at coordinate 4,386 of MAGV01000083.1, read as the reverse complement.
CTTCCGGAAGGGATTGTTCGAGTGCGGCCTGGATGATTATTAGCTCGCTCTGGAAACCGTTGAATGGCGGGATGCCTGAGGCGGCAAAAGTTCCCAGTATGACGAATGCTGCGAGCCATGGCGACTTCTTGGCTATCCCACCATTGAATTTGATCGAAGTACCCTTCCCGAAATACAACAGCATCTCGCAGCAGAGGAGCAGGATGCTCATGTAAATTATATCATTGACCGCCTGGAAAAGCCCTCCTACAATCCCCTTATATGTCCCAAGGGATAGCCCCACAGTGACGAGCCCGCTGTGGCTGACGATTATGTAGGCGAGAGTCCAGCGGAAGTCCGTCTGGATCAGGGCCATCACAATGCCTATGATCATTGTTAGGACGCTGATCGAAAGCATCACTTCTCTCGCGAACGGGAGCGCACCAAACATCCTCAAAAGCACGATACCTATCGCCACCAGCATAAGCTTGGACTGAGCCTGGAGCAAAACGGTGGCGTGAGGGAAGGCAGACCGGTAGACGTCAGACTTGAGCGGGTGCACGGGGATTAGCCCGCCAGCATACACCCAAGCCAGTGCCAAAAAGGCAAAGGCGACATAAAGCACGGCATGCATGCCTCCCAAGTCATTAGTCATCAGGAAATGGATAGCATCGGTAATGTTCGCATATCCGGTTATGCCCAAGATCAGCCCCAGAGAGATCGCCAGACCCGAACCGGCGAGTGCTGAGAAGAAAGTGTACTTCAGAGCCGCCTTCTGGGCATAGCCAGTCCCAGAGGAGGCCACTAACCCAGCAACCAGCAGGCTGCCCAGCTCGACGGCTATCCACAAGTTGTAGAAGTCGTTTGTCATTATTACGGCGGCTGCTGACACATATGTCAAGAAGACAATCGCAACATATGGACCATAGTTTTTGCTAAGGGATTTTGTCGCAATCACGACAACGAAGAGTAGCAACAAGGAGGTTACTGCTATCAAAATCTGCTGAAGGGGACCGTAGTAGTATTCAAGAGATAGCTTCCAAGAGAAGACGCTCGCGGTGAATGTATAAGTACCGTCCGCATTCACGGCAGGATGACCGGCAAACCAGTGGAACCCGTATGGGGAGACTACGGAAATCGCAAGTACTGCGATGGCTGCGCCTATCGATATGACCCGGATGGCCCTTGCTTTGTTATACAAAAGGTTAACCACTATTGCGGTCAATATCGGTATCATTACCAGCAGAGGCACTGACCAAAGATTGGTTATTGGCTCGTTCATTCGCGTTCACCCTTGAGAACCTTGGAGGCTTTCAGCGACCCGCAACGCTTGTAGAGCGCCACTATGAGCGCGGCGAGGATTGCGGTTGTGCTCACCCCGATCACGATATTGGTCAGAACGATCCCAGGCCCGAAGATCAACGCAGCACTATTCGGGAACTCGGATATAGAGGCGCCAGGTTCAAGGATAGGCACGATCCCACCCTGGACATACCCCAATGAAACAAGCGCGAGGTTCACGCCGTCGGACAGCAACGTGAAGGCTATGAGCTTCTTTATCAGATTGTCCAAGAAGAGCATGCCCGCTATTCCGACAACCACTAATATGGTGGCAGCAATGAAGCCAAGGAGCTGGAGTGAGACTTCAATCACTTTCCTCACGCCTCCGAGTCTTGAGTATCGCCAGAATGATTATTCCGGGCATCAGAACTGTGCCCACGATTGCTTGGGTAAGCCCCAGGTCTGGTGCCAAAAGCGCATGGAACAGGAATGCAAGGGCGATGCTTTCTGCGCCTGTTATATATGCCGCCCTGAGAAGGTCTTTCTGCAGCAAGGCAGCAACAGCGCCTATCGTAACACCTATCACCATCAGGTAAGCTACTGTCATGAAAGTGTCAATCATTTCTCAGACCTCCGCTGGTTTACATAGTAATATGCATTAGCCAGAGCCCCTCCGGTGAACGGGACAAAAAGGAAGAAGAAGAAACCGACGGCAACCAGATCGATCCTCAAGATGAGTATCCCTGCAAAGATCATCACGAGGGAGCTGACGGTGTCAATGACCCCCGCAATGTGGTTCCGCACGTAGAATATGTTTGAGCCGTATTCGTCCCCGAACCTGAAGAGGCCTATCGTCGCGGCTATCATAGGCGGGACGCCTGCGAAGAGGATCCCTGCCGCGCCTATCTTCATCACTGCAAGCACAGTGCTCTCAAGCTCGTTGCCCATAAAGTAAAGTGCGCCGACAATTATGAGGAAGGCTGCGAAGAGGTACAATACGAGCTTGCTCGGATCCACTACGAAAGATCCTTTCTTGATGTTCCAGGATACATAAGCGAATACCGCAGCAGCGTAAACTACCGTGAATATCTCGGCGATCATGACTTCTCACCAGTCCTGAATAGCCTTGCGAAGAGGATCGTGCCGACGGAGCCGACTACCAGCAGCGCGATCGCAGTGTCCCTGGCGAAGCCAACATTGAAGAGCTCCGGCAGGGAGATCAAGTATAGGCTGACTCCTGCGACCGTGGTGAATGCGCTCACGCCCATCAGCGAGGTCACCGCTTCGCCCTTCAGAGCCATCCGGATTGCCCCGAGACCGGCCGCTGTTGCAGCGACCATGAAGACGAGGGCTGCCCAGAAGAAAACAGTGTCTGCCAATGCCGAGAGAAAGGCCGCCTCACTCATCTTCCGAGCCACCCCTCAATATGAGGCTCTAAGGGTATTATGTCGTTCCTCCCCCTCGGGAAGATGGTGCCGACATAGAGTTTCTTTCCCTCGACATCAATATCAATAGTGACGGTCCCGGGGGTGTAAGTTATGCTGTTGGCAAGCATGATCTGAGGCACTGGTTTTTCCAGCACAGTGTCAATAACGTGTATGTATGGGTCTATCTCACCGTTGAGACACCTTTTTGATACATCAATCACGGAGCCAATTATCTCCCGAATCAACCTCAGCCAAAACCTCGCGCCCCACATGAAGCCCATCGCGTTCACCCGACAGCTTTTTTCAGACTATCTATAAACTGCCTGGCGTAATCCATGTAGAGACCCTCATCGCCAGGCTTGACTTCGACAGCAATCCCCCTGTCCTTTCCGGAACCGATGTACAGATGCAGATGCACAGTCCTTCCTGATCCCTTCTTGTGGAGGTGGATATACCCTTTCCCCGGATCCTCTGAAGCTACTGCGTAGTTAAGGCTGGAGGCTACCTCCTTTGTCCTTGAATAGAGGTCCCCTCCGTTTAAGAAGAACCTTGCATACATTATGGGCATCGCGTACACCGTTTAACGCTGATTCTAGGAGGGGAGTAATTTATAACATTTGTCCTTGGTGTAGTTGCAGAATACAAAATAATAATGTGGCTGGATTGAGCGAAGGCTAATGGGAGAAAGTTGATTAGAAAGCACAATTCTCGGGCATTATCTGTGCAGCAGGCTACGATATAAGCAACCTAAGATTACATAGGATATTCCTGAGGCGGCATCACGATGCGGATAGTGGCCGACTTGCACATACATGGCCCCTACAGCAGAGCCACAAGCAGGAACATGGATTTCAAGACCCTTGAGAGGTATGCTGAGATCAAGGGCATCGATGTCATTGCAACAGGGGACTTCACTCATCCCAGATGGAGAGGAGAGATAAAGAATCAATTCGTGGAGGAAGGGGGGCTATACTGCTTCAAGGACGGTGGGAAGAGAAGGTTCATAGTCTCAGGGGAGGTCTGCACTTCCTCGGTCTTAAAGGGGAGGACAAGGAGAATCCACCACGTGATCTTGCTACCCTCGCTAGAAGTGGCTGATCAAGTGAGCGAGGAGCTGGGAAAAAGGGGCGATCTCTCGGCGGACGGGAGACCAATGCTTACTATGAGCGGGGCTGAGCTTGTCGAAACGGTGATGGATTTTGGGGAGGACAACATGGTGATACCAGCCCACATTTGGACCCCGTGGTTTTCACTCTTTGGAGACAGAGGCGGCGTGGACAGCATGGAGGAGTGCTATGAGGACCAGACGCCGCATATTTACGCGGTGGAGACGGGATTGTCCTCAGACCCGCCCATGAATTGGAGGGTCAGCGCACTGGACAGGTTCACGTTAGTTTCGAACAGCGACAGCCACAGCCCGTCGAAGATCGGGAGAGAGGCAAACATAATTGAAGTCGATGCTCTCCACTACAAGGATCTGGTGGAGGCGATAAAGTACCACAAAGAGAGAGTTGCGACTGTCGAGGTTGAACCCGCGTTCGGGAAGTACCACTGGACGGGGCACAGGAATTGCGGGGTATCGGTGCCGCCCGAGGAGGCGATCAGGATGAAGGGGATCTGCCCTGTGTGCGGGAAGAGGATGACAAAGGGGGTTGCGGAAAGGGTGGAGGAGCTCTCTGACAGGCCCCCCGGGGCCCGC
>MAGV01000082.1:19572-22492 GCA_001717015.1 Candidatus Methanosuratincola petrocarbonis (ex Vanwonterghem et al. 2016) | reverse complement strand
CTGGTCCCGTGCGATAGCAGAAGAGCGCCTGCGATGAACCTCGTCAGCATCCCTCTATGGGCGGCGAGGTCGCCCTTTCTCGCGAGAAGCAGGAAACTCCGCAAGACGATGCCCCTAGTACTTCGGGATCTGTCCGCCCTTCATCCCGGGGAATCTCTTCTGCTTCGTGACCATCTGCTTGACGAACTTCTTGCTCATCTTGTACTGGTCGAGCAGCTCCCTTATGTCCTTAGGGGTTGTGCCCGATCCCCTTGCGATCCTCCTCATCCTAGACCCGTCGATTATGTGGGGCTCCTCAAGCTCTTCCTGGGTCATTGACTGCATTATTACCATCCACCTCTTCATCCTCTCCTCTGATAGATCCATCGCCTCCTTAGGGAGGCTGAGCCCCATTCCGGGTATTGACTGCAGGATCTTGCTCAAAGGACCCATCCTCCTGAGCGCCTGCATCTGGTTGTAGAGGTCCTTAAGAGTGAACCTCCCTGAAGCTATTGCACTCAGGTCCTTTGACATTGAGGTGGTCTTCTGAACCTCCTTGACCTTCTCGACCAGCGCCTCGATGTCCCCCATCCCGAGGAGCCTGCCCACGAACCTCGGCGGACTGAATGGCTCGATCTCTTCTATCCCTTCGCCAGTCCCAATGAACCTTATTGGGGCTCCTGTCGCCGCGACCGCAGAGAGGGCACCTCCACCCCTGGCAGAACCGTCCAGCTTCGTCAGGAAGATGGTGCCTATCTTGGTCGCCTGGTTGAACGCCTCAGCCTGCTGCATGGCCTGCTGCCCTATAGTGCCGTCCAAGACGAGTATTATCTCGTCTGGAGAGATGGCTTCCGCTATCTCCTTCATCTCGTTTATGAGATCGCCTTCATTCTTGTGCCTCCCGGCGGTGTCCACAATTATTAGCTCGATCCCCTTCTCCTTCATCTTCTGGACGCCGCTCTTGGCGATCTCCACCGCACTGGGGTTGCTCTTCTCGCCGTAGAACTCCGCGCCTGCCCTGTCTGCAAGTTGCTTGAGCTGGTCGTACGCCCCCGCCCTGAAGTTATCGGCGCAGACCACTCCGACAGAAAGACCTTGCTTCTTGTGGTACCATGTAAGCTTGGATGCTGTTGTGGTCTTCCCTGAACCCTGGATCCCCACGAGTAGGATCACCGTAGACCTGCCCCTCTGGTACTTGGGCAGCTGTGCCTTCTCGCCCCCAAGGAGGCCTGTCAGCTCATCATAAACTACCTTGACCGCAAGCTCCCTCCTCGTGATCCCTGGCGGGAGCTCCTCCTCGAGTATCCTCTTCTCGATCCTCTTTGAAAGCTCTGAAACAAGCCTTACGTTCACGTCAGACTGTATCAGGGCACGCTGGATGTCCCTGACCAGTTCCTTCACAGCCTTCTCATCGACGACGGGTGCTCTAAGGATCTTCTTTATTGCATTGCCCAGCGAGCTGCTCAGGCTGTCCAATACCATCTGGCACACCTTGCTTTACAGATGATGAATTGGCGGCCTTCCCCTAAAATGCTTTGGGGGCTCAAAAATTGGAAGGGGATTTATTTGACCCTCATTATGTGCTTCTCATTCAGTATGTCCCAGTACTCGACCTCTGCCCCTGGTGCTATCTTTGCCATTATCTCCTCGTCTTTCGGTTTCTTTACCTCAAAAGTCTCAAAGTTCTCCAGGTCCATCAGCTGAACCGAGTCTGGCATAATCGAGATGACTTGGGCAGCCCTCTTCTCAACTATCGGGACGTCTACCCTCTGGTCTGCCGGGGCAACGATGTTTCTCTTGATTCCGTCAAAGATCCCAACCGCAACTACCCTGCCCTTCGCTGAGCCATGCTTTCCGGTCTTCGACTTTTCCATCGAGACGACCCTGCAGGGCACTCCGTCTATGACCACAAAGCTGCCCTCTTTCAGTGAGCCAATTTCAACAGGTTTCGTTGACATCAGTCTCTACCATCCGCTTGTTTTTGAGTAAATGGAATAAGTAAATAAATCTTGTTATGTTCTCCAGTCAGGTCCATTTAATATATGCCCCAAAACCAGCTTAAAATCTCCAGAACCGACGTATTTTTGGCAGCTGCTGTGAGAAAATGTGATCCATAAATTTAGCCTACTTAATCGTGATCTTGACCGCCCATGTCAAAAACCNNAAAGTTTGCAATTATAATTATTCAGAAAAAAATGAAAAATAATAGTAAAAATATATTAAATACCAATGAGTTTCTGTACGCAGGAGAATTATCTATGGACAATGATTTGAAAAGGAAGCTGATCTCGAAATCCCCAATAACCATGGAAAGCCTCAGGAAATTGAACATTGGTACCGGGACCCTCCACTTGGTGCAGGGGATACTCATGCTGGCTTTAGGCACACCCTCTTAACGTGGGAGCGGGACATTTACACCTTTTACCTCAAGTTCGAAGTAATCCCGTCTACCCCTCCTATTCCAAGTCGTGCCAAATCCCCAGGCTTTCACAATCACATATCTGGGGGCGTTACTGGCGTCGTTCTTGCTGATCTCGGCTGCCGCCCACATGATTATCGCATTTGCAAGGACCAGGCAATACAATGAGTACCTAAAAAGAGGGATGAACCCCTATCGTTGGTATGAGTATGCGTTCTCCAGCTCGATCATGCTCGAGATATTGGCGACATTCATCGGGGTCTGGGATTTGCGGTCCCTCATCATGATCTTCGTACTGAATGCCATGATGATAATGTTTGGTTACCTGATGGAGAAGATCAACCAGTATACGAAGAAGATCGATTGGTCTCCCTATCTGTTGGGCTGCATCTCCTGCTTCACCCCGTGGGTGGTCACAGCAGCTTACTTTGTTGCCGCTCTGAATTCAACCGACACAAGCCCACCGACATTCGTCTATCTGGTTCTCGTCCTTTACTTCGTAATGTTCAACACATTCTCTAG
>MAGV01000082.1:14711-19246 GCA_001717015.1 Candidatus Methanosuratincola petrocarbonis (ex Vanwonterghem et al. 2016) | reverse complement strand
CTCTAATTGACAACCTCATTTTCAGTAAACTCCCCGCGGTGCGATCAGAGGACCCAGATCGTCGCGGAGAAGGAGGGTTCTGCGATTAAAATAAGGCTCAACACGACCTGCCCAAGGGTCAAGGCGTACGGAGACTCCCTTGGCGAAATCAGCATAAATGACTTGGCCCAACCAATACTGAAGAACCCGATTTATGTGATAGCCTCTTCGAAGCTCGGCCCTGAGTGCGTCGTTCCATGCGCAGTTGTATCCGCCGCCTGGACAGAGGCAGGCATGGTCGCAAGAAGCATTCTCAACCGGTTCCCTAGCACATGCTTCACTTATGAAGGATCGTCAGACACAAAGTTATGAGAATGCAAGGAATACAACTTTTTAATTTGGTCCGATTTCATTAAAAGAATACTCAATGCATGCGAAGAGTAAAATAGAAGCATTCAGTAATAATGAAAGGGTATAAAAATGGCGGACTTGGTTTCTGTATTAATAAACCTAGTTGTCAGCGTAATTTTTCTGTCCCCAGTACTCTGGCTTGTGGGTAGGTGGCTTGTCGGCAAAGACAAGGCTAAGTTCACTGATGCGATTTGGATCGTCGTGATCGGAACTATTGTCGGCGCGATATTCGGCTACTTCGAATTGGGGCTGATTGGCACCATAATCATGCTGATAATCTGGCTCGCACTGATCAAGCACTTCTTTGACTGCGGGTGGCTCAAGGCATTGCTGATCGCAATAGTGACAGTCGTTGTCTTCATAATCATCGGCATAGTGTTGGCTCTGCTCGGCTTTGCGTTTTTAGCAATCATTTAGCATCCTTTTTTTATTTCCCCCGTGTCTTACCTCTGATCCGAGCACTTTATGCGTTCTTAGCGGTGCTGAACTGATGCTTATTCAAAGGGATAATCAAGTTCGGTCAAGGAAGTGAGAAGCTCACATCATTCAGACGTGGGTAGCTGATTGTTTGAAAAATGACCCAAAATCTCTTCATAAATCCGCCTGCCTTCAGGGCACATCAGCCCATAAATCGGGAAAAAGGAAAAAAATGGTTTGACTACCTGTGGTGGTGCTCGGGCATACAGTACCTGCACCCATCGTAGCCTGACGCAAGGGCTTCCTCAAGGTCACAGAAATAGACCCTGTTCCTGATGGCAATCCTATGGGCCCACTCGCAATCCTTCTTGTGGACCTCCATGTGCTCGGGGGACTTGTTTGCCACATATGGTGCATACGCTCCAATGCCTGAAGTCTCTATGTTTGCGGCAACAAGGGCTTCTGGCTCATCGATTAAGAGCTTGGTGAATGTCGCCTTGACTTTCACTGTGGTACCCGGCAGGCTCTCTTCAATGACTGCAGGGAAGAGCACGATCGGCGGCAAGTTCTCTACTATCCTGTCTATAAGCCAGTTGACAAAATAGTTCAGCAGGAACTCGGGTATCTCCCAGTCGAGCGGTATAGAGATGTCTAGGTCAAGTATGTCAACGACGAGCTGATTCTTGTCGTCCAAGTAAACCTTTGCAGAAGCCGAGTCGATGTCGATGACCATGTTGTTGACGGAGAGGCTGAATATCTCCCCGGTGTAGGTCTCTGTGTCGACGTCCCAGAGCCCCCAGAAAAGCGAGGTTGTGGTCTGTATCGTGATTAGCGCCCTCATCCAAGCGTCGATCGAGACGCTCCCTGCGATCTCCACAACATTCCCAGGCTTCAGGTCGAAGTCAAACTTGCTGAACCTTATTGTGGCCCCGAACTCCGCCCAGACACGCTTTATATCTATCTCAGTGCTGACAATGCCAAGCGTGCAGGCAGCCACCACCCAGTCGGCTAGCTCGTCCAGCCAGTCAACTATCGAGGGCATGTCGAAGTCGTGCCTACCCGTTTTAGTGACCGACTTTGGGTGCGTCGTCCTGTCCCACCAGAAATCATAAACTCTGTGCATTGCCCCTTCGTTGACGCCTACGCCGATATGGCTCCCATCTGTGAAGTCCAAGACCGTGTTGATGTCACCGCCGTTGTAGCCGAGCAAGTTGACTGCGACACACAGTGTGGAAGGGTTCAAGACGCGGAAATTCCCCAGACCGATGGTTAGCTTGTTCTCTTCCCCTGCTGGCATATCCGGGAGCTCCGTGGCGAATAGGACCGGACTCAGCTCCAGGGTAGTGAGATCTTCTGTCAAGTACTCGTGCATGGCGATCGTCAGTATCTCATTCAGCTTGGCTATCACATTAGTTGGGAGGTGGTAAGTGTCGTTCAGCTCGACGTCGTCAATGCTTGCGCTCAACAGGTCGATCTTGAGCCTGCGGGTTGCCTGGTCGAAAGACGGGGCGACCCCCACGGTGAACTCGACTTCGATCTCAAACTCTATACCCCCAAGCACCGTGAACTTCGCCTGCCCCCTCACATTCATCCGCAAGTGCAGATCTGCCGTGGCTTCGATTGTCGGGGGCTTCGGAAGGGAGACCTCGTACCCTATCACTGTGAACTCCTTCAGGCTGTCAGGCACATTGGGGATTGGGAGCGTGTAAGTCCCCTTGAGAACTGGGAATGCACCAATGCAATGGCCAACCTTCATGAACTTGTTCAGTAGCTCTTCCCTTAACTCCAAGACAACGTCGTATCCTCCCGTTTGCATTAGCCCCCGCCTCCGAGCGACTTCTCGCATCTGCCCGTCTCCTTGTCTATGTGCACATGTATCTTCAATGGCTTCCCTTCCAAAACGCGTTTCAGGTACCAATTCTTAGCCTCTGGCCTTTTCGCGACAATCTCCCTCAGATCTGCCCTCACTTTCGAATTCAGCTTCTCCATCACCTTGTCCCTAAAGGCGCTGTCTACCTTGATCCCCTCTTTCTTAAGGGTGCCATGAAAATCCTTTTTAAGACGTTCCTCCAGCGAAGGATCGCTTGCCATCCGCTTCCTGATTTGTTCCAGCTCTGGCAAATCTAATCCATGGAAAGCGTTTTTATCGACTTTTGTCTTTTTCAATAATGTCACTACCAAAAAGTTCTCATTAAAGCTTAACAAGTATGTTATTTAAGTGTTCCTGTTCTACAAATGAACAAAATAGTAAGTAAAATGGATGGTTTCTGAAGCACTTTCAGAGGCTCAATCCAATTTTCATCTTGATCTTCTCTGCGCCCCCGTTCCAAACCCGGCCTCTTTCCTGCAGCCTTTGGGGGATCTGCGCGGAAAAGGTTAACCGAACAAAAGAAATAAAATAAATAAAAATGGGGGTGCCTTTACCAGGCACTCGAAGGATCCTGCTTCAGCTTAGCCACTAGATCTTTCGTGACTCCCACTGCTGCTGAAGCATCGTGAGGCCTTGCATCTGCGCCTATCGACAGTGCCCACTCCTCGGTTACTGGGCCGCCTCCGACGATTATCTTGACCTTGTTCCTGACCCCTGCTTGGGCGAACATGTCAATCACTTTCTTCATCGCCGGCATCGTTGTGCTCATCAGCGCAGACATACCGACGACCTCTGCCTTGTTGTCCTTCGCAGTCTCCAGAAACTTCGCCAGCGGCACATCCTTGCCTAGGTCAATGACGTTGAATCCCGCAGCGCTGAGCATGATCTTGACCAAGTTCTTCCCTATGTCGTGGATGTCTCCTTCGACCACTCCGAGGACCACTTTCGCAGGCACAGTGGTCTTGTCAGCCTTCATGTGGGGAGTGAGCACTTCCACTGCGGCATTCAGCGCATTCGCAGAGCAGAGGACCTCGGGGACAAAGTACTCCTTCTTCTCGTACTTCTGGTTCACAACGCTCATTGCGTCGCCGCCGTACTTGGTCACAAGCTCGTATGCGTCCAATTTCGCCGCGACCGCTTCGTTCGCCCACTTGGCAGCAGCCGCCTCGTCCCCGTCGACTATAGCCTTTACAAATCCGTTTATGATTTCCTCTCTAGTTGCCATCTCTAACACCTCACACATAAACCATGCATCTTGCTACTTCGACCATCGCCTTGAAGTTCGCAGTCGGAGTCCTCGGGGGTATTCCACAGGAGGGCATCAGCACATCGACTCCCTTCCTGATAGCGTCGACAGCCGCCTCCCTGACCTTCTGAGGAGTGCCGAACAGCAGCGCAGTAATTGTCGGCACGCCTCCGACTATTGCTATCTTGTCGCCCACGATAGCCTTTGCAAACGCGGGATCGACTTGAGCATCAATCGAGAATGCGTCGAACCCGGTGTCCGCTATGTAGGGCAGATAAGCCGAAGTGTTGCCGCAGATGTGAAGCACTACTGGCGCCCCGATCTTCCTTGCCATGTTCTGGTATACTGGGACCATAACGTCCCTGAAGAACTGTGGAGACAGGATGTCCGAGGTCGCAGAGGGGTCCGCGATGCAGACCACGTCGGCACCGCTCTGTAGTGCTATCTTGCAGTCATCGACGTTCATATCTGATATGCGCATCAGCGCCTCCTTGACCTCCTCAAGCGGCCTCTTCTTGGTCCATATGCAGAACTTCTCAATACCGAAGATGTGCCCGGCTACCGTGAAAGGTCCCGTAACTTGGTTGATCACGGGCAGGTAGTCGCCATACG
>MAGV01000082.1:14272-14675 GCA_001717015.1 Candidatus Methanosuratincola petrocarbonis (ex Vanwonterghem et al. 2016) | reverse complement strand
CCTCGACCCTGTGCTTCAGCGGGAACCTTCCGGTCTCAACGATGTTCTCCGGAATCTTGAGATCCTTCAGGTCATTAAATGCATGCGTCTCCACGCTGGGGTGCCTGTCTATCCTCCCCCAATTAATCTTGCACCCGAACGCCTCTGCTTCGACACAGAGATCGAAAGGAAGTTTGAAACCCTCTAGCCCTATTACCTCCCAGGCAGCGGCTGCGAGCTTGAAAGCAAGCTGCGGATCCCTGTTCGCCTCAGGGAATGGCGCGTTTACTGCATTCATCTGCTCGACTGTTGCTGTGGTCAGAGTGTCCATGCAGCTTATCCTGTCCGCCCGCTTTTTGTTGCCTGTGACGCAAAGAAGGGCACGTTTACGCGGCGTCATTTCGGCCATATAATCACCTTTGAT
>MAGV01000082.1:8294-14201 GCA_001717015.1 Candidatus Methanosuratincola petrocarbonis (ex Vanwonterghem et al. 2016) | reverse complement strand
CAATACTAGCGGAGTAGGAAGGTTTTGAGGATCTCGAGAGTAGGGATTGTCGCCAAGCCGAATTCTGAGGAGGCCGCGAGGGTAGCCACGGACGTGGGGTGCTTTCTCTCCTCGAAGGGGGTCGAGGTGATCCGCCCTGCAGAGATGACGAAAGAGAGCGGCTTCGGGCCGAATCCCACTGCTGCGATTTCAGCCGACCTGATCGTTGTTGTGGGCGGTGACGGCACGATAATGCGTACTGCCCAAATGGTGGAATCGATGCCAATACTCGGCATAAAGGTTGGCGCACGGGGCTTCCTCTGCGAGACGGTCCCGGAAGAGGCGGTCGCCACACTAACCCGCGTCTTAGAGGGCAAGACCTACCTCGAATACAAGACCAAGCTCTCGGTCGACTTCAAGGGGCGCCGGCTCCCTGATGCACTGAACGAGGTGCTTGTGACCTCCGCGAGACCCTCAAAGATAATCCGATTTTCAGTCTCTGCAGACGGCAAGCCCATCCATCGCGGGATGGCTGATGGCGTCATTGTATCCACGACTACTGGGGCGACAGCATACGCCCTCTCTGCAGGAGGCCCGCTTATAGATCCTGGCTTAGACGTCATTGAGGTGGTATTCGTATGCCCTCTCCATCACGGGGTGCGCCCGATAATCCTGCCCCCGTCTGCAAGGGTCGAGATCACTTTATTGCCTGGTTCATCCAGAGGACTGCTAATATTGGACGGGCAGGTCTCTGTCGACCTAGAGGATGGAGAAAAAATTCTTGTTGAGAAGTCTAGGACGCCGGCGGTCTTCCTGAGGACTGCCCCCGTTGACTTTTATGAAAAGGTTAGGAAATCTCTGAATATGGGGTTTGAGGCATAGTGGCCTCCAAGACTTATGTGCTCGACACGTCAGCAATAATCTACGGCTTCAACCCGAGGCTAGTCGAAGGGACCCACTACATAACTCCAGGCGTCGAGGCCGAGCTTTATGCTGGAAGGACGCGGTCTGTAACAGAGGTCTCGATCGCCAGCGGGCGCCTTAAAGTGAGGGCACCGCGACCCGAGTATGTGACAGTAGTGAAGACCCGCGCCTCCTCGACCGGGGACCTCACTGTGCTATCTGATACTGATCTCGAGGTAGTTGCACTGGCACTCGAACTAGATAGCGAGGGGGAGAGTGTCCTTGTCGTGAGCGACGACTATAGTCTGCAGAACCTATGCACCCTCCTTTCGATAGACTTCAAGCCGATGGTAACAAAGGGGATAGCCGAGGAGTTCTGGTGGTTCCTTTACTGCCCTGCATGCGGGGCCACTTATGACCAGTCCAAGAAGCTAACCACTTGCCAGGTGTGCGGACATTCGCTTAAGAGGAAGGTCTACAGCAAGAGGAAGATCAACGGTTCCTTGTGAACCTCGCGATGAAGTATCCGGGCGTTTCGCTAACGTCTGGGTCAAACCTGATGCACTCCTTGAACCCGATCCCCTGCCCGGCCACGTTCACCCTGATTGGGGGCTCCTCGAGCTCAAGCCCGAGCTCCTCGACAGCGAACCGGACCACGCCCTCATTTTCCTGAATCGACAGCGTGCACGTCGAGTACACGATTACACCTAGGGGCTTCACGATCCTTGCGGCAGCCCTCAGGAACTGCTTTTGGAATGCTGCTGACGAGAAGACCTCCGCCGCAGTAGCCTCCTCGTAGAGTTTCGGCCTGACGCCGAGGGCTGTGCACGGGGGGTCGACTAGCACCCTGTCCGCCCTCAGCGTAGGGTAGTCTCTGTCCAGATATCTTGAATCCGCCCTCTCGACCAGAACAGATCTGATCCCGAGGCGCCCAAGCTCCTCTGTCATCCTAGACGCCCTCCTGGGAGAGTGCTCGAAAGCGAGAACCCTCCCCTTCTCACACTGCAGCTGCGCAATGTGGGCAGCCTTGCCTCCTGGCGCAGCGCACATGTCAACGATTATTTCCCCAGGCTGGGGATCCAGAACTCTTGAGGTAAGTATCGCGGGAAGGCTCTGTTCCTGGAGCTTTCCTTCCGAGAATAAAATGGTCTCCCGTATCGGCGGCAACCTGTATATGCTCTGAGACGTGGAAACGGCGATCCCTTTCGCGCCCCGCAATCCTGAATGTATCTTGGAAATGCCAGCCCCGACCAAGTGCCCTCGGGGGTCTTCGACCCGCACAGTTTCGCCTACCTTGATCCTCTGCATCCTCATGATCCCAGGCATGTAGAGGTTGCTTCCGAGCATGACGCTCTCAGCTGCATGTTTCTTTGCGGTGATCGAATTCCCTGAGGGATCGACTTTGAACGGGCCCTCGACAGCGATCATTACGGCCTCCTCTATCTGTTCATGGACTCGACAGTCAACACCAATTGCCCTGAAGAAACTTACAACCTCATCCACGTTCCCCTTGAGGGTGTTGACCCTGACCGCATATCTGCTCGGCGGGGTACTGAGCCTCTCAAGCACTCCCGGGAGCCTTGGACCATAAACCTCGGAAAGCAGTTCCAGAAGATCGTCTGAATAGTGCTTGCCGCAAATCCCGCATTCCAAGGTCCTTCCCCCGGCTATCCAGAGGAGAACAGTTATTTTAGTGTGCTTTTGATAAATCCCTGTGCTGAATATGCCGATGGGTATCCTGTCAAAAAAAGAGGAAGGGTTCAGCGCCGAAAGGCTAATCTCTCTAGCGAAGTCGAATCTGGGAGTGGGATCCTACGGTGCCTTAATCACCTTCATCGGGACCGTTAGGGGATCTACCCGAGGAGGATCGAGGGTGGTTCTACTGGAGTACGAGGCATACGAGGAGCCAGCAAAGGAGTCGCTCCAGAGTATAGCTGAGGACATTTCAAAGATAGACGGGGTCAGGGACGTTCTCATATGCCATCGGTATGGTACGTTCGTACCAGGCGAGGAAGTTCTCTTCATTGCGATAGCCTCTGAGAGGAGCGACTCTGGTTTCGAGGCTGTGCGACAGGCTGTTTACAGGGTTAAGCACGAGGCTCCCATCTGGAAGAAGGAGATAACAGAAGACGGCGGATATTGGGTGGGGGCAGAAGGGGCTTAAGACCTGCCTCGCCAGAGGATCCTATTCCCAGCAGCATCTTGAAGTAAGCCGCTGCTGGGTTCTGATCCTAGAGCCTGATCCCAAGGATCCCTTCAACAGCGTCGAAAACCTTCCAAGCCCCGGTGAAATCCTTCTCTTTCCCTTCCGTAATCTCCCATGCCAGCCTCTCCGCGATCGTCAGAGCCTCTCCCGTCCGCAGGTCATCGTCGAGGCTGCCGAAAAACATGTCCGCATAGTCCTTTACACACGCGCTCATGCCTCCCTCACCCCTGCCCTTCCTGGCAATTTTCGCCCCTTCTCTAATGGTCTGCAGCCTCCTTTCGGCGCCTTCCAGGCCATCTTCGGAATACTCGATCTTCTCACGGTAGTGCCTCTGCAGGAGGAATGCCCTAAGCGTATCTCCGGAAAACTTCTCCAAGACATCTCTTATGTATACGGGGTGCCCCGATGACTTTGACATCTTGTCGCCGCTCATCAGGACGAAGTTGTTGTGAATCCAATATTTCACGAAAACCTTCCCGAAAATCGCCTTTGACAGCAGTGCCTCGCACTCGTGATGCGGGTAGATGAGATCCATTCCTCCCCAGTGTACGTCGAACTCGGGTCCGAGCGATTCGGTAGACATCACCACGCACTGGATGTGCCAGCCAGGTCTCCCCCTACCTAATGGCGAGTCCCATGTCTCCTCCCCTTCCTTCCCCTCCCTCCAAAGCGTGAAGTCGAACGGTCCCTTCTTCGACCCTTTTTCGATCTTGTCTGTGACTGCTTCCTCAACGCTTGAGATGAGCTCTCCGAACCCTCCGGCCTTCTGTACGTCAAAGTATATTGCGTTACCTGATCTGTAAGCTAAACCCCGCTCTAGCAACCTTGCTGTTGCCTCTGCAATCTTCGGGACAAACTCAGATACTCTCGTGTAAACCGTCGCACTCTTGACGCCTAGACTGTCCATGTCCTTGAAGTATTCTTGGATAAAGTACTCCGCGATTTCACTCGGGGCCTTACCTTGTGTGACTGCGCGCTCGGTTATCTTGTCGTCTATGTCCGTGAAATTCTGTACATGCATGAAGTCGTAGCCGAGCGCCTCGAGGTACCTCCTGAAAACGTCGAAGTTTATGTAGGTCCTGGCGTGCCCTATGTGGCAATAGTCGTAAACCGTCGGCCCGCATATGTAGGCTTTCACCATTCCTGGATCAGATGTGATCAGCTCCTCTTTGCTCCCGCTCTTAGTGTTGAATACCTGCAAATTATCACCCCAGCTCAAGCCCGGCGAAAGCGACCGCCCTGCTGCGATCTATCTTCGGCGGGGCGCCCAGATATAGCCTCCTGATCCTCTCCTCGTAATTGAGAAACCCGAGACCTTCCTCCAGAACCACTGCCTTGGCATTCGGTCCAGCGAACTCTAGCGATGCGAGGAGGAGCTCATTCCCAGCCCCGATTTCGCCTGAGATCACAGGTCCGACTGAGGGCTCAACGGGATCCTTCCTCACTATGGCGAATCCATCGTACCCTTCAAGCTTAAGCACCGCCCCCCTCTTTGCCAGCTCTCCGATAACCATGTGCCTTTCATAGCCGAAGCATTCTCGATCCATCTGGAGCATCGATTCCTCTAATTCCGCCTCAATGACGAACTCCTTGCCCCTCCGGATCCCGTCGCGATCCTTCAGGGACACCAGGTAGGCCTCAATGTCGATCCTGAAGCCGTTTGCCTCGTAGAAATCCGTCGAGCGCTCGTAGGAAAAAAGGGCAATCGTCGCCTTGCTTTCGAGCCGCCTTTTGCACTCAGAGAGGATCTCTCCGCCGATCCCATGCCCCCTCTCCCTTGGCTTCACAAGTAGGTTTGAGATCCAACCTGCGCCCCCATAGTCAAATACCGTGACCATCCCTATTATTTCATCTTCATTAATTGCAACCAAGGTCTTGCCGCCGACCTTGCTGAACCAATGAAAGTCATCCTCGTTGTAATTCCACCCCTCCTTTTCCGTCAATAGGACAAGTTCCGGGAAATCCTTTGGATCAGCTTCTCTGATCTCCATGTTTGTTAGATCCCTTGTCCCTGTAGATCTCATCGCAAACGTGCTCCCCGTGCGTGATGAACTTTTTGTCTCCCCGTGCATGCTTTATGCTGCAGGGGCCATAGTCGTCGTCCTCAGCGCCGTACCACTTCTCGCACGACTTGCAACGCATGGGTGTGTGCACTCCAATTTCAGTCTGGCATTCCCGAGGCGATCCAGTTTTCTATGCCTTCCCTCACTATCCTTTCCACCAAGGCATCCTCCTCCTTGATCAGGATGCTCCCGAGCTTTATTACGGGGGTCTTGTCACAGTCGAGCATGAGGAGCTCTGCCATCGCCTCAGAGTCTTTTTCCGTGTCCCTCTCCTCTACGAGCCTCTCATACTCGAGCCCCATTGTGACCAAAACCCGGTTCATGATGAACTTCGCTATAGGGCATCTCGTGCACGAAGGAGACTTGTAGAGCTTGATCTTGCCCATCTTCTCACCGCAATTTCCATTTTGCATTAAGTGGTTTATCTATACTGCGTAGCGAACTTTACTGAGCCTTATCTGTAGATCGAAGCCCTCATCGGGTACCTCCTGATAAACTCCCTCTCCACCTCGATCCTAAGCTTCTCGTCCAGCTCTTGCTGTGCTTTGGACACCCACCTGAGATCGGGGTGCTGCAGGAAGGGCCCTCCCAAGACCCCTTTGACCCCTGAACCGATCCTGTCCAAGGGTACCGGCTCGCTCTCCAGAATCTTTCCAATTATCTTCTGAACGCCCTCGGCTCCGATGAGGTTTTCCTTTGATATCTTTTCGAAGAGATCAGGCGGGACAGGCCTAAATCCAAAATGGTAGCCTGAGT
>MAGV01000082.1:4553-8269 GCA_001717015.1 Candidatus Methanosuratincola petrocarbonis (ex Vanwonterghem et al. 2016) | reverse complement strand
ATTGAAGCCCCGAGGCTCTCTGGCTCAAATCTGATCCCAAAGCCAATATTCTCAGACGGGCTAATCATCATCGTCTTGAGCCTATACCCGAAATCCGGCCCGATTACTATAGCATTCCCTCTTAGGTCTGAGGCCATCTGCCAGCCGAGCGGCTTCTTATTGTACCTGTCGATTATCTCCCGAACAATATCTTCAGCAGCGAGCATCTCTGGCATATTGCTCCAATGAGCTATCGCCGACTCGAGATAATAACATTTTGCAACCTTCGCCCTTTTCCAGGCTCGGATCCTATTAGCCTGGGCACCTCATTTTGCAACCGGTTCTTTTTTGCGCCTCGAGTGCATCAAGATTTAATGTACAATTTAGTACAAGTATGTTTATATATTCTTATAAAAAACCACTTTAGTACATATTAATGTGGTGAAGCTGCCCTTGGATTTCGTGCTTATCCTCTTCACAGTTAGCGGGGCGGTCTTGGCAGCCGCTAACTTCTTTGTCAGTATTAAAAAGAGGTGACCAGTACGGAGCTCTCCCCGATAGCAATCATCTTTGCCTACATATTGATGACCCTGCTGATCGCAATTATTGGAGGCAGGAAGAACAAGGCCGTGGTTGATTTCCTTCTTTCAAACAGAAGCCTTGGGCCTGTGCTGTTGGCATTCTCCTACACGACCACCTACTTCAGCTCTGCAGCCTTCCTGGGCGGAGGAGGGATGGGATTTCTTCTTGGGTTCCAATGGAGCACTTTTCTCTTCTTTTTCCACATCCTCTTTGCGGTATTGGCATGGGCGCTGATCGCCCCTAAGATAAAGCAATTTGCCGACCTCTCCAACTCGATGACCGTCTCGGAGTTTTTGGGTACGAGGTACTCCTCGAGGGCTCTCCAGCTTGTATCTGCCTTAGTGTTCATTATGTTCATGGAGTTCTATTTGATATCGATATTCAAGGGTGCCGGTAATATCCTCCAGGTGCTTCTAGAGATTCCCTATTACCAGGCCCTTCTAATAGTCGCGGTTCCTGCCCTCCTTTACGCGAGCATCGGGGGTTTCAGGGGGAATGTTGCTGTGAGCCTCCTCCAGGGAGTGTTAATGATCTCTTCAGCCCTCGTCTTGATGGGCGGGATCCTGCTTCGGACTGGCGGTTGGGAGGATGCCCTCTCGGNNGTGCTGAATGCGGTGCGACTCAGCGGGTGGGAAAGTGGGATCTCTCTGCTTACTTTCCCTGGACCCGCGCCTTCTGCCGTCTCCGCGGCAGGCGCTACCCTCCCCTACATACTCTCGCTAACATTTGCGATAAGCTTCGCACAGATGACAAGCCCACACATGGTAGTGCAGTTTTACAGCGCGCGGGACGCCTCCGTAATAAGGGTGGGTAGAGCAATCACCCCCATACTCATAGCAGTCTTCGCCTTCGCCGTGTTCTTTGCCGGTCCGTTTGGGTGGGCAGTAATATCTGACCCTTCTGCGTTGCGGCAGTGTCTTGCAAACCCAGACCTCGTCATGCCCTCTATTGCAGTCTCTTTGTTCGGCTCCGGGTTCGGTTCGCTCCTGCTGGTGCCAATACTCGCCGCCGCGATGTCCACTCTTGCTCCCATATGCATAATGCTCTCCGGATCGTTGCTTAGGGACGTGATATCTGCAGCAAGGCCAAAGGCAAGCGGGCGCGTGTTTCACCTCAGATTTGCGACAGTGCTGTTCGGGGCTGTGCCGCTCATGCTCGCGCTTAACCCCCCTGACATCATCGTTGGAATTGTGGGTGTGGCATTCTCAGCAATCTCCTCTGCGTTCTTTGCTCCGCTGATCGGGGGACTGTATTTGAAGAGGGGTTCGCGGCTAGGCGCAATAGCCTCCGTGATTTCGGCAGCGTTGACATGCATAATCTGGCAGCTGTACTTCTATTCCAGTTCCTTCATATACCCAATAATTCCAGGGCTTTTGGTCGGTATATTGGTATACTTGATATTCAATGCGAAGGTGATTAGGAATGGATGAAATGTGGAACAGGAGCTTAGAATCGCTTGACAGAGATTCTATCAGAAAGATCCAGCTCGAGAGGCTGAAGCTGACGGTCACTCGATTATACCAAAACGTTCCCTTCTACCGGTCTGCGTTGAAGAGTAGAGGGATAGGTCCAGAAGACATAAGGTCCCTTGACGACCTGAGGAAGCTCCCCATCGTCTCTAAGTATGACCTGCGTGAGAACTACCCTTTCGGCCTCCTTGCAGTGCCTAGGGAGGAATGCGTTAGGGTTCACGCCTCTTCCGGGACGACGGGAAAGCCGACCCTCGTGTTTTACAACCGCGAGGACTTGCAGAACTGGACCGAGATCATGTGCAGATGCCTCTTCATGAGCGGTCTGAGGAGAGGCGATGTCTTCCAGGTGACGCCTGGTTACGGTCTCTTCACAGGGGGCCTCGGTTTCCACTACGGAGGAGAAGCTATAGGGGCGACTGTCGTCCCAACAGGGACGGGGAACACCGAGAGGCAGATAAACCTCATGCGTGACCTCGGTACAACAATGATCGCCGGAATAGCGAGCTACGCCCTCCACATCGCAGAGGTCGCGTCAGAGATGGGGATTGACGTGAAGAGGGATCTGCAGGTCAGGAAAGGGATATTCGGCGCCGAAGCCTGGAGCGACTCGATGATGAAGAAGATCTCGGACGTCTGGGGCATGGACTGCCACGACATATATGGAATGTCCGAAATGTACGGTCCAGGGGTGGGGTGCAACTGCTCGTACGGCGAGGGGCTGCACATCTGGGAAGATCACTTCATAGTCGAGATCATAGATCCCTCGACCGGAGAAGCCCTAGGCCTAGAGGAGGAGGGCGAAGTAGTCCTGACCTCTCTGACGAAGACCGCAATGCCAATGCTGAGGTTCAGGACCAGAGACATCTCAAAGCTCTTGGATACCAATGGATGCGATTGCGGGAGGACGCACCAGCGGATTGCGCGCATCAAGGGCAGGTGCGATGACGCATTCTCGATCAACGGGGTGAAGGTATTCCCAGGTCAGGTCGAATACGTCTTGATGAAATACCCTGAGGTGGGCATGAACTACCAGCTCGTAATAGAGAAGGCGGGTGTCCTAGATCAGCTTACAGTACTTGTGGAGACGAACTGCAAAAGCCCTCAAGATGCTTCTGCAAAGTCGCTGGAGAGATCCCTCTTCAAGGATCTCAGAACGATCTTGGGATTCCAGCCCGTGGTAAGGGTCTTGCCTCCCATGTCGATCGAGAGGCGTGATGGAAAAGCCAGGCGCGTCTTGGACCTGAGGGTGAATTGAGCACGGCGTTTCGGGATTCTCTCCGTCCTAACCCTCTCCTTTTTTGCCTCGCACCATCTCAGGAATGCCGTCTGCTAAATGCGGATTGCCTTTCCCCATTCTGCAGGTCTTCGCCGTCTTTTTCCTGGCACTGTTTAAAATTTTTCTCCGATTATACAAAATCGCAACGCTTTAGTAAACCTATAATTCTCTGGCCATGCACAGATAATTGTGTGTTTCTTTATGGCAAAGCTGGTCTGCACAAAGTGCGCCGCCTCCCTCCCGATTGATTCTCCCGTCTGGAGGTGCCCAGAATGCGGGAGTCCGCTGGACATTTCCCGTCTAATCGGCACAGGGGTATTGTGCGAGGCAATAATGAAAGATCAGAGGGGCATGTGGCGCTACAGCCCATCGCTCCCATTTTCGTCTCAGCCGATCACACTAGGGGA
>MAGV01000082.1:0-4516 GCA_001717015.1 Candidatus Methanosuratincola petrocarbonis (ex Vanwonterghem et al. 2016) | reverse complement strand
CACTAGGGGAAGGCGGAACGCCTATGATCAGGGCTGAGTATTCCGGCATTGATCTCTTACTAAAGCTCGAATTCGTATCGCCGACCGGATCTTTCAAGGACAGAGGGGCCTCGATGAGCGTCACAAGGGCAGTTGCGCTCGGCGCCAAGCGGGTAGTCGAAGACTCGACAGGCAATGCTGGAGTGGCGGCGTCTGCATACGCAGCACGGGCAGGCATAAGTTCAAGGATTTATGTACCAAAAGATGCCCCTGAAGCGAAGAAAGCACTAATTAAGGCTAGTGGGTCAGAGCTCATCGAGTGCAATGACAGAGCAGAAGCAGCAGAGCGGGCGACCTCCGAGCTTGGTTGCGGCGACCTTTACATTGGGCATGCCTGGGATCCTTTTTACATATTGGGGATGGAGACCGTAGCATTTGAGATCTACGAGCATTATGGCGTGCCTGATTCGATCGTGGTCCCTGTCGCAAGCGGGACCCTGCTCTTAGGGCTTTACAAAGGATTCTTGGAGCTTGCTGCACGCGGAGCTGTTGGGAGGATGCCGCGCATCTTCGGCGTTCAAGGGGAGGACTGCGCCCCGATATACGAGGCGATCCACGGTCCTGTGGCGAAAACCCATGGGAGCATGCTTGCGGACGGTCTACGAATCCAGTCGCCCCCACGGAAGGCCGAGATTTTAGAGGCAATCAAATCTACCGGTGGGGACGTGTTTGTGGTCTCGGACCCGGAGATAGCTGAGGGATTGAGGCACCTCCTCAGGATGGGGGTAATTGCTGAACCGACCTCCGCAACTGCATTCGCAGCCCTCTCAAAATTCAGGGGCTCTTTTGGGGGCGTGGTATTGGTTCCTATAACCGGATCCGGGATTAAACATCCAGAAGGAATCGCCAAGGCGCTTCGTGTTGGGTAGGGGGGCGGTCTGTGCCGCTTTACCCGAATGGAGCAGAAAGCCCACGACCTTCAGTGTTGGGGACGCAAGGAAACTCGATTCTTATTGCACTTTCTCGGGGCTGTCATCTCGGGGGTTGAGTCGTTGCGAAACCCCATGTCCGCAATCAACCTTCCCAAAGAGCGACCGGATGTCTTGCCTCCAAGGATTGCGTTCTTGGTTATTTTAGGAAGCCAGAGCAGTAGATCACCGCATGCTGATTGAAATGGCGTCAGGCAATGCCTGAGGTATGCATCGAGGGATCTGGTAGCATCTAGATCAAACGATTCTAGGCTGGGTTGAAATCAAACCTGAGCAGGGGTTCCCCCATCCCAAAATGATGTTTGTGAAAAGCCTGTGGAGAAATAAAAAGTATGGATACCAAAAACGCAGACATCACTCAGCAATAACTAAAGTTTTGGTGCGGGGAGTGGGATTCGAACCCACGAAGGCCTTCGCCATAGGAGCTTCCTGGGCGATCGGGACGGACCCGCCCCGCCACTCAGTCCTACCCCTTTGACCTGGCTTGGGAATCCCCGCTCGTCAAGATTAAGGCGCAAACACTTTTTTAACCTTATCGGAGCTGCTGGTGCTAAACCTTGCGAAAGGCACTTGCAGCTTTAGGATCCTAAATTTAAATACCTCTTCGCTACCCTTATGAAGCGTGCCGTTGCGATGAAAGAAGAAGATCTCATCACTCTCGCCGAAATGATAAGCGACCAATCGCTGAGGGATAAGGTAGTTGAGATGATCAGGAATCCCCGGCTCTCCTTCTTGGAGATGCCAAACTCGACCCCGTTCTCCAAGTCACCTGCCAGCAAGCGGCGGCACCACTCGTACGAGAGCGGACTGTTGGTCCACACCTACTCCACGACCAAAATCGCGATCGCATTGTCGGACATCGTCGAGGATGTGTACCGTGTCAAAGTCAACAGAGATGTCGTGATAGCCGCAAGCCTGCTCCACGATCTGTTCAAATTCGCCACTTATAACCAGACGTATCCAGGAAAATATGGCAGATCAAAACTTGGGGAGATGATCGATCACCTCTCGCTCATAACTGGGGAGCTCTATGCCAGGCGTTTCCCCATAGAGGTGATTCATGCAGTTGCCTCGCATCACGGTGATGCCAGCCCGATAGAGCCTAGGACAATCGAGGCACTCATCCTCCATATTGCGGACAACGCGGACGCTGAGATGAACGACAAGGTGTTCTGGGCTGCAAAGGACATTATAAGGGAGTGCCTCGGGCTCGACGTTCAAACGCTCCCTAAGGAGGTCTCGCCGTTCAAGGTAGTCCTCGCGAAGAAGGAAGGGGGCTGCGAAGAGGTGCGCAGGAGGTTCTCAAGCCTGCTTTGAGGTGTTTACAATGGGCGGGGGCCACTGGGTAAGGGGGATCGTAGACGAGATAATCAAGAGGGGCGACGAGAGGATAGTGATCCACACGGGCAAGACCCCGTCGGGTCCGATACACATAGGGGCTGAGCGCGAGCAATTCATCTGCAGCGCCATTCAGCGCGAACTGGAGAGGCGGGGGATCGATTCCACATTCAATTTCATAATAGACTCATACGATCCAATAAAGTCGATACCTGCCGGCTTGACGGTTCCGAAGGGATTCGAGGAGGAGCTCGGGAAGCCTTTGTCAGCCGTACCAGACCCTTTTGGCTGCCATAGCAGTTATGCTCACCACTTCGCAGAAGAGTTCATAAGGTGCCAGCCAGAGTTCGGTCTCTCTCCGAACATTATCTATTCCCACGAGCTCTACACGAAGCCTGAGATGAAGGGTGCCATAAAGACAGTCCTGATGAAGCTGGATCAGCTCAAGGCGATAAGGAGGAAATACTTGCACCTCCCGGAGGAGGACGGGACCGCGGATGACTGGAACCCGGTGATGGCGGTCTGCGAGGAGTGCGGCAGGATCGCATCGATGAAAAGGGAGGTGATCCCGAACAAGATCGACTCTTGGGATCTCGAGAAGGACGAGATCACTTACACCTGCTCGGCCTGCGGACACAAGGGACAGGGCAAGATCAGGGACCTCTCACTCAAACTCAGTTGGCGTGTGGACTGGTCAGCGAAATGGGCGGTTTTCAGGGTCACATGCGAACCGGCAGGCAAGGACCACTGCGTCAAGGACGGGGCATACGACATGGGGCTGGAGGTCTGTCAAGAGATCTTCGGATACCGTGGACCGCTCCGCGTCTCTTACGAATGGCTCACCCTCGGAGAGCACGCGATGAAGACCCACAAGGGGATCACCTTCACTCCTATGGAGTGGATCAAGATTGCCCCCCCGGAGGCCCTTAGGCACCTGATACTGAGCGCTGACCCCATGCGCCACATATCCTTCCTCCCCGAGCGGATACCTGATATCGTTGACAACTTCGACCGGCTCGAGCGTATCTACTATGGGATTGAAGCTCCTCCCCCCACCGAGGATCTTGAGTACTTAAGAGACTTGTATGCTCTGTGTGTGAAGGAAAAGCCGCATGAATCTGCGCCCGCAAGGCTCCCGTACCGTTTCGCCGCAACGATTGTCCAGCTCGAACCGATCTTGGGAAGCGATAAAGTAATCGCAAAGTCTGTCGAGTACGCCGCCCGCCTGCACATGAAGACTTCCCTTTCCGAATATGAGGCTTCCGATGTGGCGCGGCGCCTTTCAATGGCCTCAAACTGGGTTAGCCTCTACGCTCCAGCGCAGGCGAGGTTTAAGCTCTCGACTGGAGCGCTGGATATTCGGATCTCCGATGAAACAGAGCGGAAATTCGTCGGCTCTGTGGCTGGTTTGCTGGAACGGGATCTGTCTGAGTCCGATCTCCAGAACGGTATATTCGAGACTGCAAGGACTCTGGGGATGGAGATCGGCAAGGCGTTCGCCGTGCTTTACAGAATACTAATTGGCTCAGAGAGGGGTCCGCGCCTAGCACCACTACTTCTAGCCCTGGACAGGGACTGGGTGGTGGAGAGACTAAGGTCCGCGGTCCAGTGAATGCCCATATTTGGTTAGGCAATTGCGCTGATCCCGCAATTACCTGCCCTTCAGGCCCTGCAGCACAGCCACTATCCGGTCCATCGGCTTCGGAATCCCTTAATTTGCTCTGAAAACACTAATGAATATTTCAGGGCGCTAAGGTCAGATACTGACAGTAAGGCTCAGTGGTACTGACTTAAAAACCGAAAACGCTTTTAATGTTTTTTTTAAAAAAAGAACGATGGGCATTTATGCAAATACTCGACGCAATATTGAAGCTTCTAAGCGACGGAAAAGAGCGAAAATCCGCCGAGATCTCCAAGGAATTGAACGTCGATTCATCTCTGATAAACGAGGCGCTTGCTTTCCTGGTGAATTACAATTTCGTGCGTAGGGGGCACAACGGATCTTATTTCTTGGATAATGAAGTCAAGCGAGTCCTAGACATCGACTCTTAGGGGACCGAAATGCCTGCTGTACAGTTCGAATTCTGTATAATTCCTCAAAAATTCAGTACCCTTATGCGTTATCCTGTAAATCGGTTCGCCTTGGGTGACGTCTATCTTTAAGAGGCCTTTGTGGAGCAGCAGCTTCAACACTGACTTCCTCTTCCTCA
>MAGV01000081.1:17168-23441 GCA_001717015.1 Candidatus Methanosuratincola petrocarbonis (ex Vanwonterghem et al. 2016) | reverse complement strand
CACCAGCTCGCAGGTCTCCTCCTCGACGAGGGGAGGATGGGGGTGAGCGATGCCCTCTCGATTGTGAGGAGGGCATATCCATTCGCAGCGCTGGAGGAGAGGAGGCTTGAGAGGGTGCTTGAGTACATGAGCAACAGGAGGCCAAGGCTCGCGCTCTATCTTCCGGAGGAAGGGGTCTTCATAAAGTCGAGGCCAAAAGAGGCGCTCTACCAGTACTACTTCGAGAACCTTTCAATGATCCCCGAAGAGAAGCACTATGTGGTGATTGACGAGAAGACTGACGAGGCAATAGGGCTCCTCGACGAAGCCTTCGTTGCTGAGTATGGGGAGCCGGGGGTCAAGTTCATAGTGAGGGGATCACCGTGGAAGATTATCCAAGTATACAAGAGCACGGTGTACGTCAGGGCTGAGGATGACCCAACGGGCGCGATACCCGACTGGATAGGCGACGAGATACCAGTGCCTTTTGAGATAGCCCAGGAAGTCGGCAGCATAAGGAGGAGGGCGGCCAGCGCATTGAGACAGGGCAAGGATTACGGCATGGTCATCGATGAATTGCTCAAGGATTACCCGATCTCCAGGGATACCCTCTACAGGGCACTCCAAGAATTGAAGGAACAGGCCGAGGGATTGTGGGAGATCCCAACAGACGATGTGGTCACAGTCGAAGGCTGGGAGGGCTATGTCATAGTGAGTTGCGCTTTTGGCCTTATGATAAACAAGGCGCTCTCCAGGATACTTGGGTACATGATAACGGAGAGGACAGGCGTAGGCGCAGGGACATCCCAAGATGCATACAGGGTCTTCGTCAAGGCGAATGTGAGCCCTGCCCTGGTCGCTGAGATCCTCAAAGGGCTAGAGGCGGAGGGGGTGCGGAAAGTCGCCGAGGTTGCTGTCGAGAGGACGGGGCTATTCAGGAGGAGGCTCATCCATGTCGCCAAGAGGATGGGAATAATAAGCAAGGAGGCTGAGATCAGCGATGTCGGGTCGGCCCAGCTCGTTGAGAACTTGAAGGGGAGCATAGTGTACGAGGAGGCAATGAGCGAGGTCTTCTCAAAGGATCTGGACATCGAAGGGCTCGTCTCAGTTGTCGAGGGGATAAAATCCGGGAGGTTCAAGGTCAGAGTCATGGATCCTGAGTTGCCGCTGTCCCCGATCTCAAGGATCGGCATCAGGGAGCTCAGTTGGAAGACAGATCTGGTGCCCGCGGACCGGCTAAGGAGGCTTCTCATTGAGTCTACCAAGGCGAGGCTTCTGAACGAGGCCAGGGTCGCAGTCTGCGCCGAGTGCTTCAGGTTCGTCGAGAATGTGAAAATAAAGAGGTTCATCAGCGGGTTCAGGTGCCCGGAATGCGGTTCTGCCAAGATAGGGCTGCTCGACGAGGATCCTAACGAGGTGGCACAGATGGCAGCAGAGAGGTCAGAGCTGGGGAAAGTCTCTGAGAAGCACAAGCCAATGCTCAAGGAGGCGGTTGAGACAGGGGAGCTGACCGAAGAGTACGGGCTGCAGGCAGCGATGGCCATAGCCTCGAGGAGCCTCCCTAAGCCCGTGGCATTCACAATAGCGACTTCCCGCACGAAGGATCTCGACTCTCTCGTGGACATGATAATCAGGGAAGAGAAGAACGCGCTGAAGAGCAGGTTCCGACACAGGAAGCAGGAGGCCCAAGGCTAGTCGTTGGATTCGGGTTCGAGACTTACCCTCTCTGGGGAAGAGCCTGCAATCATGTCGAGCAGGCGCTTCCTGTCGATCTCAACCCTCGTCCTCCACCCTACGAATAGCACGCCGTTCTGGTCCTCATCAAGATAGCCCCTCCTGATGAACCGGTTGAGGTCTTGGTCGATCTTCCAGTCCGGGAACTTCTCCTGAAGCAGCTCCTCGACATCGCGCCTGGGCGCCCTCCCCTGCTTGGATGTCAGGTACGCCACAGTTGCGGCGAATACGGCAAGGGTGTCGATCCTCCACCCCGAAAGCGAAGCGTCCCCCATCTGCAGAGGCGCCTTAGAGATCACATAGAACCTTGCCTGCTCCAGCTCTTCTTCTGTTGGGTTCGGGTGGTCGAGTCCATCAGAATACACTATCTTCACCTCAAGCCCTAGATCGTCGAGCTTCCTCTGGAGCAGCGAGACAACCTTCATGAAATCCTTTCCAATGTACTTCTTGAGCTCGTATCCCTTGACGCCAGGAAGGCGGTGGTGCTGGTACATGATGAGCTGGGCTGCCTTCCTTATCTTTTTGGACAGGGACGCGTCTTCGCTCATGCTTTTTCCGCCTCCTTGATCATGTTTCTCCATTTTTCGTAGCTTATGTTGATGGCCACAGAACGGCCTCCCCGCCTGTTCTCTACGCCCTCTGCAGGCTCGACCAGGATTGTCTCCTCAATGGGGTTTATTATGAGGTTGGCCAAGCCCTTTGAGACCAAAAAAGAAAGGCGATAGGCATTCATGACGGTCTCCTCATATGTGGGACCGAGAACGAACTCCCAGTAGTCTATGGGGCCTTCCTTTGCTGACTCTATCAACCTCGACCGCATCTTCTGGATATCCTCGTTGAACGCACGCTCTGAGATGAACCTAAGCCTCACGAGCTCTGCTATGTCAACCGTCCTGTCCGAGGCGGTCTGATCGGGAGATTCCTCCTTGACACGCTGGGAGATCGGCAGGATGGAGTTCCAGTAATCCAGCGCATCCTCGAGGCGCTCCGGGGTGAGCTGATCCATTGCGACGAGAGGGTGCCAGGACGAGAGTACAGAGTATGCTAGGGCTTCCTTGCTGAGCAGCTTGATCTTCACTTCGACCAGGAAGGGATCGATGAAAAGCCCCGAGGCCCGGCGCTTGACCCAGTCGCTCTGCAGCTTAACCATGAGCGAGAGCTCCCTTATAGCCTCTGCATCCATGAGCAGGTCGTCGATTAGCTTCCATTTTGGGAGAAGTCGCTTCAGGATTGTCAGCTTCTGGGGGATGTCTACAAGGAAAGGATCGTCGCTCTTTGTGCTTATGCTCTGGCATAGGTTGATTATCCTTGCCAGCTCCTCGTAGTATTCCTCGCTACGCCCTTGCTGCGGCAGCCCTCGCCACCTCCGACTTGCCATGGACGTTCTGGACAAAGATTATGTTAGCAAAGTCACCCACCGCGCTGAGCTGGCTCGGGGTGATCACAATGAACTGGACGTCCGAGTTCTCGTTCATGAACGAGAATAGCATCCGCATCATCGCTTCCCTGTTGAAGGGATCCATGTGCACATCGAACTCGTCCACAGCCCTGACAGGAGACTTCAGCTGGTGCTGCAGGGCAAGCAGGAAAGCCATCGTCGCCACTGCGCGCTCTCCCCCGCTCTGCGCGTATGCATCAAGCAGGACCGGGGAGGCGCCCCTGAAACCAACAGTCACCTCGATCCCGGCCTTCTCGGGGTCGTCCATGTTGGAGAGGCGTATCTCGCCCGTCCCCCCAACTCTGCTCAGCACGTCCCTGTATATTGGGGTTATCTCAGCGACAAGCCTCTCGAGGACTTCCCTCCAGATCCGCTTCCTCTCAGCTATCTCCTCGATCAGGTGCTTCCTGTTCTCCCCGACGACAGCTGCCTTCTGCTTCAGCTCTTGGTATGTCTTCTTGTATGCCTCGAACATAGACGGGGCATCCTCCGGCACGTCGCCAAGCGAAAGGAGGTGGGCATTAACATACCTGATCTCGTCCGAGATCTCCATCAGCGTCCGCGTAGTCTGAATGCGATCTCCAGCGCCTTTTGCTCCACGCAGCGCCTCCCCAAGCATCACCTTCGCCTCTTCCAGACCCGATTTCAGATCGCCGATCTCCCGATCCAACTCGCCGGCGCGGTAACGCATCACAGCCTCCTCTACACGGGCATCGACATAGGATCTGACTATCGAGTCCAGCCTTTCGTCGGAAATGCCCCTCTCCTTGAGCTTTTCAGGGGCCGAGATGAGGGCCCTCAGCCGCTCTTTTTCGGCCAGGTAATCGGACCAAAGCTGCTCCGCAGCTGCCTTCTTCTCAGCGATCCCCCTCCTCAAATCCTCAAGCTGGGCTGACTTGAGCCGCATCCGCTCTTCGATAGAGGCTACGGCTTTCTCGTTCTTTATGACCTGAGCCCAGACCATCTCCCTTTCCAAGTAGGACTTCCTCTCTAAGAGGCGCTTCTTCTCCTCGTGACGGTCGTTAAGATCCTTCCAGTACGCGAGCGTCTGCTCAGCGCTGCTCAGGAGCTGAGTTGTCGCCTCCTCCTCACCCAGTATGCGGCTCAGCTTCTCCTCGGCATCGAATATGGCATTGCGGTAAGGAAGGAAGCCAACAGCCTCTTCGACCATCCGGAGCTTCTCCTCAGGCGATGTTATTGCGAACTCCTCTATCATGTTCTGGTGCATTATTATCAGCATGTTGTCAGGGTTCATGCCGACGCTCTTGAAGAGCCGGTTCACGTCGAACTTGCTCGCCTCTTTGGAGTTGATTTCGAACCAGTAAGTCCCGTCCTTCTTGAGATACCTTGAGACGGTTATCAGGTCGCTGTTGATGATCGGCACAGGCCGCTTCCCGTCCACAGCGGTGTTGTTGAGGACGAGCGTAACACGGGCAGTTTCCTTCCCCCTCCTTATCAGATCAGAGAGCTTCCTGGACCGCTCGGTATAGCTCTGGCCGGTCGCCACAGAAATTGCCAGCAGGATCGAAGACTTGCCGGCACCGTTCGGGCCGGATATTAGGTTGAGCCCCCGGTTAAGCTGCACCCTAGCGTACTCATACGACATGAAGTTCTCTAGGATCACCTCAGACAGCGTAAGCCTGGCCATTGGATTCACCGAGGGGCTTCCCCTTCCATTTTATGCTTAATAAACCTCTCCTTTCCCTTCAGGAGTCGATAACGGGCAGTCATTTATATTGACTTCGTTGGGGGCGGGTCAGATCATTTGCCGTAAGCAAGTGCCTCTTTTTCGCATAAAACGCATTGTTCAGAAAAAAGCTTATGAATATTTTCAATAATCATTTAAAAGCATAGGCGATGGTCATTGGAGAAAATAGAGGTCAAGAGCCTTGTACACAGCGGAGTGCTCATACCGGTGTACAAGCCCGTTGGGTTCAAGATACGCTTCAGGGGGCAAGAGATCGCGCTGGACAAGGACCAGGAGGAGATGGCCGTCGCCTGGGTCAAGAAGCTCGGGACCGAGTACGCTACTGACAAGGTGTTCATCAGGAATTTCTTCCATGATTTCGGGAAGGCCCTAGGAATCAAGGGGAGGGTGAAGCCAGAGGATTTCGATTTCTCGGAAATAATTGCATGGATCTCAGAGGAGAAGGCTAAGAAGGAGGCCATGACCAAAGAAGAAAAGAAGGCGCTGGCAGCCGAGCGTAAGAGGATCAGGGAAGAGAACAGGCAGAAGTACGGCTTTGCCTATGTCAACGGCATGCCCATGGAGATCAGCAACTACATGGTTGAGCCCGCCTCGATCTTCATGGGGAGAGGGGATCACCCGATGCGCGGGAGATGGAAGCCCGGCGTTAAGCCAGAGGACGTTACACTAAACCTCTCCCCAGACGCCCCTGTCCCACAGCCTCCAGGCGGGGGAAGGTGGGGGGGCGTGATCTTCGACCCTGGCTCACTCTGGGTAGCGAGGTGGAAGGACAAGCTGAGGGATAAGATGAAGTATGTCTGGCTCTCCGACACCGCATACATCAAGCAGGTCAGGGACATCGAGAAGTTCAACAAGGCATGGGAGCTTGAAGGAAAAATCAAGGAGGTGAGGGATCACATAATGACCGGGCTGGAGTCGCAGGATCCCCTCCAGAGGAAGGTTGCGACAGTCTGCTACCTGATCGATGTCCTCAAGATGAGGGTCGGGGACGAGAAGGACGAGGACGAGGCCGACACGGTGGGTGCAACGACCCTGAGGCCAGAGCACATCAGCATAGACGAAGAGAAGGGGGAAGTTACCTTCGATTTCCTGGGTAAGGACTCGGTCAGGTGGATAAGCACAATCAAGCCTCCCCCGATAGTAATCCAGAATCTCAAGGAATTCATCGAGGAAGGGAA
Source organism: Candidatus Methanosuratincola petrocarbonis (ex Vanwonterghem et al. 2016) (assembly GCA_001717015.1). Taxonomy (GTDB): domain Archaea; phylum Thermoproteota; class Methanomethylicia; order Methanomethylicales; family Methanomethylicaceae; genus Methanosuratincola; species Methanosuratincola petrocarbonis. The sequence continues at coordinate 17,404 of MAGV01000081.1, read as the reverse complement.
GGAAACAGTGTTCAACGGCGTGAGATCGCAGAAGGTCAATGCTTACTTGGCGGAGATTATGCCCGGGCTTACCGCCAAGGTCTTCAGGACATACCATGCATCAACGACGACAAAGGCCTATCTTGAGAAGGCGGAGGTCGACAGGGACGACCCTGCTTTTGTAAAGAAATACCATGCCACGATGGCCAACCTTGAAGCCGCAAAAGTCTGCAACCACAAGAGGAAGCTGCCGAAGA
>MAGV01000081.1:14253-17076 GCA_001717015.1 Candidatus Methanosuratincola petrocarbonis (ex Vanwonterghem et al. 2016) | reverse complement strand
AGACCTGGGAGGCGTCGCTCAAGAAGAAGGAGGAACGGCTCAGGGCACTGAAGGAGAAGAAGGTCAAGCCGGAAAAGATCAAGGAGCTCCAGCTGAAGATCAAGGCGATGAAGGCGACCAAGGACTACAACCTGAACACTTCGCTCAAGAACTACATCGACCCAAGGGTCTATGCTGACTGGGGGCAGAGGATAGACTTTGATTGGAAGATGTATTACTCAAAGTCCCTCCAGAGGAGGTTCGCCTGGGTAGAAAAGGAAATTAATGCGGCGGGATTATCTGGACAGTGATGCCAATATGGTCTTGGCTGGAAAAGTTTTCATCGTAAAGGAAGAAATAGACATCCCGACGATCTCCGGGAAGCTAAAGGGCTACCGGACCGAGCAGGAGTTCGAATATGGCGGCGAGAAGATCCCGCTTATCACAGAGATAGTCAAGCTTGGCATGACGCAGGACTCGATCGAAGGGGTCTTATCCCAGGATTATGTGTTCACAGTTCACCACCGGGACGGCGAGAAGGCGGTTACCAAGACCACCGAGTCCCCCTTCACATTCTACAAATCAGGTGAGAGGATATTCCTCATAGTGCTCGAGAAGAAGAGGGCGGCCAACAACATAGCCAACCTGCTCAGCAAGATACTGTTCATCTCTGTGGGAGGGATCGTGGAGAGCAGGATCCAGCCCGAGACCCTGAAGAAGTTCCACGAGCAGAACCCGGAAGACACAAAGGTCATCTTCTTCGACGGGGTGAACATCCCGAACATCGAGAAGCTCTCCCTCTACGGTTCTGGTCTCGCCAACACCATCCTCTACTCAGACTACTCTTCCAGGGGAGGGATCTGGTACATGGTGTTCAAGTCGAGGAAGTACGGGATAGTTGTAGGGGTTACGAGGAACGGGGTCGTGACCGCATTCAGCGAGGTCGAGCCTGCCGAGTTCCTTTCCTATATAAAAACTGAGATAATACCGCTCATTTCTTGAGCGGCTTCTTTGTTTTTTTGCTGACATCGCCCAGAAGATCGAAGTAATCGCGGACAGCCCTCCCCCTGAGGCAGAACATCACAGAAACCCTCAGGAATAGGGGCAATATGTAGAGGAGGACGGGGTTCGCGAGGTACATGTATACGTACATGACCACGTTTAGCCCGCTGAAGAGCAGGCCGAAGAGCCATGCCCACTTTGCCCCAGACCTGAAGCCTATAATCAGTATGAAGTCGAACAAGGCAAACATGTAGGCTGCGAAGAAGTCGAAGGTCCCGAACTGCTCGAAAAACGGCGAGAAGAAGGGCAAGATCAGGTCAATGGCGACTAGGGGGACTTGGAGGGCGACCATAAGGAGTACTAGTCGTGGCATGCTGCGCAATTGAAACACCAAGGTTAGAAGGGATTGGTCTTCGTATTTATCCTTTTATCATTGTTCCTAAGGAGATCTGCCCAACTTTCAGGGAGGATAAGCGAGTATTGAAAAAAGGGTAATGTCAGAGGCTCATCAGAACATATCGGATATCCGAGAGCGGGTAAGTATCGACCGCGAGCATGTATGGTCCGGAGAGGTAGACTGCTGAGGCGTTTCCTATCACGTTTTTGACGACCGCGGAATACTGGGCGCTTGCAAGCTCCCTTGACGGGAAGGAGAAGACGTCGTGCTTGACTATAGAGGTTGTGCCAAAGGCTGCGCTCATTACCCATGAGATATTGAACTGGTTGCTGCTAGCCCTGTAATAGGAGACCACAAAGGCATCGGATCCTCCGGTAGCGAGGAGGTAACCGGTCTTGTACGAGTCGTTATCGAAGAGAAGCTGACTGTTTCCGATTATCGAGTCTATTGCCTGGTATGCGGCCGTATCGCCCTCGCTGTAAAGCAAGGAGTTGTTGTAAATGCACAGCCAAGCGTCAGAAGTTGCCGAGCCGTTGCTCGCGGGGATCTTGTAGACAGGTATGCCATGAGAGTATGACGGCGTGATGTTGCTACTCTGCAATGCTCCAAAGACCCGTTCCCTGGCAGACGCCCCGATCCCGAGGATTGAGACTCCAGCATAGTTAGAGTAAATTAGGTCTACTCCGAAGGTTATCTCAGAAAGGTTGACTTGTATCGCAGGATCGGAAATCGAAAGCACTGTTGAGGAGAGTAGATCCGGGAAGGCCGAGAGTTTTGTGATGTTGAGGAACCTGAACTCATAAGCGTCAGCAGGGATGTAGGACATCCAATCCTGAGACTTGAAGTTTTGGGGCGATGGCAGAGGGGTCGTCTTTGGTCCTCCTGTGAGGAATATGCCAATGGTGGAAACAACCAATGCTGCAATTATAAGTATCCCGATAACCTTTGCCTTGTTGGATGGCTGATCCTTCTTTTTCCGTCTTGGTTTCTCTTTTGTCATCGGTATCACTAATCACGGAAAAGATTTAGGAATGGGCTTATATAGGCTCTCCTGAAGGTTTGGAATTTGAGGATCCTACTCGCAGACTTCATAATCCTCAATATTATTTCCTTGGTAATCGCTGCCATAGGTACCTTGTTGGGCCGGGAACTTTTCAACACATTCATCCTTTTGACGTTCCTTTTGAGCGGCCTTGTGTTGATTTTTGGCGGCTATCTAGGATTCTTTGTCTCGAGCATAAGCTATAGCAAGCTGCTTGCCTACCTGAGGCTGAGGAGGGGGGTGAAGGAGGAAGAGCAGAAAAAAGAGGTCAAAGAGAAGCCTGAGAAGAGGGGGCTAAGGACGGTGGTCCTTGGGATCCTTCTGCTTGTGGAGAGCCTCTTATTGACTTTATTGATGATTTACTAACGCCCCGCAATCCTCAAGGTGCGAGCTTTGCGATTCA
>MAGV01000081.1:8485-14239 GCA_001717015.1 Candidatus Methanosuratincola petrocarbonis (ex Vanwonterghem et al. 2016) | reverse complement strand
CAGATTAAATGGCTTTGGATCAAAATCGACAGTCAGAAAAATCAGGAATTTACAAGGGAAAAAAGAAAAAAAGAGGTTTATTTTTTCCTCATTCCGAGAGCGATTGCAACTATCAATGCTATTATTGCGAGCCCTATTCCGGCATAGGCCATGTTCATGGCATTTGCCAACTGCGCAGTCAGATCGTTGACTTTAGTGTTGAGGGCATTCACCTGGTTGGCGTAGGACGAGATTGCATTGTCAATGGAGATCACGGTCACGCTCTTGGCTGGGGTCGTCTGAGGATCAATGACCTTGCTGATGCTTCCGTACGGGTAGCTCGGACCCGAAGCTGCTGAAGCGGCAGCCGTCTTGGCTCCCACTCCGGTCAGCTGGACCTTGAAGTAGTAGGTTCCTGTCTGAGTCGGCGTGTAGCTCATCTTGTAGTAGCCACCGGTGTTGACCACGGTTTGGGCTACCGGCGTCCAGGTCGAATTGTCGGTGCTCATGAGCAGGAGCGCAACTATCCCTTCCTGCTCCAGAGCGATCACAGGATCGATGTCGAATGTCCCTTCAAATGTGATCGGCTGCCCGAGGAGGTAGCTCGAAAGCACAGTAGGACCTGAGGGGGTCACCCCGACCGAATAACCTGCCATTGCAAGCAGCTCTTTTGCCTTAGTGGGGCTGTACTCCCTCGCGACAATGCTCGAGTTGTAGTACGGGCTGACAGGGTTCACGTGCACCGCAGCCGGCTCACCGAAACCTCCAAGGAGGTTGTCAATGATCAGCTCCCTCGGTATCAGGTAGTCCATAGCCTGGCGGACGTACCTGGCTGCCTCCGCTGCCCTTGCGGGGTTCGACTTGCCGAGAGGTGTGTCGACGCCTGTGCCGAAGACTGGGTGGCGCATGTTGTACCCTAGTTGCTGTATCCCAGATCCCCTCAGCTCGTAGTTATTCGCGAAGTTCAGGTTTCCTGCCTTGTAGTCATTGCCGAGCTGGTAGTTCTGGTCGAGTATGTGGACCTGCCCGTTCTTGAGGGCGGCTATCGCGCTGTCCTTCTCTACGATGTACCTCACGTAGAACTTCTGGACGGTGAAGTAGCCCTCAGACTCGAGACGCGCCTTGTCCCAGTAGTTGTTGTTCTTCTCAAGGGTGACTATGGCTGAAACTGGATCATAGCTCTTGAAGACGTAGGGACCTGTGCCGATCGGCCCAGAGAAGGTCTTGCCGTTAGATTCGTAAGTGCCAACGCCGCTGTTGAACGGATGGGTCTTCCAGTCCTCGAATGGAACGTTTCCCAGCACGTGCTTCGGCAGGATAGCAACTCCGTCACCCTCAGGGTGGAAGGTTGCGACAGGCTTGCCTAGGCCTCCGAACTCAGCGATCTGGATCCTAACGGTGTTTGCGTCGAGGGCCTCTATCCTCGCAGGCCTCGTACCGCTGACATTGGCTGGCGCCGGGTAGTAAGCGACAGGCTCGTCGCCGCTAAGGTCAAGGACTAGCCTCGAGGTATTTCCGTCAGAATAGACAAAGGTTATGTCATCGCCGATGTAGCCAGCCTCATAACCAGACTGCTGGGATCCGGACTGCGGGTTGAGGTAGGCTAGGAACGAGAAGACGACGTCATCAGCAGTCATCTTTATCCCGTCATGGAAGTAGACGTCGTCCCTCAGGTGGTATGTGAAAGTGCTCCCATCGTCGGAAACCTCAAAGGATGTGCATATGCCAGGGATGTATTCGTAGTTGGAGGTCAGGGTGAAGAGCGAGTCGAAGATGGAGTTGAAGACCTCAGTATCGTACCAGGAGTTCGAGAGGGGCGGGTTTAAGTCCAGTAGCTCACCTGTCGTTGCAAGGACAACCTCATCGAGACCGGTCAGGTACTGGGGTACAGGACCGAGGTTGTCGAAGATCCATTCGTAGCCGTTGAAGTCAATGTCCTTCGAGGCTGTGAAGATCGCGGTCGAGAAGAAGATTTGCGAGGCAGGAACGTCAATGTACTGGACATACTGCCAGTCCTTGAATGCCTTTATCCCCTCAGCGGTGTAGCCTTCAGTCATGAACTTCTCTATCAGAGCATCAGACTCGTTGTTCTGCCATAGGAAGTAGTTGGAGTTGGGCGGCGTGTTTTGGCCATAATAGATCTGGAACGAGCCTGAGAATGGTGCCACCGGGGAGCCAGGAGTCCATCCGATGAAGAGGGCGTCGAAGCCTCCCTGGTCGTATGTCTTGCCTATGTTCGATGGTTCAGGGGTAAGGATTCTGTCATACACAGAGCCCCAACCCAAGAATACGACTCTTGCGTCGATTCCCACCGACTTGAACGAGTTTGCGATGATCAAAGCCCACTGTCTCCTGAGCAGGTTCGCGCTTCCTGGAGCCACCATTGTGATCTTGAAGATGCCGTCAGGCGTGGCTTCTACTGTAGGCACTGGAGCGATTGCTAGCATCGAGCCGAGCAATATAAATAGCATTGCAGCTGCAAAAATTTTGGACTTCATTTTATATCACCAATCTACACACTCTGGTGTAGTTGATCAATTATAGAGGAAGAAGCTATTTAAAAACTACCATAAAAACTACAAAAAGCTTGGAAAAAAGCGAAAGAAACATCCTACAAATTACATAAAGTTCATGGCATAATGGCAAGCCACGAAATGATCTTTGTCTATTTCCTCTAGCCTCGGCTTCTCACGTTTGCACTTGTCGGTTGCGTACTGGCAGCGCGGGTGGAACCTGCAGCCGGATGGGGGGTTGATAGGGCTGGGAACCTCCCCTGGGAGGAGGATCACGTCCATTTTCCTGGATGGATCGGGAATCGGTACTGCAGAGATCAATGCACGAGTATATGGGTGGATTGGATGCTCAAAGTGCTTCTCCGTGGGCGCAGACTCGACTATCTCGCCGAGGTACATAACGACCACGCGGTGGGATATCTGACGGACAGAGCTCAGGTCATGGGAGATGTAGAGGTACGATATCCCCAAGTCCTTCTGCAGGTCCATCATGAGGTTAAGTATCTGCGCCCTGATCGAGACGTCCAATGACGAAACAGGTTCGTCTGCCACAATAAACTTAGGCCCGACCGCGATTGCCCTGGCGATGCAGATCCTCTGCCTCTGACCCCCGCTGAATTCGTGGGGATATCTCTCGGCATGGTATGGCTCTAGACCGACCATAGAGAGCAGTTTGTAGACCCTGTCCTCCCATTCCTCTTTCGGTATGTGGCGGTGTATCTTAAATGGCTCGCTGATTATGTCGTATATCGTCATTCTAGGATCGAGCGAGGCATAGGGGTTCTGGAACACCATCTGCATCGATCTTCTGAGGCGAGACTTTTCTTCATTGCTCCCCTTTTCGAACGTCTTAAGCACATCAATACCCTCAAATTTGACCTCTCCCGAGGTGGGTTTCTCAAGGTTCAGGATTAGCTTGCCAGTGGTCGTCTTTCCGCAACCGCTCTCTCCAACTAGCCCGACGGTCTCACCCTTGCGAACCTCGAAGCTTATGTGGTCTACCGCGTGCACGTTGCCAACTACTTTCTTCATAAATATCCCGCGGGAGTAAACAGGGAAGTACTTAACAAGATCCTTGACTTCTAGCAGTGTCTCCATTGTGCTAGCCTCCATTAAGCTCGCGCCAGCGGTGGCACGAGATCATATGGCCGTCCCCAACGTCGATAAGCGGCGGGATCTCATCCTTGCACCGGTCAATTGCGTACTGGCAGCGCGGGTGGAACCTGCAGCCGGATGGGGGGTTGATCAGGTTCGGTATGTTCCCAGGGATGGAAACCAGCTTCCTAGTCTGGTCTAGCCTCGGCACGGCCTTGAGCAGCGCCTCGGTGTAGGGGTGCGGCATCTGGAAGATCTGCTCGATGCTTCCGATCTCCATTACATTGCCTGCATAAAGAACTACGACGCACTTGCACATCTGCGTAACAATTCCCATGTCATGGGTGATCATCACGAGAGTGAGACCGATATTCTTTTGGAGCTCCATAAGCAGGTTGATTATCTGCGCCTGTATCGTGACGTCTAGATTAGTAGTCGGCTCATCCGCAAACAGCAGTTCGGGGTTGAGAAGCAGTGCCCTGGCGATGCAGATCCTCTGCTTCATCCCTCCGCTGAACTGGTGCGGGTAGCGATTCAAGGCTTCTTCAGGATCAGGGAGGCGGACCAGGCTGAGGGCCTTGATCACTTCCTCGGCAGCGTCGCTCTTTTTAACTCCCTTGTGCTGACTCACTATTTCGGTTAGTTGTGAACCTATCGTGAACACAGGATTCAAGGAGCTTGTTGGATCTTGGAATATAAGGCTAATTTTTTTCCCGCGGTAAGATCGCATCTCATCCTCTTTCTTTGAGAGGATGTCCTCGCCGTTGAAAAATATCTTTCCTCCGATGATCTTGCCAGGTCTCGGGACTATCCGCAAGACTGACTGGGCGGTCACTGATTTGCCGCTACCGCTCTCGCCCACTAGCCCGACCGTGCACCCCTTTTCTACATTGAAAGTGATGCCGTCGACTGCCTTGACCACACCTGCTTCTGTGAAAAAGTACGTCTTTAGGTCATTCACCTGCAAAAGATCCATAATCACTCCCTCAGCCTCGGGTTCAATGCGTCAGATATTCCGTCGCCCATCAGGTTGAATGCAAGCACGGTGAAAAAGACCGCAAGCCCTGGGAAGACTTCGGCCCACCAAGTTGTGCTCATATTTTGGAAGCTCTCCTCCATCATCCTCCCCCAAGTGATTGTGCTTGGATCCCCGAATCCCAAGAAGGACACTACAGCCTCGACCAATACCGCAGAAGCCATCGTGAGCGTGGCGATCACAATAACCTGGGGCAATATGTTGGGGAAGATGTGCCGGAGCATTATCCACCTTGAATTTGCACCCAAGCTCTTCGCGGCCTGGATAAACTCTTTTTCCTTTAGGGCCAGCACTTCACCCCTGATGACCCTTGCATTTCCTGCCCATGCAAATACTGCCACAATCACCACGATCATCGTCAGGTTTACTGGTATAGATATCCCCAAAACATTCCAGAATGGCTCAGGGTTTATCAGTTGGTAAATCCTGGCAAAGACAAGTATAAGCAGCAGCGACGGGAAAACAAGGAACACCTCAGTTATGCGCATCAGCAAATCATCGATTTTACCCCCCAAGTACCCGGACGATATTCCGACCACCACGGTGATCAACATGGCTATCAGCGTGGTCCCTATTGCAACATACAAGGTGTAGACTGTCCCGTGAACCACTTCGCTAAACACGTCGTTCCCTATTATGGTTGTGCCAAATGGATGCTTCCACGAAGGGGGCTGCCCAGCCTCCCCCTCATAAAGGGGTAGGAAAGCATTAGGGTCCGGCCTTGCAGGATAGGGAGCGATGAAAGAGTGGAATATTGCTACCAGTATAAGGGCGACAACCATTCCAAGCCCCAATAGACCCGATTTGTGCTTCTTGAACCTGCGCCAGGCGACAGCCCACTGGCTAGCCGAGCGCCTTTCTTGGCCTTTGCGACTGCCCCTTTTCCTGAGAGCTAGACTCACCATATCGTTCACCTAATCTATCGATATCCGCGGATCTATCGCGGCGTATGAAATGTCAGTTATCAGGTTAGCCACAAGGATCATTATCGTGATGATCATAGTGATCCCCATGATCAGGGGGAAGTCAAGCCTCGAGGCTGCCGTAACGTAGGCACGACCGAGCCCCGGCCAGCTGAATACCGTTTCAGTGGCAGGGGCGCCAGCGATGGCAAAGCCGATGGACATGCCC
>MAGV01000081.1:7108-8480 GCA_001717015.1 Candidatus Methanosuratincola petrocarbonis (ex Vanwonterghem et al. 2016) | reverse complement strand
GCCCAGCAGGGTTATCAAAGGCATTATTGCATTCTTCAGTGCGTACTTTAGGAGGATCTTCCGCTCGGGTATGCCGCTCGCCCTTGCTGCCATTATGTAGTCCTGCCTAAGCACCTCGAGCATCCCTGCCCTGAGAAGCCGTGTGTTGTAAGCAAGACCAGCCAAGGTCAAAACAGTGGCGGGCATCGCAAGATGTGCCAGCTCGTCCAGAAATGGATTCTGGATCCCGAATACAGGCCAGAGCTGCGGTGCGCCGTGAGCGCCTGCAGAAGGCAACCAACCAAGTTGGTACGAGAACACCAGGATGAATATGATGCCCAGGAAGAAGACCGGGAATGACACGCCTGCAATCGATATGCCTGAGAAAATGTAATCGAACCAGGATCTCTGCTTGACTGCAGAGTAAACCCCAATCGGTATAGAGATTGCGAATGCAAGCAGTATCGAGACAAGCTGGAGCTTCAGAGTCTCCCAGAAGTAGATAGATATTATCTCATTCACAGGCTTGCCGCCATAAAGGGACTTCCCGAAGTCGAAATGAAGGAAGTGATCAAGCCAGCGTACATATTGAACAGGTATGGGGTCGTTCAGCCCATAATACTCCCTCAAGAACTGCCTTTGAGCCTCAGTGATGCTGGGGTTCCCAGCTGTCGCTATCTGTATCGGGTCACCCGCTGCGTACATCACAAGGAAGACAACGATCGATATCCCAAGAATGAGAGGTATCATGTACAGTAGTCGTCTTATGACATACTTTGCAAGACCCATACCAATCACCGATTGGTAATTTCTATTACTATTTAAGGTTATCTTGGGAACTTTCCACTATTTTTGCCTTGAGCTTTTCAATAACATCTCTACCAGCACCTCTTATCAAAACGGATTTGCTCCGATCAAACTTGCCCCTGAAAATTACGATCGAAGAAGAGCCGACTCCGAGAGACTTTGAAAGTTGCTTTAAGACAGAAACATTTGCCCTCCCCTGCTCTGCTTTTTCCTTAGTCTCCACCACCAGAAGATCCCCTTCGATCGAAATCGAATCTTTTTTTGAATTTGGCTTCACCAGGATGTCCAGGATTATCCCATCTTTGGTCTCTCTCAAAGTGCCCACTAAAGAAGCAATCGTTTTGATTGGTTAAATATTTTCGGCTATTTTCAGGACGAATGGCGCTCGAAACATTAAAAACCTTTGAGGAGCAAGTATCTCTGTGGTTTTATGGGGAGCTGCAAAGGATGCAAATGGTGGAGGCCGGACTACTTCTTTGACAGTCTGGGCGAGTGCGAAAAGAAGACCGGCATACATCCAGAAAACAAGGCTTCCTGCGAGATGTTTGAGGAGAAATCGGAGACTGAATTCTGCTGGTGTAGGGAC
>MAGV01000081.1:0-7083 GCA_001717015.1 Candidatus Methanosuratincola petrocarbonis (ex Vanwonterghem et al. 2016) | reverse complement strand
GTGTAGGGACTGCAGGGTCACTTTCCATGCCTCCGAGAGAGATCTGCACAGGGGGCACAACTTCTTCTGCAGGACCAGGGTTGACCCAGACGCCCACGAATACACGAGCACAGGAGACTGACAATTAACATGGACTTCAACCTCATAATCGGAGGGCCGCAGGGGGGCGGTATTGAGACTGCAGGAATGCTGGCGGTGAGAGCCCTGGCGATCCACGGTCTCGAGGTGTTCGCCAACCGGGAATACCACTCAAACATAAAGGGGAAGCACAGCTACTCGCACATAAGGGCATCGTACGAACGGATCAGGAGCATAAAATATCCCGTGGACTTTGTCGGGGCCCTTGACGTCGAAACTATTGCCACGCACTATAAGGATCTGAGACCTGGCGGCATACTCATCCACGACGCCGCCCTACTTGACAAACCAATCACAAAGCTCCCCCCTATGGAAAAGGAGAGGCTCGAGAGGCTGAAAGCAGAATTGGAGAGGGATAACATAGGAACCACGGTCAAAGAGCTGGATGAATGGCTTGAGAGGAAGGGGAAGGTCATTCTTCCATTCCCGTTCTCAGAGATCATAGCAGAGAAGACCAAACTGGCTTCTCCGATGATAGAGAGGGCTATGAATACTGCAATGACGACCGCGCTCCTGCGGGGTGCCGGAATGCCGATAGACACGATATTCGAGGCGATTGATTCGCTCTTCATGGAAAAAGCTGATGCCAGGGAATTGAACAGGGCGGTCGCGAATGCGGTCAGCGATGGCTTCGACGAGCTCTCCAAAACCAAGGGGTCAGTCACAAAAGGCATGTTTGAAAAAGGACCCTCCCGCGGGAAGAGGATGCTTGTCGCCGGGAACGACGCAGTCGCGATAGGGAAGCTAATTGGCGGGCTCAGGCTGCAGACATACTACCCCATAACCCCTGCCGCAGACGAGTCGTTTGTAATTGAGCAGCACTCAAGCCTGTTCGGTCCAGAAGGCGAAATAGTGGGATCGCCGATTGTTATACAGGCTGAGGACGAGATCTCTGCGATCTGCATGGCGATCGGGGGGGCGCTGACTGGCGTCAGGGCTGCGACATGCACGAGCGGACCTGGCTTCTCGCTGATGGTCGAGGGTATAGGTTGGGCAGGAATTAATGAGGTCCCAGTAGTGATCACATATTACCAGAGGGGAGGGCCGTCGACGGGTCTGCCGACCCGACACAGCCAGTCGGATCTGCTCTTCGCGATCACCTCTGGGCACGGAGAGTTTCAGAGGATCGTACTGGCATCGGGCAGCCATCAGGAGGCCTTGGAAGACTCCTTGAAGTGCATGAACTTTGCTGAAAAATACCAAGTCCCAGTGATCCACCTCCTCGACAAGGGCATAGCCAACTGTGTGACAACGATCAGCCCCCCAAGCTTGGGAAGGATAGATCGCGGAAAGCGGATTGTGAAAGGGGCTTGGGAGTACAGTAGATTTGCTTTCGGCGAGGATCCTGTCTCTCCAAGGGCCTTCCTCGGCGAGGAACTGATGTGGTACACAGGGGATGAACACGACGAGTCGGGCCATATCTCGGAGGATCCGGAGAACAGGAGGAGGATGTATGATAAGAGGATGTCGAAGAGCGAGAAGATCCTTAAGGAGGTCCCAGACGGCGACAAGGCAGTCCTGTTTGGCGATGGGGATTTCGAAGACCTTTTGGTCACATGGGGTGTGACAACAGGCGCTGCTGTAGATGCGCTACCAGAGCTGCAGGCGACCGGTTCCAAAATAGCAGTCCTCCAGGTAAGGATGATCGAACCATTCCCTGTCGACCTTGTGTCGAATTACCTCTCGAAGGCAAGGAGCGCGATAGGGCTTGAGGCGAACTACATGGGGCAGCTCGCAGAGCTGATCGGGTGGAAGACCGGATTGAAAATCAAGAACAGGATCTTGAAATACACCGGAAGGCTGATAACGCAAGACGAAGTCGTCAACGCCTACATGCGCGTAAAGGGCGGGGAGGAGAGGGTAATCCTCACGGGAGGCGAGTGAGATGTCGACGGACTGGAACAGCGGAGTCTGGCCTGACTGGTGCCCTGGCTGCGGTAACTTCGGGATCTTCACCGCCCTCAAGGGGGTGCTCTCTGAGCTTGGAATCAGGAGGGAAGAGATAGTCCTGGTCTCGGGGATAGGGTGCAGCGGCAAGATACCGCACTTCGTCAAAGTCCCCGGGGTGCACACGCTCCACGGCAGGGCAATACCGTTCGCAACCGGAATAAAAGCCTCAAACCCCGATTTGAAGGTAATAGTCCACGGAGGCGACGGAGACCTCCTCGGGATAGGAATGGGCCACCTTATAGCAATGGGGAGAAGGAACCCAGAGATACTCGTTGTTGTGCACAACAACGGGGTCTACGGGCTAACAAAAGGGCAGGCGTCTCCAACGCTGCAGCTCGGCAAAAAGACGAAATCGCTGGCATTCCCCAATGTAAACAGCGCCGTGAACCCTATCCTGCTCGGAATTGCGTCTGGTTACACGTTCCTGGCCAGGAGCTATGCATACAACATCGAGCACCTGAAGGCGTGCCTGAAGCAAGGGATTTCGCACAGCGGCGCAGGCATCCTCGAGGTGATCCAGCCCTGCCCGACATGGAACAACATAGTAACGATGGACTGGGTGGAGAAGAACACCTACTACCTCAAGGACTGGGACCCGGTTGTGAAGGATGACGAGGATGCTGTCAAGAAGGCACAGGGGATTATTGGCATAGAGTCGGGTGAGAAGAAGGCTCTTGGCACCATACTTATCGATAGGCGAAAAGACCCGTTCGGCAAAAGGCTCGCATCAATCTACAAACACTATGCAGCTGAGCCGCCAGCAGCCCAAGAAGTGGAGAAAAGCGGCGCGCCATTATCAATTGATCTCGAGAAGACATTCCAGAAATTCTACATCCCCTAACACATCCATTTTTTATGTCTCGGGGAGAAGATATTACTGGGGATATTTTTGGATCATGTTGGAGACACGTACCCAAAACTCCGCGCTGCAGGGGTTCAGGCAGCCCCCGTATTTTTGAATCGTGATGCTACAATCGAGAAGATGGAAGGACTAGTGGCAGAAGCCGCAGGGAAAGGGGCAGACCTCGTAGTATTCGGTGAGAGCTTCGTGCCTGCGTTCCCCCTATGGAACATGGTGTATCCCCCGATGGATCAGCAGATCTTCTTCCGAAGGCTCTTCGACAACGCCCTGGAGATCCCAAGCCCTCAATTCGAAAAGATCGCCGGAATCGCATGGGAGAACAAAGTGTTCCTTTCGGTGGGCGTCACCGAGAAAGCCCCCTACAGCATGGGCACCATGTGGAACTCCAATCTGCTATTTGACAGGACGGGAAGGCTAGTAAACCACAGGAGAAAGCTGGTCCCCACATGGGCCGAAAAGCTTACCTGGGCTAACGGAGATGCCGAAGGGCTAGAGCCCGCAAAGACCGAGATCGGAAGGATCGGGGTGCTCATCTGCGGCGAAAATACAAACCCGCTTGCGAGGTACGCGATGCTCGCACAAGGTGAGCAGATCCATATCGCGACTTATCCGCCTGCTTTCCCGTTCAAGCGACCGGGTGCTTCGGAAAACTATGACCTGACAGAGGCCATCAGGATCAGGTCAGCAGCCCATTCCTTCGAGGGGAAGGTTTTCAACATCGTCGTATCATGCGCTCTGGACGCGAGTTCAATTGAGGAGATTTCGATGGGAAACGAAGAGATCAAAGGGATCCTAGAGAAGACGCCGAGAGCGGCCACAATGATACTGGGACCCCAAGGAGAGCACCTATGCGATCCACTTGTCGGAGAGGAAGGGATAATCACTGCAGATATAGACACGTCGAGGAGCATAGAGCACAAGCAGGTTCACGACATCATCGGGTATTACAACAGGTTCGACATTTTTAGGCTTGAGCTAGACAAGTCCCCAAGGCGACCTGTGTGGCTCATGGACATTCCCATAAGGAAACAAAAGGACGGGGGGCACGAGAAGGGTAACGAAGCGGGCGCTGAAGGTGTCGAAGACGACTCTTGAAGGATATGTTAGGCAGGGGGGAGCGGTCCTCTGGTGAAACAGGCAGCCTAAATTTGTCGGTTTGAGCCTGATCAGGCAGCAAGCGCTACAGTGGCAATGCCTTCTGCTTAATCTTGACCGCATTGTACTCGCAGACCTCATAGCAAGCGTAGCATCTGATGCACTTCGAATCATCCACCTCAGGGTACTCCGCCATCTCAATTGCTCCTTCGGGGCAGATCCCAGCGCATTCACCGCACTTTACGCAACGGTCCTTGTCGAAGTAAATTTTGGGGACGAAGCGCTTAACCACAGAACCAAATCTCAGGNNAGGGAGAGACCCCGGAGTAAAGTCGAGGGCATCTTGAATTCGTAGTTTGGCAGCGGTCCACCAATCACATCGATCTCATCCTCACTGGATGGACCTATCCCGCGGCACGCCCCCTCCCTTACATATGGCACGCAAAGCGGATCGATTCCAGCCATCCTGAATGCAACCATGTCAAGCGCCAGCGCATCCCTGCTCGCAAGTATTTTTGAAATGCGCCGAACTCTGCCGAATGATGGGCCATTACCGTCCATGCAGACTATCGCATCCATGAGGTTGAGGGACACTCTCTCGCGGATGTACGAATACACATCAATAATAGCTTTTGCCATCTTTTCCGGAGTGTTGCCTATGGTATGGAGCTTCGACTTGCTCGCCCCCTGTATGCAGCCGAAGGACAAATTCTTCACGGCTCCAGTCATCACGGTCTGGACGTGCGTCTTCAGCTTTGGGACATTAATGATCTTGTGCTCTAGAATGTGCTTCGAGAATGGGACGGAGGCGACAAGTTCGCTGTTTATGTGACCGATTACGGGTGGCTGCCCCTCGAAGTCCAAGAACTCACCTCCAGCCTCGAGGATTGCTTTCATCATGCCTGTACTCTCAAAGACTGCCCTTGCCTTCCCGGGGTATGCGTTGCCTGGCGAATCCCCGATGCACACCCGGCACCCCTTCCCCCTAATCACCCCTATCAAAGCGGAGACTATTCCGGGGTCCGTTGTCACCCCTTCGTCTGCTGTCTTTGAGTTCAGCATGTTAGGCTTGATCAAGTAGCTTGCGCCTTCTTCTGGAGCCCAGCCCAAAAAGACAAGCGCGCTGCTGACTGCGGAAAAATAATCACCTGAAAAGTCGACGATTGCCACTTGGTACTTCAAGCTTAAGATCTCCGAACACATTCCTGATAAAAGGTGNAGAAGTCTAAAACTGCCACTTGGTACCTCAAGATCAAGATCTCCGAAGCTTTCCTGATAAAAAGGGGAAAAAATGGAAAGATTTAACGGTTTTCCTAAGCGGTCAGCCGATGCCGCTGCACAAAATAAATCTTCTTGCGCATATCCTTCCAATCCGGGATCTCCTTTATCATGCCGCTTTCCCTGAGGGACTTTATCGCGTATTTCACTGTTCGGGGAGGGATGGAAGTTTTCTTCCGTATGTCGCTCTGAGTCGCAGGTCCTTCTGAGGCTATAATTTCGAGCACCTTGGCGACTGTGCAAGGCAGCTGCCTAGCAAACTAAATCCCCCATTTTCCAGACCTCAAGATTTGAGGACTATTTTTCGCTTAAAAGGCTTATGATCGGTGCAAAGGCCCTTCCCTGGGGCAATAGGAAGATCAGGAAGTCCTCGCTCAGGTAAAATCGTCAGGGAAAGGTCTACTGCGTACCGCTTGTACCGGATTCAGAGATCTTTGAGAGGGTTTCAACGAATGCCCTGACCTCGGGCTTGGTGTTGTAGAGGTACACAGATGCCCTGACCGACCCAGTCCCGATCTTCAGGGCTTCCTTCATAAGCGGGAGCGCGCAGTGGTGCCCAGAGCGGACCATGATCCCAGCGGCACGGTCAAGGGCAAGTGCAACATCATGCGGATCCATCCCTTCGAGATTGAATGAAATGATCCCATTCCGCCTTTTCGCATCAAGAGATCCGTAGACTTTGATCTTGCGGTTGACTTTTAAGGCTTCTAACATTTCTCTGGTGAGCTCCGCCTCATGTGCCTCAATGTTTTCCATCCCGATACCCATCAGGTATTCTGCGGCTGCCCCCATCCCGATCACTTCAGCTATTGCTGGAGTCCCAGCCTCAAACCTATAAGGGCCGCTCCTGAGCGCATAGTAATCCACACCGACATCTTCAATCGACCCTCCGCCTATACACAGCGGCTCGAGATCTCCCTGAAGGTCTTCCCTGATGTAAAGAGCCCCTGCCCCAGTTGGTCCACACATCTTGTGCCCAGAAAAGGCAAGAAAGTCGCAGCCGATCCTCTTAACATCAATGCGCATATGTGGGACGGATTGGGCACCGTCAACGAGCAGGAGGACCCCATTCTTCCTGCAGGCTTTTCCAATCTCTTCGACGGGGTTCCTCACGCCAAGCACATTCGAAACATGCGTCATTGAGACGAGCTTCGCTCCTCTTTCTATTTCGTCCTGGATCTCCGTAATGTTCAAATCTCCGAAAGCGTCTGCGCCCACCACCCTGAGATCGATCCGCTTCCGTGCTTTTTCCCTCAGCCAGACAATGTAGTTGGAGTGGTGCTCTTGGATAGTCGTTACCACTTTGTCGCCAGGTCGCAGATCCAAGCCTGATGCCACAAGGTTCATCGCTTCCGAGGTGTTTCTGACGAAAATTATCTCTCCTGGCTTGGCGTTTATCAGTCTGGCGAGCTTCTCCCTTGCAGCCTCGAACTCGTCTGTCGCACGCCTGGATGCGACGTAAATCCCCCTACCCACATTGGCACGGTAATCCCGGTAGTACTCAAGCATCTTTGCCAGGACGGGCTCAGGCGTCAGGCTTGTGGACGCCGAGTCCAAGTACACACGACCTGGCCTAATGAAAGGAAAGTCCTTGCGGACAGCTTCGACATTCAACATGGCAACTATCTCCGAAGACTAGATAGATGATCTGGCGCATAGGATAAAAAGTTGTGCATCAGAAACCAGAAGCCAATTTCAGCCAGATCAAAGCTTCATAACAGCGCCCAATATTTTCAGATTAGCAACGCTTATATCCCAAC
>MAGV01000080.1:8833-35405 GCA_001717015.1 Candidatus Methanosuratincola petrocarbonis (ex Vanwonterghem et al. 2016) | reverse complement strand
TCACATGGATCATTGCCAGGAAGAGGATCGTCACCGCCCCGGCGTTTATGGCGATCTGGTAGGCCGAGGCGTATGCGGATCCAAGAAGGTAGAATGATACAGCGATAAGCAGGCTCATTGCAGAGAAGGCTATTGCCATCCTCACAAGGTCCGAGACGTGGACGGCTACAAGCGCGAATGCAACGATCATTGCAGCCACAACCAAGTCTATCATCGATCACCTGACCTCCAGCGCCTTCCTGTCGAACACGGGTAGCTGAAGCTCGCTGCTCATGTATATAGCCTTCGTCGGGCAGCTCTCCTTGCACTGCCCGCAGAACATGCACCTGTCGAGGGAGAAGACGGGGCGCTTCCCCTTCTCGTCCTGGACGATCTGGATTGCAGCCGAGGGGCAGTCCTTCTCGCAGAGCGAGCAGCCGATGCAAAGCTCCCTCTTGAGCCCCACCCGGCCGCGGAATGACGGGTCAGCCTCGACCTTTCCTTCCCCAGTGAGAGAATGCCTGCGTACCCGCTCTCGCTTGGCTTTCCTCTCTATTATGTCGCGGAGGACTGACATCAGGCCAGCCTCCAAAGTATGGTAGCCGCGACCTGCGCGAGCGAGATGGGGACCAAGTAGCGCAACCCGAAAGAGACCATCTGGTCGATCCTGGCCCTCGCAAAGAGGCCCCTGATGAAAGCGAGAATCGCCACGACGAGGGCCAATTTGATCAGGAAGTACGCAGGGTAAACCAGCCACTCCAGGCCCGCGGGTGAAGGCCCAACCGGCCCCCCGAGGAAGAGGGCTACGGCTAAGCCGGAGACGAAGACCAGCTCCATGTCCTTCGCAAGCCTGATGAGGGCGAGCTTCCTACCCGAGTACTCTGTGAGCCACCCTGCGACTATCTCCTGCTCGGCCTCAGGTATGTCGAAGGGTATCCTCTCGAGCTCAGCCTGGGCGGCTACCAGGAATATGATGAATCCTATCGCCTGCGGCCCCAGCAAGGTCCACCCGTTTTCCGCCTGCCAGGACACGATCCCTGACAGGGAGAGAGACCCTGTGTGTATGCAGACCCCGGTAAGCGAGAGCATGAGCGGTATCTCAAACCCGAGCAGCTGGAGTACGGCCCTCTCTGCTCCAAGAAGCGAGAACCGGTCAGCGGAGGAGAAGCCGCCGAGGAATACCAGCATGCAGAAGAACGTCATCGAAACCAGGGCAAACACAACATCGCCCCTGAAGCTGACTAGCCCAGCTGATCCGGTCACGGGTACGACCGCCCAGAATGTGAAGATGAGGGCGACCATCATGATCGGCACGGCGCCGAATATCCGGCGATCTGCGTACGCCGGGGTGATGTCCTCCTTGCCCATGAGCTTGACGAAGTCGGCTAGAGGCTGCAGGATGCCCACCGGCCCAGCAAGGACGGGGCCAGCGCGGAATTGCATCCAGGCGTAGATCTTGCGGTCCAGCCATTCATAGAGGAATGAGACCGCTATCAGGAACAGGAAGCCAGGGAAGACGATCGTCTGGAGGATCGGCAGGATCGCTGACCACAAGCCTAGACGCCCCCGGTACGCTCGACGCGCGCGGCGCAGCTGAAGCATGGGTCTATTGAAGCGAGTATCACCGGCACGTCGGCTATGTTCACCACATACCTTCCCTTTGAAGTGAGCATCCTGACCAGCGCAGGGAGGTTGGCCAGCGTCGGTGTGCTCACCTTGCACCGGTACGGCTTGTCTGATCCGTCCGAGCATATGTAGTGGAAGAGCTCCCCCCTCGGGGCCTCGACCCTGGACATCGCCTCGCCCTGGGGGGCACGCCTCGGGAGCCTCTGGAGTATCGGCCCAGCGGGCAGCTTGGAGATGCAGTGCCTGCAGATTTGGATCGACTCGAGTATCTCGTCTAGCCTGACGATTATCCTGGCATGTGCGTCGCAGCCGTCTGATGTGATTACGTTGAACGGGACCTGGTCGTGGGAAGAGTACGGGTCATCTGCCCTGACATCGGACTTGATCCCAGAGGCCCTGAGCGTTGGACCGACTGCGGATGTCGCCGCTGCGTCCGCAGGGCTCAGGATCCCGACCCCCTGGGTCCTCTTCAGGATCGACCTGTCATTGATCGCGATCTCCCTGTACCTCTTCACCCTAGGCTCGAGATCGTCGAGCCCCTTCCTTATCCTAGAGAGGAGATCCTCGGTCACGTCACGCCTCACACCGCCGATCACATTGTACGATGAGGTGATCCTGTTCCCGGAGAGCGCTTCCATCAGACCCAGCGTGATCTCCCGGTCGAGCCAGATGTGCATGAAGAACGTGTCGAACCCTATCTCGTGGGCGGCAACGCCAAGCCAAAGGAGGTGGCTGTTTATCCTAGAGATCTCTTCGGCCACGATCCTCAGGAACCTGGCCCTGGCGGGTATCTCCTTGCCGTGCAGCGACTCCACAGCGAGGCAATAGGTGAGGGTCTGCGCCACATTGCAGATCCCGCAGATCCTCTCGATCAAGTACAGGTTCTGTATGTAGGTCCTGTACTCTGCAGCCTTCTCGATGCCGCGGTGGTTGTAGCTCACGTCCAGGTCGACGCCCACCACGTGCTCCCCATCGACCTTCAGCTTCAGCATAGCAGGCTCCTTCAGCGCGGGGTGCTGGGGGCCTATCGGTATGTCGAATATCCTCTCGTAGCTAGAGCTCATCCCGGACCAGACCTCCTTGTCTCCGGAGCGGCAGTGGCAGGGGTGAAAGCCTTCCTGAGCGGGTAAACCCCAGCAGGCCAGTCCTCAGAGACCATGAACCTTGAAGGCGACGGATGGCCCTCGAACTCGACCCCGAGCAGGTCCCGGACCTCCCTCTCCCTCATCTCTGCCCCAGGCAGAATGTCAGAGACCGAGGATATCTTCGGTCTGGACGGGTCCAACCTCACCCTGACGGTTACCATCAGCGAGGATCCCAGATGGAGCAGGAGGTCGATCCCCTCCTTCATGTCCACCCCGGTCATCGCGACCACATGGTTGAAACCCAACCCGGCTAGTCGCCCTACGACACCCCTGTAGGCATCCCTTGAGCAGGCCACGAGGATGCGCCTCTCCGACAGCGCCTTAATCTCCTGGACGCCTTCCGCGCCAGTCAGGGCCCGAATGGCTTCTTCCGCGTTCATTTGCAACCAACCCCTGCCTTCTTTGCGACCTTGGATATGCCGTCGAGTATCGCCTCGGGCTTCGGCGGGCACCCAGGGACATAAGCATCGACCGGCACTAGCGAATCGAGCCCCGGATAGACGTTGTAGCAAGGCCCCTTGCCTCCATTCGAGAAGACCCCTCCGCTTATGCAGCAGGTGCCGACTGCAACCACCTTCTTCGGATCAGGCATCTGCTCGTATATCCTGAGTATCCTTCCGCTCGCCTGCCTGGTTACCGGCCCGCTCACAACAAGGATATCAGCATGCCTCGGGCTGCCCTTGAGCAATGCACCGAGGCGCTCGACGTCATATTTCGGCGTCAGGGTCGCGAATATCTCGATGTCGCAGCCGTTGCACGATCCGGTGTTGAAGTGCAGGATCCAAGGGCTCTTCCTGAAGGCCCAGTCGATTATGCCCACATCAGCGCCTCCTGTACGTCATTATGGCATACAGAGCCAACCCGGAGAGAGCGATGTAGGCAATTGGGAGGAAGACATTGGATGCAGAGAAGGAGAAGATCAGGACGATCGAAATGACGTCGAATATCAGGAAGAATGCAGCAAAATCAAACATGTGGATACTCACAGGAACCTGTTCAGGCGGGAGCTCTTCACCGCACGCATATGGCTGGAGCTTGGCGCCCTTTTCGGCCCCTTCGCCAACGTTTTTGCCTCCAGACCGCCCGCACAGGTACACGAGGGCAGCCGCCAGCAACGCCAGCGCAAAGACCCCTGCAGGGCCGGCCAGATCCAAGAACATGGCTTTCCCGACCGATAGAAAGGATGCTGAAGGGGTATATATATCTTATATAACCATGCAATAAAGCCGCAAAAGCGGAGTAAAATCTACAAAATCCCGAATCGATGCTGGGCAGGGGCAGCATGCACGAAAACGCAGGATTCAGGCCGGCATCGGCGTTGGCGTCGGTCTTGGCTTCGGAATCAGTAGCAGATCTCACCCGGCCTCTTTTTTATGTAGCTGTATGCCGTAAGGGCTGCCGTAGCACCCTGCCCTGCCGCGATTATCACCTGCGCGTACGGGGTGTCGGTGATGTCGCCCGCGGCGAAGAGGCCCTCGCAGCTAGTCCGCCCGGACTTGTCTGTGATTATCTTTCCAGCAGCGTCTGTCGCGACAAGATGCCTGACGTAGTCGAGCTTTATGTCCCTGCCTATGTCCAAGAAGACCTCGTCGACCCTCAGCTCCCTCTCCTCTCCAGTGGCGGTGTTTTTCAAAATCACAGACTCGAGGGCGTCTCCGCCCCTCATCTCGGTTATCACCGTGTTAAGCAAGAATTCCACGTTGGGGATAGACCTCAGGCGCACGAGTGTCAGCTCGTCGCCCCTGAAGCAGTCCCTGCGGTGTATGAGGTAGACCCTCGCGGCGAACCCAGAGAGGAGCTCAGAGCGCTGGAGCGCAGTGTTGCCACCGCCCACAACTGCTACAACCTTGCCTTTTATCCTGTCAGCATTGCACCTCAGCGAGAGGTTTACCCCCCTGCCAAAGAACCGGTCCTCTCCCGGGACGCAGAGGCGGCGGGGTTGTCGCCCCCCAGTCACGATGACAGCCTTCGACTCGAAGTCGCCCGCTGAAGTATGGACCTTGAAGGCATCGCCCTCTTTTTCTATCCTCGTCGCCTCGGCAAGGATGAACTCTGCCCCGTACTCCTTGGCCTGGGCTTCGAAGGCGGCGGCCAGCCCCATCCCGCTCTTCTCCAAGTATCCAGGGTAGTTGTCGATCTTCTCGGTCTGTAGGACCTGCCCGCCGATGTCCAGCGTGAGCACGAGGGTATTGAGGAGCCGCTTCCTCGCGTAGACTGCCGCAGCGAGGCCGGCGGGCCCCCCACCGACAATTATGAGATCGTATAGAACCAGGCGAACCACCTGCCAAAAATTGGCTGAGCGCTATCCCTTCATGGTGAGGAGCTCTGCCTTCAGCTCCTCGTATGCGCGNCGTATGCGCGCTTCACCTCGTCCACGCTCGCCTCGTCCTCGAGCGTAGTGATGTCACCCAGCTGGCGCTCCTCAACAACGGCTGCGATTACCCTCCGCATTATCTTCCCGCTCCTCGTCTTCGGGAGCTTGTCAACGAAGTAGACCGCCCCGGGTGCGGCTATAGGTCCTATCGTGTTCCTTATGTGGTTTATCAGCTCGATCCTCAGCTGCGGCGACGGTACGTGCCCTGGGCGCAGCACGACAAACGCGACCGGCACCTGCATCTTTATCGGATCAGACTTGCCGACGACAGCCGACTCAGCCACAGCCGGGTGCGATATTAGGGCGTCCTCCAGCTCAATGGTTCCTATCCGGTGCCCCGCCACCTTTAGGACCTCGTCCGCCCTACCGAGTAGCCAGAAGTACCCGTCCTCGTCCTTCATGGCAAAGTCCCCCGGGTAATAGCACCCGGCGAACCTGGTGAAATATATGCTCCTGAACCGCTCAGGGTCCCCCCAGAGGGTCATGAACTGCCCTGGCCAAGGCTTCCGTATCACCAATAGCCCCTTCTCGTTCGGGCCTGCGATCCTGCCGTCCTCGGTGAAGACCTCGGCGTCCACGCCCGGCAGGGGGAGCGTGGCGGATCCGGGCTTCAGCGGGATGGGGGCGAGCCCCGGCTGCGGCGCTATCATGATACCGCCAGTCTCGGTCTGCCACCAAGTATCTACAATCGGCGCCCGCTGTCTGCCTACGTTGGTGTAGTACCAGTTCCAGGCCTCAGGGTTAATCGGCTCCCCCACGCTCCCGAGTATCCTGATGCTCGAGAGGTCGTGGCGCTTGACCCACTCCTCACCGTATTTCATGTGCATTCTTATCGAAGTGGGGGAGGTATAGAATATCGTAACCCCGTACCTCTCGACGAGGTCCCACCATCTGTCCGGCATCGGGTAGTCAGGCGCCCCATCGTAGATGAGCGATGTCGCACCGCTTATGAGCGGCCCGTAGACGACATAGGTATGCCCGGTTATCCACCCTATGTCCGCGGTGCACCAGTAGATGTCCCTGTCGTCAATGTCAAAGACGAGCTTCTGCGTGAAGTGAGTCCAGACCATGTAACCTGCGGTGCCGTGTGTCGCCCCCTTAGGCTTCCCGGTGGTCCCTGACGTGTATAGTATGAAGCTCGGGAAGGTCCCCTCCAGCCGCTCGGGCTCCACATACCTGCTCGCCTGCTCTGCGATTTCGTGGTACCAGACATCCCTGTCCTCGACCATCGCAACGTCGCCTTCTCCCCTCCGGACGACCAAGACCTTCTCGACCGTGCTCGTATGCTTCAGGGCCTCGTCCACTATCGCCTTGATAGGGATCGCCCTGCCGCGCCTGCATGACACATCCGAAGTGATCACCATCTTGCTCTGCGAGTCGTTCACCCTGTCGGCGATGGCCTGTGAGGTGAAGCCGGCAAAAATCACTGAGTGTATCGCGCCTATCCTTGTGCACGCAAGCAGGCACGCCACCAGCTCAGGGATCATCGGCATGTAGACCGTGACCCGGTCTCCTTTGGAGATGCCGAGCGACTTCAGGACGGAGGCGAACCTGTTTACCTCCTTGTAGAGATCGTAGTAGGTGAGGGCCCTCCTCTCGCCTTCCTCTGATTCCCAGTAGATGGCGACCTTGTTCTTCCTCCAGCTGTTCACATGGCGGTCAAGAGCATTGTAGGAGATATTCGTCTTCCAGAGCGGGAACCACCGCGCGTAAGGGGGGACTTCGATGGGCTGGAGGACGGGCCCGTTCTTCTCGTACCAGAAGAGCTCGTCGGCAAACCTGTGCCAGAAGGTCTCTGGATCTTCAAGGCTCTGCCTGCGTATCTCATTCATCACGTTGACGTCAGGGTGTGCGGTCTTCGAAGTGGGGAGTACGCTGAGGATCCTGTCCAAAAATGTGACCTCCCTGAGAGGCCTAGCGATCTCTCGTTGTCCTAGTCTCCGAGTTCTTCTGCTTGCACTGTGCCGTGATGTCATTTAACTGAACGTACATTGTTTTTGGCATAGGCAAATTACTTCCTTGACTAAGTATATAAGAATTTCGTAGAATTACAATTATTTATAATTATAGATTTTGGGTAAAAATGCCTTAAAGGGGCAAATATACGGTACGACAGCGCTCAAATCAGAGGGGTTCTCGACTGTCTCTTGCAGCCTCAGCCCTTTTGCTCAGGGTTCGGCTATTCGATCCCCATGAGGGCGAAGCTGATCTGCCTGATCTCGCGGTTCGCCTTCATCCCGTCTATCAGCTCCTTCAGGCGCCTTGACTGCCCCTTCACGACCATCACCTCAAGGCAGGTGGTGTCGTCCATATGCGAATGCAGGAATGTGGAGATGATGTCCCCAAACTCATGCTGCAGGCGGAGCTGTGCCTCGCCCTTCTCCCTCTTGTCGTATAGGACAGTTATAGTGGCCATCACTTCGCCCTCGATCTTTTCCAGCGACCTGTACTCGGTGATGTACTTCCGTACTGCATGCCTGATTACTTCCGATCTGCTGGCGTACCACTCCTTCCCGAGCACATTGTCGAGCTCAGAGAGGAGATCCTCGGGGAGAGAGATGCTCACGATCACCAATTTTCATACCATCCATTTCGATAATATTCCATCCATTATTCAAATCCATTTCCGCGCCAGAGCAGGGCGCACCGCTCGCTTTTCCTTTTTTGAGCGAGCCCTGGATGGCGGCAAGGATGCATTTCCACATTTCTTATCGGGGCGCAGGTATATAATTATGCCACGGCACCGGAAGGACCCATCTCCGAACGGGTTGCCGCCCCTGGCACGGAAAGGGTCACCCAAGCCGCGCGTAGGCTGCGACGATCAGGTAAACCGCCACCATTGTGAAGACGATGATGCCGCTGGTGGCCACATTGTAGAACGCAGAGACGATCACCCCCAGGACAGTGCTGAGGACCCCAATGAGCACAGTCGAGACCACAGTCCTCCTGAAGGAGAGGCGCAGCTGGAGGGCTGCGAGTGCTGGGAGCACGATCAGCGCGACCACCAATATGATCCCGATTATCCTTATGGAGAGTATGATCGTCAATGCGACTATGAGGTTGAATATCAGGGATATCGTGCGGACCGGGATCCCCATCATCCTCGCTGACTCGGCATCGAAAGTTATGGCCAAGATCTCCTTGTAGAAGAGCGTGAGGAATGCCAATACCACCAACCCCAGAGCCGTGACGAGCAGCAAGTCCTGCTGGCTGATGGTGAGGATGGACCCGAACAGGTATGTGAAGAGGTCGACGCTGAAGCCGCCTGCCAGGCTTACCACTATCAGCCCTGTCGAGAAGCCTAGGGCGAGCATTACAGCCGTCGCAGAGTCGGAATGCGCCAACCCTTTCCCCCTCATGTAGCTGATGCCCAGGACCGCGAGGATCGAGACGACCAGCGCAGAGAGGATCGGGTCGATGCCCAGGAAAATCCCAATGGCTATCCCGCCGAATGCGGTGTGCGCTACCCCGTCGACTATCATTGCTTCCCTCCTAAGCACAAGGAAGAGGCCGATCCACCCGCAGGCAAATGCCGCCAGGCTTCCGCCAATCAAAGCGTACTGGAAGAACTGGTAGCCGAGCAGGTCGAAGAATGAGAAGGCAGGGCTAATCATTCCTGAACTCCCCCTTGCATTCGTGCCTGTGGAAGACGAAGTGGAAGTGCTCGCCATAGGCCTTCCGGAGTATCTCGTTCGGATCCACATCAGGCGTGATCTCTGCCACGTTGACCTCCCTGTTGACGCAGATGAGCTTCGACATCCTGCAGAAGACTGCGGTGAGGTCGTGCGACACCATCAGGATCGTGATGCCCTTCCTCTGGTTGAGGTCGCTCATCTTCTGGTAGAACTTCTCCTGGGTGACGGCGTCGATCCCAGCCACCGGCTCGTCAAGGATTATCACATCGGGATCCCTGACCAGCGCCATCGCGACGAACATGCGCTGCTTCTGACCGCCCGAGAGCTCCCCTATCCTCTTCCCCGCAAGGTCGGAGATCCCCATGAATTCAAGAGCCTCGTCGACCCTACTCCAGTCAGCCCTCTTGAGGGGCCTGCCGATGCTCCTCGGACCTAGCCGGCCGAGGGAAACGAGCTCCCTCACCGTGAGCGGGAAGTCGGAATCGAAGTTGATTGCGTCCTGCGAAACGTAAGCAATCTTCCCCCAGTCTGAGAACCTCTCGAGGTCTTTGCCGAAGATCTTAACTGTGCCCCTCTGCCGCGGGATGATGCCCAGAACGGCGAGCAGCAAGGTCGTCTTCCCGCCTCCGTTCGGCCCGACTATGCCAACATAGTCCCCTTTGTCGATCTCAAAGCTCGCGCCCTGGATGACCAGCGCGCCAGAACGCATCACATCAAGGTCCTTGACTTCAATGACGGCTCCCCGCTCCATTGTCTTCCACCATTCCCCCTGCTCTTAACTGATGAATTCGGCTAAAAAAGATTATTTGGCAGGCATCATTGAATTTTGGTCATGTTCTCACACAGCTACACCGGATCAAAAAATCATCCGGCTAAAAGCCCAGACTTCAGGTTTTCGAGGTTCGAGGCGAGCTGATCTAGGTAATCCTTCCCGTCGACCGGACCGAGCGCCAGGTAGAGCTTCAGGATCTTCACCGCCATCCCCGTCTGGCTCTCGAGCTCACCCTTCAGCGTATTAATGTACGATGGCGAGTATGCAGGGTCTACGTAAAGGACCGAGATGTTGTGCTCGACCATAAAGTCGACGAGCGCACGCAGCTCCTGGACGCTTGGCTGCTTGTCGGCTGTGAGGCCTATCACGCTGCGCTGCTCGAATCCGTATCTGCTGCAGAGGTACCCGTAGGCGCCGTGGGATACGATTATTTCGCTCCGAGACTTGTTCGCAAGCTCCTGCTGGTACCTTGCATCCAGCGAATCTAGCTTTGCCTTGAGGGTGTCCCATCTTGCTTTGTAATACTCTGAATGACTCGGGTCGACCTCCACCAGTGCTGAGTATATCCTCTCTGCCTGCTTCCCAGCCATGTATGGCGAGATCCAGGTGTGGGGGTCATACTCCCCTCCATGATCGTGCTCATAGGCTTCAGGCTCGCCCTCGCCCAGGGCAAGGAGCTCCAAGCCCTCGGTCGTGTCCAAGACCACCGTCCGTGACAGGTTAAGCGAGGGCAGGACTTTCTCATTGAACCATGGCTCGAGCCCCGCCCCGTTCAGGACTATCAATTCGGCATTTGTCAGTGCGATCATGTCGGATACGGACGGCTGCCAGGAATGCACTTCGGTGTTGTAAGGGATGAGCACCCTGACTGAAACATGGTCGCCGCCTATCTCCTGGGCCATGTAAGCCAGCGGGTAGAAGGTCGCGACCACGCTGACCTTCCCGTCTTGCATTTGGGACTGCTGACCGCCAAGGACATAAAGGGAAACCAGAGCGACTGCCAATGCCCCAAATACTGCCAACAGGAAGATGGCCTGCCGAGAATTCATAAAGTCACCGATCAGCACTCCCAACTGTTGCTTATTAAATTTTTGGTAATCTGATAATAAATATTATTAAAAATATTTAAACTATTAATAATCAATCCATGGGGAGGGATAAATATGTGGTGGCGAGAACAGATGATCATGCTCTCGGAACTGCTCATGGACAAGAAGGGGTTCATATTCGATCTGGACGGGTGCATATACTTAGGCGACCGCCCCATACCAGGCGCTAGCGAGACAATTGGCATGCTAAGGAAAGAGGGGAAGAAGGTCCTCTTCCTGACCAACAACTCGACAAGGACTCCCCAGGAGTACGCCCAAAAGCTCAAAGGGATGGGGATCGAAGCAGGGGAAGGCGAAGTCCTGACCTCCTCTGTGGCCACAGCGATGTACTTGAAGCGCTTCGGGACCGGAGAATGCTTTGTGTTAGGCGAGCAGGGGCTGATCCAGGCCCTCGAGAGGGAGGGGTTTAAGGTGCTCAGCGCGGGCGAGGCAAGGGGAGCCCGGTACGTCGTGTGCGGGCTGGATATGCACTTGACGTACGAGAAACTGGCAGCGGCCTGCCATGCCATCCAGAACGGGGCAAGGTTCATAGCGACAAACACTGATCCGAGGCTGCCGATCGATGGGGGGTACGTCCCCGGGGCGGGATCTATAGTTGAGGCGGTGGCGACCGCGACCGGGCTTAGGCCTCTGGTCATAGGCAAGCCGTCCAAGAGGATAATGAAGATAGCCCTGAAGGCGATGGGCCTGGGGGGCTCCGAAGTCGCAATGGTCGGGGATACACTCAAGATAGACATTGCGGCTGCGCGGCGGGCTGGCATCACAGGGGTGCTCGTCCTTTCAGGTTCCACAAGGATGGAAGACCTGGAGAAGAGCCGCATAAGGCCAGACGCAGTAATCCCTAGCGTGGCAGAGCTCCAGAAGGCGTTTTCTAAAAAATGAAAAGGAAATATTGACGGATCAGCCGGAGGCGCTAAGGCGCGGTCACTTGCTGAGGAGCCTCCAGGAGAGCATGATTCCCACTATCGAGAATGCTGCAGCGAAGGC
Organism: Candidatus Methanosuratincola petrocarbonis (ex Vanwonterghem et al. 2016); assembly: GCA_001717015.1. GTDB lineage: Archaea > Thermoproteota > Methanomethylicia > Methanomethylicales > Methanomethylicaceae > Methanosuratincola > Methanosuratincola petrocarbonis. Next base: position 23,778 of record MAGV01000080.1, on the reverse strand, counting down.
GGTAAGGTAGGCAAAGTCGAATGCGAGCGTGCCCATGCCCCCAGCCCCCAGAAGCATCTGCCTGCCAATGTCGGTGGCATAGCTTATCGGGTTGATCTTGACGAATGCCTGTAGCCATTCGGGCATGAAGCTTGCTGGGAAGAGCGCATTGCTCCCGAATAGGAGCGGCAGGTTCAGCAAGTTTACTACAGCCATCTGGGTGTTCTGGTTTGTTGATCTCAAGGCAAGCATGAGGAAGATTGCAGAGAAGCCGAACGAAAGGAGGGCTAGCGAAGCAAATGTCCCAAGAACGCCTATCGCGGTAATGTTGGAGATGTTCATCCCCAGCAGGACTGCCAGCACCAGTATTATTGATGCCTGCACTAGCGACCTGATGACGCTGGAAAGGATCTTGGACATCACGATTGACCCCCTTGCGACAGGGGTGCTCATGACCTTATTCAGTGTGCCGAGGCGCCGATCCCACACTATCGACATCCCGCTGAACATGGCAGTGAAGAGCACTATGAAGGAAAGCATGCCGACAGCCAAGAAGGAGAAGTAATCGGTCGTGCCGAAGACGTTCAGCATGAGCATTGTCCCGAGCTGGTTAATTATCTCCTTCGGTATATTCAGGCCAGGTATGCTGAATGCGCCGTCAGTGAAGATCGCGCCGAAGTTCATGGCCTTTCCGAAGAGGCCGAGCCAGAGCACTGGCTGGATCAGCGAAAGGAGCAGGATCACGGGGTTCTTGTACCACTTCTTCAGCTCCCTGTTCGTGAGCGCCCAGAGCCCGTGGTACGGGCTGCTGCTGATTATCGTTGAGTTGGACTTGTCCCCAGGCGCGGGAATTCCCCCTGCCGGCTGCACCAGATTCTTATTCGCTTCTGCGGTGGTCAAGTCGCTCACCTCCTCGCCCTCCTCATAATCATCCTCTGGCGCATGGCCTGAGTCCGGTCGCCGTTCTCCTCGCGGATCGACTTGCCGGTGAGCTCAAGGTAGACCTGGTCGAGCGTCGGCCTTGTCAGGGAGATCTTGTTCACGCGGTAGCCCTTCGACCTGAGCGCATCGATTACCATCGGTGCGGTCACCTCCCCCAACTCAGACTTTATCCGGTACTCAGACGGCGACACCCGCTTCACTTCCTTGACGTGCTGCACCGAGGAAATTAGCGGGGTAAGGTCATCGTCTGACTCCTGGACGCCGAGCTCAATGACATCGCCGCCCAGGCTGTCCTTCAGTTCCTTGGGGCTCCCTATCTTGACGATCTTTCCGTGGTCGATTATCGCTATCCTGTCGCATAGGGCGTCGGCTTCCTCCAAGTAATGGGTCGTCAGGAACAGTGTCATGCCATACTCCTCCTTGAGCTTCCTAATGTATTGCCAGACTGCTGCACGGGTCTGGACGTCAAGGCCGAGGGTAGGCTCGTCCAAGAACAAGACCCTCGGGTGGTTTATCAGGCCGCAGGCGAGCTCCAGCCTCCTGCGCATCCCTCCAGAGTAAGTCTCCACCTTCCGGTCCTTCGCGGCCTCGAGCTCCACGAGCCTCAGCAGCTCATCAGCCCTCTCCCTAGATATCCTTCTGGGGATGCCGTAGAGGTCCGCGCAGAACATTATGTTCTCGTATCCGGTGAGATCCTCGTCCGCTGTGTACTCCTGCGGCACGACGCCGATCCTCTTCCTGACCTCGTTCGGCTCCTTCAGTATGTCGAAGCCGCAGACGGTGGCGGTCCCTGAGGTCGGCCTCAGCAGCGTAGTGAGCATGCTGATTGTCGTTGTCTTACCGGCCCCGTTCGGGCCCAAGAAACCGAATATCTCCCCCTCGTAGACATCGAATGTCACCCCATCGACCGCCACGACCGTACCATTGAACACCTTCTTTAGGTCGCGGATCTGCATTATTGTCCTTCTTCCGCCATTCGCATCCATCTCTCCATTCATTTCCATCACCACATTAGTCAGATTGAACATTACCAGCTTCCAGATCCCTCAGCGCAGAGTTGACCCACCTGAGCTCCTTCTCGAGGAGCAAGGAGTACTCCCTTAGCCTGTACTGAGTCTCAGCCTTCGGCTGCTCTTGTGATTTCAGCGCACAGGCAGCCCTTATCATATCGAAATGCCCCTTCAGGGCGTCCACCAGGAAACCAAGGGCTTCGTGCTCCCCCATCATCTCAAGGAAGATCCCCCTCAGGGACTCGACCCGGTGCCCGGAGGCGCGGATCTTCTCCTTTGTCTTTTCGAGCACCAGCCTCCCTTTGGGCGTCAGCGAATAGACCTTCTGGTTGGACTCTTCCCCGGCATCAAGGCACTCGATGTATCCGGCAGCGACCATCTTCTTCAGCATGGGGTATAAGGCGCCGGGTCTTGGGCGCCACGCCCCGCCCGTCTTCGCCTCGATGTCGTGAAGGATCTCATAGCCGTGGGAAGGCTTGGTGCCTAGCCGGTGCAATATGTACATGAAGAGCAGGCCCCTTGGGGCAGACTGCGGCGTGAATGACGCTTGTGCTTCATCTGGCCCGCAGCCGAGTGGATCTGGCATAACACCGCAATCAGGCGGACTGATATTTAAATGTATCTTATGCGATATATTAAGCGACATTGCGCCGGATTTTTGTTGGCATGGAGTTTGGGCAGGAAGGCAAGTGAAGTAAAACGAAGGAAAGGATATAACCACAAAAAAACCAATAGTCCACGGTGCCTGCATTGGAGATTGTGAATGACCCGCTCACGGGCAAAAAAGTAGAGGTAGTGAGGCATTCTGATCTGAGGATAGGGACCCCCAGGAGGGGGAAGGTGAGGGATGTTTATGACCTCGGGGACGAGTTGCTCATCTACCACACTGACAGGATCTCAGCATTCGACGTGGTAATGCCCACGCTGATACCCCACAAGGGCGAGTCGCTGCTCAAGCTGTCTGTCTACTGGATGGAGAGGAGCAGGAAGGTCTTCCCAAACCACCTGGTAAGCGTGGAGGATAGCCGTACGATACGCGTAAAGAAGGCCAAGCGGATCGATGTCGAGTGGGTCGTGAGGAAGTACTTGTACGGATCCCTATGGAGGGCGTATAGGGATGGGCGCAGGGAGATGTATGGGATGAAGTTCCCTGACGGGCTGAGGCTTGCGGATGAGCTGCCTGAGGCAGTCATAACCCCGACTACAAAGGCGGACGTGGGCCACGACGAAGAGATCTCAAAAGATGAGGCGATAAGGAGGGGGCTAGTCGACAGGGATACATGGGGTGAGCTCGAGGAAGCCACACTGAGGCTATTCGAGTTCTACGAGGCTGAAGGCAAGAAGAGGGGGATAATAATACCGGATTTCAAAATAGAGTTCGGCTCGGTCAAGGGGGAGCTTATCCAGATAGATGAGCCGCCAACCCACGACTCAGCCAGGATGTGGGCAATAAAATACTACAGACCGGGGGAGCCCCAAGAGAAGCACTGCTTGGACAAGGAGTTCCTGAGGGAATGCCTAAGGAGGATGGGCTTCTCGGGAGAGGGGAACCCACCAGAGCTGCCCCAAGAAGTCGTGAGGGAGATCTCCAAGAGGTGCATCGGCGCCTACTCCGTAATCTCTGGGGAGTTGACGATAGATGATCTGCAACTTGCGAGCGTTGACGAGATCTTTTCCAGATGAGCCGGACCTAAGAGCCTCTTTCTTTTTATTTATTCTGCCGACTCGCGCAATTCCAGGAGGTTCTGTTTTCAAGCGCCAGCCTCCCCTATCCTCCTGACGCGCGTCCATGAAACCCTCCTCTTGAGCAGCACGTCGAATAGGGCCTTGATGAGGAAAAAATCTATCAACTGCTTGTAGCCGAAGACAAAGAATGGCGAAAAAAGGACGAGCCGCCGGTCCTCCCCATCTATCTCAACCGCCAATAGGCTAAGCAAGAACTGAAGGAACACAAAGATCAGGAACATGGCCAAAATTTGGAGATACTCACCCTGGATCAAGGAGGCGAATGCCGACGCCCAGACAGCAATTCCTGCAAAAGGGAGCATCACCATTGTCAAAAAGATGAATGGGAAGGTGATCTGGTAGAGGAAACCGAACCGCGGGTTTGTGAAAGCATCCCTGTGCTTCCAGATCGTCTGGAAGTTGCCCCGGTACCACCTCATCCTCTGCCTATAGAGGTCGCGGAGGCTGGTTGGGGCCTCGGTATAGGCAAGCGCCTCGGACGATGCCTGCACGATCCTGCCAGCCTTGAGCGTCTTGACCGTGGTGTCGAAATCCTCAACGATCGTGTCTGGGTCGTAAAGCCCTCCCGCTTCCAGAACAGACCTCCTGAACGCGCCAAGAGCCCCAGGCACCACTGCAACCGCTCCGAAGAGGTCGAATGCCCTCCTGAAGATGTTTATGCTTGCGATGTACTCCAGCGCCTGGCATTTAGTAACCCAGTTCATCCTGTTCAGCACTTTTATGTTGCCGCAGACTGCTGAGACCTCCTCGCTCCTGAACTTCTTAACCAGACCTTTTATTGCATCCCTACCGACAATGCTGTCTGCATCGACTGTGACGATTATTTCGCCTTTCGAGAGCCTGATTCCGTAATTTAGAGCGGAGTGCTTCCNGGAGTGCTTCCCGCCATTCTCCTTGTGGTAGACCCGGATCCCAAACTTCTCGTAGGAAGAGGCTATTGCGAGCGTGTTGTCGGTGGATCCGTCATCAACGATGATTATCTCCTTGTTCGGGTAGTCAGCCTCAACCAGGGATTCCAGGGTCCTCGCAATGACCCTCTCCTCATTGTACGCAGGCACTATGATGCTTACTAGCGGATATGATTCGAGGGGCGGCTCTTCCCTCTCTATCCTTTTGTGGTAGACTGCCAGTGGGACCGCAAGGAAGTTGCTCCAGAATGTGAAGACCAGCCCCAGGGCAACAACTGATGAGGCAATAGACCGCGTGATGCTGTATGTCTCTAGGAATGCCACGGCCGCGAAAAATAAGGGAAGGATCAGGATTGCCAAGATCAGGAGGGGCGGGACCTTCGACCTTCCCTTGGTGGGTTGCACCCTCATAAGGATCAGGAAGTATGCGACAAGAAGGGCCGCTGATCCGAAGGTGATCAAGGCGAGTAGGCCGGGGGTGAAGATCAATATGAGCCCTGTTGTCGCGAATACAAGGAGAAGGATCAGGGCAATCTCCCAAAAATGCTCTTTCTCCTTGTACGACATTTACTGGCGCCTCCCGGGGGTCAGTATGTCTCAGGAGGGGTCGACCTAACGACTTCCGGCTTCTGCAGCATGCCTTCGAGCCTGGTTCTGATCTCCTCGATAAGATCGGAGGCTGATCCCGCCTCGACCACTTGCATTCCGTAGCCCTCCGCCAGGTTTCTTGCTGGCTGGTCAAGCGAAGGGATGGCAGCGATCAAAGTAGCCCCGGAGGCCACATCGATCGATTTTGCCATGGTAGCGAGGACTATCATCGAATCGAGAGGCCTGTCAGATGCGTAAATGCTGACTGCCGCGGAGGGGACTGCCGAATCTTTGCTCCTCCACACGACGAGATCGAACTCGTGAACTACCCCGCTCTTGCCCCGGATCCTTGCAGGCGCCTCGGCGTAGAAGCCTAGGGACTGGAGCCTCTGGGCTACCCTGCCTAGATCGATCAGCTCTTTCTCTAGGATCGCCAGGCCCCCAGGGCTAAGCCTGTACCCAGGCACGCGCTTGAGCTGCAGATCAGAATCCCCTGAGCTGTGCCCATTTTGGCATATGTAACGCTTCTCGGGGCTTGGGTCAAACCGGCCGCACGAGCTGCAGTGGTAGAAATAACCATGCTTCCGGTAGTCGACGCCTATTGCAGTCAGCGGCTTGCGGCACTTCGGACAGACAAGACGGTCCCCCTGCCTGAAGACATCCTCAGTCTCTATCATTCCGCACTTCAAGTGCTCAAGCATGGGCGCTTTTGAGATCTTCATCGATCCGCATGTTCGGCACCTTATCTGGATGAAGAACTGGTGCGAGCCGCAAACAGGGCATACGATCAAGTTCTCTGCTTCCTCAGATGCCAAGATGCCCTCGCGTTCTAGACTTTCCAGAAGCTCTGCAGACTCATGCGGATCAGCACCTGTAATTTCCTGGACTTCAGGGTAGTGCACCCCTCCAGAAAACGAGACGAGAGGCTTGAAGAAAGAGATCCTGCCCTCCTTAATAGCCCTCAGTAGCAGCTTAGCCTCACGCCTGTGGATCACCTTTTTTTCCAAATTGCATTACCATTAGTGTGTGGATTGATTTTTGAATTTAAGCTTATTGTTCAACAGTTCGAATTGCTAGCCGCTGTTTTGGCGGAAAAGGCGCTATTTTGAGGCGGGCTTCCAACTAAGCACGCCTGCCCCCCAACTTGGCGACGATCAATGCACTGAAAAGCCACCACGGGTCATTGTACTTCTCAGGCTCGAGAAGGTCAACAGATTCATTGGCGATTTCCACGACATCCCATCCTGCGCGCTCGAGAGCTGCTGAATAATCCGCGATTGAGCGGAGAACATACTCCTGTTCTACCCGGGCAATATACTCAAAATCTATGCCCCGGCGCCTGTAGAACTCCTTGGTGGTCATTACTCTCGATTCCATGCAGTAATAATGCCATGCATAGAGGCACAAAATGTCGCCCGCGACCCTGAACCAGCTCAGCAAGCCGCATCGACAGGGCTATGTCTGACCTTGCCAGTATCTTCATAGTGAAAGCAGTGCCATTGGGGAAGTCCCTCCAGCCATCAGAGTCGCGGTCTACAAAACCAAGCGAGTCAAGCATTGATGCTGCGCGGGAGGCGTTCTTCGCGAGCAGGGGCTTTTCGATGCAGTAATCCCAGCTGTCTGGTATCCAACCTTTCGTTGGCACCTTAGCATATCCGGCAGCGATGAACGTGACATAGCCATTATAGTCCAGCGCATATGATATAGCTTCCCTGAATTCGCTCATGTTGCATGGGTACCGCATACAGTTGAACCAGAGGCTGTTGTCCACGCCGAAGTTTGGCATTATCATAAATGAAACGTTCTTCTCCTCAAGGAGGGGCGGGACGTAAACTGGATCGATCCCGGAAGCATATGCATAAGTCGCAGCTATATCGCCCTTCTTAAGGGCCATAAGCATGGCATCAGTGCTGGTATAGAACCTGAGGGTCACTTTGTCAACAACAGGTGCCCCCCTCCAGTAGTTTTTGTTTGCATTGAAAGTCATTGCCCCTGAAGCAGAATCGAAGCCACCGTAGGTGAAGGGACCGCACCCGATATTCCTGTCGCTGCCGGCGTAGGTCGCTGGATCGGTGACATTGGCCCAGACGTGCTTCGGAATAAGCCTAGTCGCTGCAAGCCCTGTTGTGAAAGAGGCCCATTCCCTGCTTAGCTTAACCACGACAGTCCTGTTGTCCAAAGGCTCTGCCGAGACCACGAACTGGAAGTGGGTTGCATAGTTTGGGTCTTTCGCTTTCAAGTAAGTTATTGTGAACGCCACATCCTCGGCGGTTACCGGCACTCCATCGTGCCAGGTGGCGTTTCTTATTAGCGTCAGCGTCCAGTCCTTGGAGTCTGCTGTTGACCAATTGACCAAGTAAGGAACGATGCTGCCTCCCTGGTCGACCGCTGCCAAGGGGTCGAGGATGAAGCAGGCCGCGAAGATGCCCATGTAGTAGTCTTTTACGAAGTTGTCGGTCTTCACGATGTTTGTAGTCCCGATTGTGAGCGCCTTTGTTACACTTTGGGTGTTGTTTGAAGCTGGGCTGCCGGTCGAGAAATAACCGCCATAAGCTGCAAATCCCAGCCCAGCCAGAATTAAAATTGCAATCCCAATAGAGCCTACAAGCAAGTTCTTTTTCATCTCATCATCTACTCCTGGTATCATTTTTTCACAAAATAGTAACACCTTAAATAAATTTTGTTTCATAAGAAACACCATTACAGATTAAGCCCTTGCGTGGCACGGTAGCTCACGCTTAAATTGTGTCGAAGCCAGGATAGTTATCGGAGGAATCTGAACTGCCCAAGAAAGGGATGCTCTTCTATGTCATAACAGAAGGCCTTAGGGCGCTCGTTGTTGGATCAGGCAAAATTGGCAGGAGGAAGATCTTCAAGCTCATCGAAGGCGGTGCGGAAGTCACAGTCGTGACAAAAGAAGATCCCAAGCTTCTCAATAGGGAGAAGCTGAAGGTCGTGATCGGGGATGGGCTAGAGTACGCCGCTGAAAACATCGACAACTTTGACCTTGTAGTGGCGGCAACCAACGACCCAGCGATCAATTCGAAGATCTCTGACCTGGCAAGGAAGAAGGGGAAGCTTGTCAATTCGGTGACTTCGCCGGAGGAATGCAGCCTGATCTTCCCTGCCGTGATAGATTACGGCAAGTTCAAGCTGGGGATCACCACAGGGGGCAGGGATCCTTCACTTTCAAAGAAAGTCAAGAAATTGCTCCAGAAAGCCTTGCGGGAAGGGGATTTCTGAGCCTCAACGGCGCGAGTATGCCCTGCATTCCTTCAGGAACTTCGCGGGCACGCCCGGGCAAGCCAGATAGTGGAGATGCGTGTACATCCCTATCGCATTATGGCATACGGCGCCATCCATGAGATCCCGTATACCCTTGCCCCTGAGAACCCTGAACGAAAGCTCGCTCGACAGGCCCTCAATGGACGAGTAATGGAACTCATGACCTCTCAATGCCGCCCCCTGGTCGGCTATTACGCTCGAGCGGGATGCTTCCAGTGCAACATAGCTCAGCGCTTTGGGTTTCTCGTGCATCACTACATCGCCATCGAAGACGCCCACCATCTGCCTCTTTTCACCATTGCGCTCGATCGATCTACAAAGGTACATCAGCCCGCCACACTCGCCTATCGCAGGGAGCCCGTCCATAATCCTCTCCTTGAGCGAACGCCGCATCTGGTAATTCGCTTCGAGCTCTTTGGAGAATATCTCAGGATATCCACCGCCTATGAGCACCCCCGAGAGATCGTCGCCTAACCCGCGGTCAGATAGGCTNCTCCGCGCCCATCTCCCTGAGTGCAGAAAGGTTCTCGTGATAATAGAAAGAGAAAGGCCCGTCGATGAAGACCCCAATCCTGACGCGCTCGCCTTCGAGGGGACGTGCTTCAGGCATGTGATCTATTGGCGGGGCCTGCTTGGCGATCTCGAGGATCCTCTCCAGATCAAGACCCTCTTCCAACTGCTCTGCGGCGCTTTTTATCACCTCTAGCGCCTCAGGGAACTCATGGGAGGTCATCAACCCCAGATGTCGCTTCTTTATTTCAAGGCGAGGGGATCTGGAAAGGGATCCAAGTATGGGTATCCCCGCGTAATGCGATATCGCACGCCTCAGCTTCTCCTCGTGCCGGGCATCGCTCACCTTGTTGAGGATCACTCCAGCAATTTGGACTTGGTTGTCCATCGCCCTTAGCCCAATGAGCTGAGCTGCTGCGCTCCTAGTGAGGCTATGGCAGTTGAGGACAATGACCACAGGGGACTTCAGGATTTTCGCAACATGTGCAGTGCTCCCCTCGTCCCCAACAGGCGATTCCCCCTCGTAGAGGCCTCTGACGCCCTCTATTACCGCCAAGTCCGATCCGATCGAGCCTGAAGCGAAGGACGAGACCACAGTCATCTCGTCCATTATCCACGAGTCAAGGTTCCTGCAGGGCCTGCCCGACGCAAGCCTGTGGTACATCGGGTCTATGTAGTCGGGGCCTATCTTGAACGGCTGGACACGGTAGCCTTTAGCGCCCAGGATCCTGAGAAGGGCGGCAGTCACGATCGTCTTTCCTGAGTCGCTACCCCCTGCGGAGAGGACGATCCTAGGCATCTCCAACGAAGATAGCCTCCAGATCCTCGGCAGGTATCCACTTGGGGATTACGGAGAATCGGCTCTTGTAAACCGAGTCCGCGAGTGAGATCATGGCTGCAGAGGCGGCTGAAGACGGGTCTGTCTCGATCATCGTCCTTCTCGCCCTGTCAGCATTCTTTATCTCATCGGAAAGCGGCACCGATCCCAGAATCGGCAAGCCGACCTTTTCCGAGAAGGCCTCAACATATGCCCTCCCCCTCTCCGAAGCCCTGTTGTACAGAAGACCGCCGACCTTAGCGCCTATGGAAGTGAAGCCCCTGCAGAGATTGTTTGCGGCATAGAGCGACATGAACTCGTCGGAAGTCACTACTAGAGCGCTCTCGGCATAACCTTCCTTGACTACCACGGCGAGCCCCCCGCAAACTATGTCGGCAGGCACGTCGAAAATCACAAGGTCGAATTCTTCCAGATCCAACGCTTCGATCAAATACCTGATCCCGATGATTAGGCCTCGCCCAGCGCACCCAACCCCGGGCTCCGGGCCGCCTATCTCAACGCAGGACACTCCATTGAAGCCGACCATGGTGAAACGCTCTGGCGGCGGCCTCTTCTCTTCCCTCATTACCTCGAGCAGAGGCTGGATGCGCCTGCCGAGAAGGTTTATGGTAGAGTCTGCCTTAGGGTCGCAGCCGACCAATAGGGTTTTTACCCCTCTGCCCCCCAAGGCTGCAGCAATGTTTGATGCCAGCGTGGATTTGCCGATGCCGCCCTTCCCGTAGAGTGCAAGTGCCCTCATGCGCGTATGCCCTCCCTGATCGCCTGACCGAGCAGGGATCTCCGTATCTGCTTGTTCCGACCAAGGGATACCTGGTGGGCGTCGCGCTCGCCTACTACATAGTCATAGCCCAATGACTTCAGGTTGGATACAGCCCTGGACCCTACGCTCACCGCAACTGTCCTGACCGCCCTCTCCACCGCCACAGCATGAGGTATGCCGGATATCACTGCCAGGTCTGGCGGGGAATTGAGGATAATCTGCTTAGCCTTCTCGCCTGAGGCAGGGTACTCATCGATCCCCCCAGTTATCGCGTCAACTGCCACCCCGGCATCCGAAAAACTGCCCAAGATCTGCCTCGAGTACAACCTGACCCTGGGCAGCCCCACAGATGGATCTAGGTTTGCCAAGACCTGCACCTTGCCCCCTAGCCTTCGTGACGCCTCGCAAATGGCGAGCGTCACATCAGCATACAGGAAGGCAGTCTCCTTCTTGGCGTTGAGTACGCATGCCACTTTCCCCCCTGACGCCAGGACGCCCAAAATGGCACGGGCCACTTCTTTAGGAGAATCCCCAACGCAGGTATCGATGTATTCCCCCCTGGCTGTGCCCCTAGCCTGCTCAAGCTGGGTAGCCATCTCGAGCATCCGCTTCTGCCGCTCGAACTCCTCACGGGGAATCAGCCCCATTGACATCGCCTCCCTGAGGACCACTATTGCACCCACAGTGTTGTCTCCAGAACCGCTGTGCACGTCGCAGCAGATCGTCTTGTCAAGGAGCCCGGCTTCTCTTGCTGCCTTCTTGAGATCCTCACCTATTATCATGCTGGCGCAGCTGCCAACAAGGCCTATGAGCCTTGGCTTGAAAAGCTCGTCGACGCGCTTCAGCACCCTAGACAGCTTCCCCTCGCTGCCGAAGACGAAATCGTCCTCGAGAAGCGCGCTTGTGACGACCTTCACCCCATCCCTCTCGAGCAGCCTGGCTGGCCTGAAACAGCACCCCGAAGGGCCATGTAAGACTATCACGTCCACATCAAGATCCCGCAGCGTGTACATGGCAGCGGCTATCGGGCTCGGCCTCGGGTGCATTATAACGGACATCTTAAGCACGCTCCAGAATCAATGAAGGCACATCCCCCGCATGACTCGCCCCCTCGAGGCGCTCCGCGTCAATGAATTTCGAGAGAGCGTCGCCAAATTCGCCGAAGAGAAAAACTTCCCTGAACGGGCTAGATCGTATTACCCTTGCGACCTCTTCTGCGTCAAGCGAGCCGCAAGTAGTCTTCAGCTTCCCGCCGATTATCAGCCTGATGGGCGGGTATATCTCCAAATAATCCCTGATAGATGCCTCGATAGACTTTGCGCCTACAGACGGGCTCCTGTTCAGCACACGGGGAGGATCGGGGCACTCCAAGACCATCTTCTTCTCAAAGGGCTCGGCACCAAACATTACATCACTTTCATCCCAGTTGAAGTATGAAGCGATTGCGACTGCCACAAGCATATTCTCGAGGTGCTGCCTGCCTACTGGGCCTGGGGCGCTTATGACCCGCCTGGCGCCGCTTACGGGCCCAACCATGGTCCCGAATCCCTCAAAAACCGCCGTGAATCCCATCCCAGAAGCACCCACTCTCGCACCCTCTGCCCGCACTTCCGAAGCAGAGCCTTTAGGAGAAAATCGTTGGACCCCAGTCAGACCAGAAAGCTTGCTGTCGTCAGCATTCACCAATACTGTGGACCCATCCTTCCTGTCCAAAACCATCGAAATCTTTGCTCTTGAGGCGGAAGATGTCCCTTTTGCGATTGGATAATCATCATAAACATTTTTGATTATGCCAAGATCTGCGAGCCCGGTCCCGCCTAAGGAGACTTCGAAGATCGCCAAGTCTGGCCTTTCGGGCGCAAGCCTCAGCGCCCTGATTATGTTTGCTGGCGTTGCGCTTGTGTTGCCGGCGAGAATCTCTCTGCCTGCGTCGCTGTCGAAGCATATGCCCTTGCTCGTGATGCTTAGTACCGAGAATCGCTCTCTCAGCATTGAAATGGCGCATAGCACGGAGGTCGTCTTCCCGAAGCTCCCGGTGATTTCAGCCACAGGGAATTTTATCAGGTCCGAGGCGAGCATCCTCACAGCCTGGTGGTGGGTGATCAGCCTATCCTCTACCCCACGGAATGGCTCTGAAGGGAAGTGGACAGGCTTGACAATTAGGTCGAACTGCGACGGGTCAGGGAGCGCCCTCTCAACCCTGAAATTCCTTGAGCACCGCTCCAGATCCTCCTTGGACATGGTCCTGTGGACGTCCACTAAAGTGACCTCATCACCCCTTCCCCTAAACTCCTCTGAGAGGGTGATCCCCCCATGGGTGGCATCCACGACCATTACCTTCAATGCTCCACCCCCGCAGCCTCAGCTATCCTGTCTTTGAGTATACCCAGTATCCGCTCGTCCTTGCCCAGCGGGGCGCCGTATTTGACCAAGATCTCCCTGCCAGAAACCACGATCTTCCCGATCCTTGAGCCTTTTGGTATCCCCAAGAGTGCAGGGATGTCTTGGTCGATATGCACCCCCCGAGTCAGGAAGACGGGCTGCACAATCAGCTCTTCGACTCCGGACTTTGCAGCTGCTTCAAGGGCTTCTGGGATCGACGGATCGCACATCTCCATGAATGCATAGCCAACGAACCCGTATTCCCCCATAAGCCGCTCTGCAAAATACCTGACCGCTTCCTTGTTGTACGGCTCTCTGCTTCCATGCCCTACCAAGATTACACCTGTTCTTTTCGGATTCATGTCTGATCACCTTTAAGGTATGAAACAAGCCCATTGATCGAGTGGATCCCCAGCACCGCGGCATCGATCCCTGCTGACTTGAGACCCCTCGCAGTCTCAGGACCAATCGCAATTACCTTGACCCTCTTCAGGGCACCTATCGCCTCAAGCTCTCTGCCGCAGGAGCGGAGGTAATCGACCAGCATCAGAATAGATGACCTGCTGGTGAAGACTGCTGCCTCGACCCCTTTCTCGAGCGTATGCAGGAAAAGGTTTATGCCTTCGACATCAGGCTGCGCTGTGTAAATCCTCAACTCTTCAGAGCTGATGCCTTGGCTATTTAGCTTTTCAGAAAACCAAGAGTCTGCAAGTGCGCTTCTTGGCACTACCATTTTCCTGAACGGGACCTTTGAATTCTCTGCTGCAATCAGATCGGCGAGGGATGCGCTCGTGTATTCCCTAGGAACCCCTGATACTCTTATGCCGCGCGATTCCAAGGAACCCGCCGTTGAAGGGCCAACCGCGTATACCCGCATTGCAGAGAGCGACTTCACTAGCATTGCGTCGGGGGAAATGAGATCGATAGCCCTCGGACTCATGAAAGCTGCAGAGTCATAACTCCCCTCGATGATCCGACCCCTCAGCGCCCTGACAGCGTCGGGATCGGGGGCTATCCTAACTGTGCTGGCCCTGACAGGATCGTATCCCAGATCCCTTAATGGGGAGGGATCGAAGTGCGAAATGGAGGTTATCAGAATCCTCTTTTTGGTCAATGCATGAATGCCTCCACAACCTCGCCTATTACCACAACCCCGGGGCCATCGGGCCTGTCTTCCCGTCCGATAAGCTCCCCTAGCCTGTAGAATTCCTTCCGCAGCCCGCCCGAGCTGGTTATTATTGCAACAGGCCTCTCTGGGCTCATCCCGCCCTCAACCAAATACCTGGAGATCCTAGAGAGGCTTGACATCGACATCAGGAGGACGACTGTCCCAGGGAAGCGCGCATGAGCCTTGAAATAAGCCTCCTCTTCGGGCTTCGCAAGGTGGCCTGTCAAGATCAGCACAGAGGAGGAGATGTCCCGCATAGTCAAAGGGATGCATGCCAGAGTAGGCAGGGCCACTGCCGACGTCAGGCCCGGCACGACCTCAGCATCTATGCCAGCCTCACGAAGAGAGATCAGCTCCTCGCCACCCCTTCCGAATACGAACGGGTCGCCGCTCTTTAGCCTGACCACAATCTTTCCTGACCTAGCATAGCACACCATCATCTCAGTCAATTCCTTTTGTTTCTGCGGACCATCGCCTGGCTCCTTCCCTGCGTAAACGATCTCGGCGCCAGGCTTGGCAAGCTTAAGGAGGGACGAGTCCACCAGCCGATCATAGAGGATCACATCTGCCTCGGAGATGAGGCGGTGTGCGCGAATCGTTAGGTTCTCCACCCCAAGCACGCCAGCCCCGACAAGGTAGACTTTTCCCTTCATCGCCCTCCCCTCCAGAAGCGGGCTACATCGCAGTCGCTCAGCACCCTATCGGCAGCATCAATGCCACACAGCTCAGGGTCCCCCCTAGGGAAATCAAATTTGAACGTCCTCGACCAAGCGCCGTCGATCGAGTAAAGGCCGCACGAGATGATCAACCTGGGCCCTGAAACAGTGGC
>MAGV01000080.1:0-8788 GCA_001717015.1 Candidatus Methanosuratincola petrocarbonis (ex Vanwonterghem et al. 2016) | reverse complement strand
CCCTGAAACAGTGGCTGTGCAACCAACAGGAGAAGAGCAGCCGCAGCCAAGCCTCCTCAAAAATGCCCTCTCTGCTACAACTTCTTCCATAGAATCTTCGGAGTTTATTTTGGATACAAGTTCAAGCATCCTCGAATCACCTTTCCTGGCAATGACAGCCAGAGCCCCCTGCCCTGGGCTTGTGGGGATCAGATCGGTCGGGAGGCGTTCCATCTTTACGTCCATTATCCCCATCCTGGCTAGGGCAGCCTCCGCGACAATTATCCCCTGGAACGCACCCTCCTTAAGGCGCCTGATTCGCGTGTCGACATTTCCCCTGAGGCTAGCGACTTGCAGGTCTCGCCTTAAGGACTTTATCTGCGCGGCTCTCCTCGGGCTGCTGGTCCCCACGATCCCTCCCTCAGGCAGGGATGCGATGCTTTCGTAATCATGAGAGGCGAATACATCGTTCGGAGACAGCCTCTGGGGGATCGCTGCAACGACCAAGCCATCATGTATCGAGGTCGGCACATCCTTCATGCTGTGAACCGCCAAGTCAACCTCGCCCCTCAGTAGTGCCTCGTCGACCTCTTTCTCGAATATCCCAGTTCCGAGTTTTTGCAGTCTCGAAGGACCGCCAATGTCGCCAGACGTCCTTATCTTGACTATCGACAAATCTTCATCGCAGATCTCCCTGAGCCTGCCCAAGACATATTCTGCCTGCAATATTGCGAGCTTGGACCCGCGCGTCCCAACCCTTACGGTCATGGCAAGGTCCCTCCAGACTTGATTGCTTTAACAGACTTGGACAGCGCATCGAGTGTCGCTGAGATGTCGTCAAC
Source organism: Candidatus Methanosuratincola petrocarbonis (ex Vanwonterghem et al. 2016) (assembly GCA_001717015.1). Classification (GTDB taxonomy): domain Archaea; phylum Thermoproteota; class Methanomethylicia; order Methanomethylicales; family Methanomethylicaceae; genus Methanosuratincola; species Methanosuratincola petrocarbonis. The sequence goes on along the minus strand of MAGV01000080.1, from coordinate 7,967 downwards.
AGAGTGTGCCGCCGACAGGAAGCAGCACTCGAACTGCGAAGGGGGGAAGTAAACTCCGTTCTCCAGCAGTGCGCTGTGGAGCTGGCTGAACAGGCCTGATCTTGCACGCTTTGCACTCGCCTTGTCCTTAACCGGCTGGTCCGTCAGGAAGACGGTGAATATTGATCCCAGCTTGTTGATCCGGAAGTCGAACCCTTCGTCTTCCAGGATGTCCCCGATGCCTGAGCATAGCCCATCAGTCTTTTTGGACAAGCTGGAATAAACGTTGCCATCAAGCATCCTCAGAACGCTTAGCCCGGCGACCATTGTGACAGGGTTCCCGTTGAAAGTCCCGGCATTGTAAACTTTCCCCTGGGGGGCGACCAGCTCCATTATCTCCTTCCTCCCTCCGAAAGCCCCAACAGGGAAACCCCCGCCCAGCACCTTCCCGAGTGTAGTCAGGTCGGGAAAAACGCCAAAGAGCTGCTGTGCTCCACCTTTCGCTAGCCGGAATCCGGTTATCACTTCATCGAATATCAGGACCGCGCCGGCAGCAGTGCATGCCTTCCTTAGCTCCCTAAGGAAACCCTCCTCAGGGATCACAAGCCCAACGTTTCCCATCACCGGTTCCACTATCACCCCTGCGACATCTTCGTTGATCATGTCAAGCGAGCTTATGTCGTTGAAGGGGATCACTGCAGTCTCTCCCACAACCGCCTCGGTGATCCCTTCAGAGAGGGCGCGCCTTTCGGGGCCTATGCCATCCACGAGCAAAGGATCGACCGCGCCGTGGTAACATCCGTCGAACTTTATGATCCTACTCCTCTTTGTGAATGCCCTGGCGAGCCTTATTGCGCTCATGGCAGCCTCCCCCCCGGAGTTGACGAACCGAACCATCGAGATCGAAGGGACGGAACGGACCACTTCCTCTGCAAGCTCCACCTCTGCATGGTGGGGGGTGCCGTAGACGCTGCCCTCTTGCACCTGCCTGGCGACCGCTTCAGCCAAGAATCCGGGCGCATGCCCGAATATCAATGGACCGTAAGCAAGGCAGTAGTCAATAAGCGACTTCCCGTCCTCTGTGAAGATCCTTGAGCCCTTGGCCCTGGACGTAAAGAATGGGAAGGGCGCAAAGCGCCTGACTGGGCTGTCCACGCCGCCAGGCATGACCGAGGTAGCTCGCCTGAATAGAGTCTCGGACTTCAATCCCAGACCTCCCTAAGATAGGCAATCGTTTGGGGGGCGAAGTAGGTGATGATCATGTCGGCACCCGCCCTCCTTATTGAGCGGAGCATCTCGAGAACAACGCGGGCTTCAGATACGCCTGCTGCGTCGGAGTAGACCTTGATCATCGCGTACTCCCCGCTCACCTGGTATGCGGCTATCGGGCAAAGCAACCTTTTCCGCAAATCCCTGATTACGTCTAGGTTTGTTATGGCAGGCTTTACCATGACGATATCCGCCCCCTCCCTTATGTCCTCTAATGCTTCGGCTATTGCCTCACGCCTGTTCCGTATGTCCATCTGGTAAGCCGACCTGTCTCCAAAAGAAGGCGCCGAGGAAGCGACATCCCTGAATGGCGCATAGAGGGAGGAGCAGTACTTCGCCGAGTATGACATGATTGCGACCGAATCGTAGCCAGAGGCGTCCAGCGCAGCCCTTATGGACGCGACCTGCCCGTCAGCCATGGCCGAGGGAGCGACGACATCTGCTCCAGCTTCTGCATGGCTGACAGCTATCTTTGATAGCGCGCTTAGGGTCTTTTCCCTGCTTATCGATTCCCCCTCGAGGATGCCGCAATGACCATGGTCAGTGTACTGGCAGAGGCATACATCAGTCAGGACGGCGATCTCTGGGAAAGAGCCCTTTGCCGCCCTTATTGCCTGCTGAACCACACCCTCTGCGGCGTAGGCTGAAGATCCAGACGGATCCTTCGAGCACGGCAGGCCGAACATCAGAACAGATCGGATTCCCGCATCCGCCAACGGTTCGAGATAACTCACAAGGGCCTTGAGAGGGACCTTCTCCATCCCGCCCCAGCGAGATCTCTCGATCTCTCCGCTCTCCTTCACGAATACAGGCATTATGAACTTNAGCCTTGAAGTAATTCTAACGTCCACCGGTTTGCCCCTCCTGGAGGTCACCATCGCCGAATAGCGGCACAATGAGGTCGCGCATGAGGATGTACGAAAAGTCGCTTATGAGCTTGGTTTGTTCCTCTGAGAACCTTCCCTTCTTCAGGGCGAGCTCCAATGCTCTCTGCCGCCTCTCTTCGGCCCACCGCATCACCTCTTCAAACCTTTTCTTCTGTTCCCCAGCCTGCACCCTATGCATTGTGAGCGCGAGAGAGGGTTCGATCAATTCCTTTGCCTTTATCATTGCATCCTCCCTGTTCTTCATATTCTCCCTTGCTATCCGTATGAGCTCGTCTAAGTCGATCAGCTTCGCACGGCCCGAATCCTTTATGCGTTCGTCCACACCCCGCGGGTTCGAAACATCAACAATCAGAATCCGCTTTCCCAATTCGAGATGATCTAGATCATTTGGCCGAAGCACCAGATGCGGAGAGGAAGTGGCGCACACAACAGCGTCTGCTCCAGCAATCGTTTCGCTGAGGCTCTCAAAACGGACCGCCTTCCCACCGACCGAGGCTGCCAGCTTCTCTGCGCGCGAGTATGTCCGATTAGCTATGAATACAGTGATGGGACCTTTGCGCGGCAGGGACTTTGCTATAAGGCAGCCAATCTTACCGGCGCCAATTATAACGATCTTCTTGCCCTCCAATGTGCCGAGCTCTAGCGTTATAGCCTTCAAGACTACGTTGCCCAAAGATACTGAGCCTTTTGAGATCGAGGTCTTGCGCCTCACCATCCTTCCGGCATTAATGGCCCCCCTGAATATGATCCCTAGTACTTTGCCTATGCATCCTGAACCACTAGCAAGCCTAAACGACTCTTCCACTTGGTGCAGAACCTCGTTTTCTCCAAGAATCACGGACTCGAGCCCGGAAGCTAGGTAAAAAAGATGCCTTACCGCCTCTGCGCCCTCGTAAAAGTCCTCATAAATGTCAATAGGACAGCTGCTTCCTGTGTTGGAGACCAGAAACTCTTTGAGCTCGTTGTGCCCTATGCGGGAGCCTACCGAATAGATCTCAACCCTGTGGCAAGTCTGTATCACTGCGCACTCTTCTGCCCCAAACGCCTTTAGATGCACCAGAAAAGAGCTGACGTCTTTTATGGCGAAACTCTCGAGTACTCGGACTGGAGCCTTTTTGTGGTTGATCGATAGGCACAGTATTTGCGACATCGATTTTTCCAGAAGGATTTTTTAATATATTCATTGTGTTTCATATGAAACAGAAACATTATGCAATGTTGTGAGGGGGGGAGCAACCGCACCGCTTCATTAAGATCGAATGTGCTCAGGGCAAGGCGCCTTTTTTATTTATATAAACGTTTAAAAAAAACTTAAAAAGGCGAAATCAAATATACGCATACATTGATAAGGGGTATCCATGCTTAAGGAAAAGTGCGGCGTCTTCAGTGTCGTTAGCACGGGCGGCAGCGAGGCTTTTGTGCCACTCTACTGGGGTCTTGTTGCCCAGAACCACAGGGGGCACGAGTCCTACGGGTTCCTAACGTACTCGGAAGGGCTCAAGAGGTACGTGGACCTAGGGCTGGTCCCCAGGATCGAGAGGGAGGAGATCTTCAGGTGGCAGATGCTGCTACCTGGGAAGCGGGGCATTGGGCACGTCAGGTACGGGACCTCCGGCAAGAGGGATGTCTACTCGCACCTGAAAGACGCGCAGCCCATGGTGGTCTCGCACGGGCGGTCAAAGATGGGCATAGCATTCAACGGCAACCTTGTCAACATAGGCTGGCTGAGGGGGATTCTAGCCGGGAAGATTCCGAAGATGAGGGCGACGTCAGACACGGAGCTGCTCTGCCGCTACCTTGCAACTAAGGCAAACGGCGGGATGATCGAGGCGATAGGCGCGTGCATGGAGGAAATCGAGGGGGCGTATTCCGTCGTGGGACTCAGGTCCAACGGGGAGCTGTTCGCTTTCAGGGACCCGCTCGGGATCAGACCGCTGTGCATCGGCAGGAGCAAGGACGGCAGCGTAACTGCGGTCTCTTCCGAGACGGTCGGGCTGGACGTCAACTCTTTCGCCCTGGAGGGGGAGATCGAGCCCGGTGAGGCGATAGTCTTCAACGGGGATGCTATGGAAAGGAGGAGGATTGCAAAGTGCCCCAGGCGCGCGCTCTGCGGCTTTGAGCTCTCCTACTTCAGCAGGCCCGACTCGATAATCGGCGGCAGGCCCGTCTACAAGACGAGGGAGGAGTTCGGCAGGAACCTCGGGAGGAGGTACCAGGAGTACGTGAGGAGGGCAGACGTTATAGTCAGCATCCCGGAAACAGCAGAGGACGCTGCTTACGGGCTCCACGAGGAGACCGGGATCAGGTGGGAGAGGACGCTGAGGAGGCACAGGTTCGTCACTCACAGGGCGTTCATACTCGAGTCTGAGGACAGGAGGGTCACGATAGACAGGAAGATAAACGTCGCCGACGGCGGGCTCAGGGGCAAGAAGGTGATCGTAGTGGAGGACAGCATAGTCAGGGGCGACACTACCAAGACGATCATCAGCAAGCTCAGGGAGAGGGGCGCTGAGGAGGTCTATATGTTCGTAACCTTCCCGAGGATCACTCACCCATGCTTCTACGGGATCGACATGGCCACATTCAACGAGCTGATAGGATTCAGGCACGACGAAGCGGAAATAGCCAGGCAGATAGGGGCAGATGCGGTCTGCTACCAGCCGCTCGATGATTTTGTGAGGGCGACGGGGATGAGAGGCGAAGACCTGTGCATGGCCTGCGTGACCGGGAAGTACCCAACTGAGCTCGCCCAGAAGATAGCCGACGGAGTGAAGTCAAGGGTAAATCAGGATGGCAGAAGGGTTTACGAGCTTGAGGCATAATGGAGGAATGTGAATGGCAGGAATAATCGGGATATACCTGTTCGACAGGAGATGGAACGCATACAACTTCGGGATCTTCGGGCTCATGGCGCTCCAGCACAGGGGCCAAGAGACCGCAGGGATGGAGATCTTCAACGAGAGCCGGCAGAAGATCACGGGGAAGGGACTGGTGGAGCAGGCCTTCGCCTCAGTGAGCGGGAAGGGAAATATCCTCATAGGCGGGGTCTCCCCGTACCCTGCAGAGGAGGCGGAGCCCCTACCGGTTACCGTTTCCAACAAGGTTTCCGCAAGCATCGACGGGAAAGTCACAGCCATTGAGGGCTACAAGTGGGACGCCCAGCTCGCATACGAGGCAAACCTCAGGAGGGCATACGAAGAGCTCGAGAGGGGATCAGAGGATCTCGAGGCGATCAGAGACTACTTCAGCAGGTGCAAGGGCGGCTTCTCCTACATAGCAGCCAACGGGAAGGGCGAAGTGATCGCAGGCAGGGGGAGCTTGGGCGTAAAGCCCCTCGTCCTTGGGAAGATGGGATTCGACGGCGGGATCGTTGCGTCCGAGAGCTGCGTCATGGACATCATCGGTGAGAGGGTCCCCATAAGCCCAGCCGAGAACATTGATCCGGGGGATGCCATGGTATTCACGCCGATGTCGGCGCGGACCGAGAGGGTCCAGAGCTCCCCCAAGAGGGCCTACTGCATATTCGAGTACGTGTACCTGGCGAGGCCAGACTCTTACATAAACGATGTCCCCGTATACAGGGTGAGGCGCGAGATAGGCAGGAGGCTTGCCCAAGAGGGGTGCGCGGATGCTGACGTGGTGATAGGGGTCCCAGAGACCGCTATACCATTCGCGATGTCATACTCGAACGAGACCGGAATACCGGTGGAGAAGGGGTTCGAGCTTACGGGCAGGAGGGTCAGGAGCGCGATGAAGCCGAACCAGGTCGAGAGGCTCAAGGGCGTCCAGCTCAAGCTGAACGTCATAAGCGAGGCGGTGAGGGGGAAGAGGGTCGTCCTAATCGACGACAGCGTGGTGAGGGGGAATACTCTGGCGAACATAGTCTACCTGATGAAGGAGAAGGGGGCAAAAGAGATCCACGTCAGGATCGGGAGCCCCCACATAGTGTCCCACTGCCCGTTCGGGGTCGAGGTCCCCGGTGAGGACGAGCTGATAGGGAGGCACCTCAAGGAGGACAAGATCGCAGAGGTAATAGGTGCAGACTCTTTCAAGTACCTAAGCCTAGACGGCCTTGTCGAGGCCACAGGCCTGAAGTGCAGCGAGTTCTGCACAGGATGCTTCAACGGCGCCTACCCGGAGGTGGAGTGAATGAAGATACTTCTTGTCGGCGGAGGTGGCAGGGAGCACGCGATCGCCGAGTCGCTCGCGAAGAGCGCGCACTGCCCGAAGTTATACTGCATCTCGGAGCTGATCAACCCGGGAATCAGGAAGATCGTCTCATCTGGAGGGGGAGAGTACTTCAGGGGCGACACAAACGACCCGTCCGCAGTGGTGGGCGCGGCCCTCAGGTGCAGCCCAGACTTCGTCTTCGTGGGCCCAGAGGAGCCGAACTTCCACGGTATCCCGGACGAGCTGGAGGCCAAGGGCATACCCTGCATAGGGGCAAGCAAGGAGGTTGCGGAGCTCGAGCTCTCCAAGGCGAGCATGCGCGACCTGCAGTGGAAGTACAAGATCCCAGGCAGGCTATGGTACAAGAAGTTCAAGACCTTTGAGGAGGCTGTCCCGTACATTGAGGAGTACGCGGAGAGCATCGCCCTGAAGCCCGCCAGGCAGGCAGGCGGGAAGGGCGTCAAGGTCATAGAGGACTTCCAAGTGTACCTCCAGGACGACAAAAGGAAAGTCAAGAAGGAGCACGCAGAATCCATCGTCAACGAATACATGAAGGGGTACGACGACATTGAGTACAAGCTCCTGATCGAGGAGAGGGTTTGGGGCCCCGAGTACACCGTGCAGTGCTTCACTGACGGCAGGACTGTCGTGCCGATGCCTGCGGTGCAGGACAACAAGCACGCGTTCGACGGGGACCTTGGCCCCGAGACGGGCGGGATGGGTTCGATCTCATGCTGTATGAACCTGAGGTACGGCGTCGAGGACGAGAGGGCGGTGATCACCGAGGAAGAGTACAGGCGCTCTGCCGAGATAGTCAAGATGATGATCGACGCGATACAGAAGGAGACCGGGAAGAAGTACCACGGTATCTCGGCCGGGCAGATGATGCTGACTTCGGTCTGGGGGCCGACCGTGATAGAGATGTACTCAAGGCTCGGCGACCCCGAGGCCGCGAATGTCCTCACAATGCTCAAGACCGACCTCGTTGACATCTGCGAGGCAATAATCTGCGAGGACCTGAACAAGGTGAAGGTCGATTTCGAGGATCAGGCCGTGGCAGTCAAGGCAGTCTGCCCGGAGGGCTACCCAGACCGGAGGGACCTCGCGAAGGGGCACCCGGTCTCGCTCACAGCGCCGACCAATGCGGGGAGGGTCCTCTGGGCCTCCGCAGAGGATACTGGCAACGGCGTGATGACCGGAGGGTCAAGGGTCGTCGAGTGCATAGGGACAGGGGACACCCTCCCTGAGGCCAGCGCAAAAGCAGAGGAGCTCTGCAGGGGCGTTAGGCTCGCCGACGGGTGGAAGCTTTTCCACCGGAGCGACATCGGGACTGAGAAGTCAGTACTGAGGAGGATCCAGCTCGGGAGCATGGCAAGGGAGATTTACCAGTACAGGGAGAGGAGGGGGCTCCTCGGGAAGAGGATGATCTGGATACCCGGGAAGGGATTGATGGAAGTAGGGTGATCAGGCAATAATCGATTGCGAGGTGGGAGAGATGGTCTTCAGAATGAGTGAAAAGGAAAGGGTAAGGCTCATAAAAGAGATAGACTCGCTCAGGAAGGAAATTGAGGGGAGGCTCGTCCCGCTCGAGAAAATCTCGCCACTATCCCCAGCGACTTTTGTATCCGTGGGCGGGGGGGAGCTCGGGGATCTGGCTGTCAC
>MAGV01000008.1:6234-8092 GCA_001717015.1 Candidatus Methanosuratincola petrocarbonis (ex Vanwonterghem et al. 2016) | reverse complement strand
CGTGCCCCTCATATACGTGCTCCTGACAAAGACATCGTTCGGCCTCCGACTCAGGTCGATCGGTGAGGATCCTGTTATCGCCTCCTACTTGGGGATAAATGTTGTAAAAATGAGGTATGCCGCCCTCCTGGCAGAAGGAATTCTGGCGGGATTGGCTGGCGGACTGCTGACGATCTCGATGTTCAACACTTTTGACCCTAGGATCGTGGCTGCAAGGGGTTTTGTCGCAGTCTCGATAGTCATCCTGGGCAGGTGGAACCCCTGGGGAGTGCTAGTGGGATCGTTGCTCTTCGGCTTTACCGAAGCCCTATCTCTCAGGATTGGCATACTATTCCCGGAGCTCTCTGGCGCCTCAATGAACCAGCTCTTCGCGCTGCTCCCCTATCTGGTCGCGCTCGTTGCGCTCGTGGTTGGTGGGAGAGGCGTCAGGGGTCCTGCAAGCCTGGGGAAGAGGATTGGGAGGGAGCGATGATCTCCCTGCGCTCTAGCCCACCTCTTTTTTGTAATCTGGAAAAATAGAAAATAATGGAAAACTAGGCGATTTCGAGCCCCAGGTTCGAGAGCTCTCTTGCCACCTTGTCGTAAAGACCCTGCCATTCTGCCTTGGGCCTAGCCGATGCCAAGTCATAGAGCTCCTGGAATGTCTTGCCCTTTGGCGCCTTGGAGATGTCCAGCCTATCCTCGTACATCGGGAGGATCTTGTTCAGGATATCGTTCGCATCTTTTCTGCTCATGCCCGCCGCGGCTGCTGCAGCCTCCTTGAGCATCCTGGCCTCAAGCCCGGTGGAGTGGTCAACCAGCTTCCCGCCGCATGATCCGCAGCCCATCACGTTCATCCCGGCGACTGATGCTGCGATCCCGCCTGCTGCCGCCTCCAGGAGGAGCATCTCCTCACCAGGACCACTTGCGCAGTAGCAGTCGTAAACGCTCATGATCTCAGAGTTCCTCGAGAGCGCCTGCCCTACCATGCTTATGGCCCAAAGGCCAGGTCGATCCGTGCCATTCAGGTTCTTCACGTTCGTCAGGCTGCAGTAGTGGTAGCTAGCGCTGTAGCACAGGACCCCTGCAATGTGCTCTGCGACGTTCACTATTGCCGTCCCCTCGGGTCCGCCTGAGTAACCTCCCAGTATCGGGGTCATCAGGTTGCCGATGTGGATCCCGTAGCTCTGGAGGTGCTCCACCAGCGAGAGGTGCTGGAGGCTCGTCTTGAGTTCTATCATCTGGGAGACTATGATGCCGTCGCTCGGCCTCAACCCGTATGCAGGGTCCAGCGCGCAAAGCTTCGCCTCGGGGCTGACGACTGCTACGTCGTTTATGTGCATCCCTGGCCTGCCTGCCTGGCTTATCGCCTCCCTGGCCCACCTTGCCAGGAGCCTGGCCGCCCTGAACTCCTGCGGCGTCCCCTTCCTTATCTTGAAGCCGTCTATGGTGGCAAGCGTTCCTGCACCCACGGAGTCTATCACCCCCTCCTGCGCGAAGCTCCGCAGAGTCTTGACGTAGACCTCCCCCTCGGTGCAGAGCGTGCCCGTCGGGCCCGCGTGTATCACAGGTGGCCGTGGGTCCTCGACCCGCCTCATGTCCATCCTGACCGCGTCCTTGCCCGATCCGAGCAGGAGGCTCTCGGGTAGCGACTTGAGCACCCTCTTTACCTCGCCCTCCTCGAATGTTATGCACCGCTTTGTGGTCTGGCAGTAGAAGCCCATCTCGAGCAGGAGCCTCATCGCAGCCTCATAGACGTCGTCAGCCACCGAGTCATCGGTGCAGACCGGCTGCTTCGGGTCGTACCTTATGTCGTACTCCTTGACCAGCTCCCTTGTCCTCTTCATGAGTTTCATATCGAAGTCCTTCTCGTCCATAA
>MAGV01000008.1:0-5925 GCA_001717015.1 Candidatus Methanosuratincola petrocarbonis (ex Vanwonterghem et al. 2016) | reverse complement strand
CATTGGCCGACTTGCGCGAGAGCCTCGACCTGACCGCGGCATGTGCCACCTCTGCCATGAACCTGGTCTCGAGCCCAGTCGCATGCGGGTATTTCCCGTTGGTGGCTGAGACGCCGAGCGGGTGGCTCCCCGTCACCACGTTCGTAATCGTGTTCGCTGCTGTCTCGTAAAATATCATTTCGCTCCCTGCGCCGGCTGAAGTCCACACATCCCCCATGATGATGAACGGGGCATTCCTCGCCATTGCCTGGCCGACGATGTTCAGGTTCCACATACACTCCGGCGCGCTTGTGCTCATGTACCTGAAGTGGATCGGGTGGCAGACATGGAAGTCCGATCCGTACATCGCCCTGCCGAGGAGGAACGAGGCAACGAAGCAGACTGCCACGCCTTCCGGCCCGCCTGCGTATCCCCCTATGATCGGGTCGACCAACGTCACATTGTGCGCCCCATACTCGTAGAAGTTAACCACCTTGGAGATCCTGTCGAAGTCCGTCTTCAGCTCGTTCAGCAGCGCCACGAGGTGCGAGTCGGTCCTCCTCATGTACCTCTCGCTGGCTATCGCGAGATCCCCCATTGCCGAGACGCTGCTCTCTGCAGCTATGAAACTGATTCCCGGCCTCCCGGCACGCCTGGCGGCCTCCCTGAGCATCGACAGCTCTCTCCTGGTAGCCTGGATCTCGAGGGGCGTCTTTGTCCTGACCTTCCTCCCCTCGACCACTGCGAGACCTCCGTTGTTGATCATGTCGACGAGGGGCTCCTTCATATATGAGATTGCCATCGGGAGGTACCACTCCTCAGGTATGGCTGCCCCAGCCTGGCCTCCGCAGATTATCGGGGCACGCTCGTCCTCAACCCCCCTAGCGTAGAGTACCCTGGAGTCCTTGTTCTGTCCGATGATGAGCCTCCTGGGGGCCGAGATTATGCCCTCCTTCAGCTCATACTCGTCAAACTTGACGATCCTCTTCGTGTCGATGCAGTATATGCCTGACTCCAGCGCCAGCCTGAGACCTGCCTCGAAGACGTCGTCCGCGAGCGAGTCGTCTGAGGTGATTATCTGCTTCGGGTCGTACCTTATGTCGTACTCCTTGACCAGCTCCTTGCACTTCTTGGCTACGATCTTCAGGTCGAAGTCCGCCTCTTCCATGTAAGTTCCTGTTTCAGTCCTGTCGATTACTTCCCAGATCGAGGTCATGGGGCACCTCTCCTCTGGAGGAGCTCCTTCGCCACCTTGACTGCTTCGTCCCCGTCGTCACCGTAGCCGTCGGCACCGATCGAGGCTGCCCATTCGCGCGTCACCGGTCCGCCGCCGACCATCACTATATACTTCTCCCTGATCCCCCTCTCTTTCAGGAGCGCGATCAGATCCTCCATGTATGGCATCGATGTCGAGAGGAGCGTGGACGCGCAGATGAAATCAGCCTTGACCTCCTCTGCCTTCTTTATCAGCTCGTCTATCGGGACATCCCTGCCCAAGTCATAGACCTCAAAGCCGTTTGCCCTCATCAGCATAGCAACGATGTTCTTGCCAATGTCATGGATGTCCCCTGTGATGGTGGCTATTACGACCTTACTCTTGACAGTGGCTCTGCCCCTCTTTAGCGCCTCGGGTTCGAGCACTGCAAGGGCTGCCTTCATCGCCTCAGCTGCAAGCATCACCTCAGGGAGGTATATCTTGAGCTGGCTGAAATCGTCTCCAACCCTGCTCATCCCCTTCATTAGCCCCTCGTTTATTGCCTTGAGGGGCTCGATCCCTGCGTCAAGGGCCCTCCTCGAGATCTCAACTGCCTTGGAGTCGTCCCCCGCGTAGACTGCGTTTGCCAATTCCTCGAATAACTGTGCTTCGCTCATTGGATAAAACCTCACTTGAAGTCGTCCTAGGCTGTTTTAATACTTTTTCGGTTTTCTTGCAAAATGCAGGCTTCTTGGGATAGCGTTGGCATTAATTGATAAAAAAAATAAAAGAGGCAGGCTTGTTGNAATTGAGAAAAAAGACAAAAAAAGAGGCAGCTGTAGTGCTTTACCTCTAGCAGCTTATCCCGCTCTTGTTCAGGCAGTCCGCGACGTCCTCAAGGCCCATCCTGACGAGCTTCTCCCTCGTGGGCACGCCTGTCTTTGGGTCCCATCCCTTGAGCGCATAGAAGTCGTCGAGCATCTTGTTGAGCGTCGGCTCGTCGGTGTACATGCCCTGTGACGGCCCCTCCGGTATCGGCTCCTCAAGGAACCTCCTCGGGAGGGTGTCGTCCTTCCTCCTTATCCCCGTCCTGACGTTGAATGCCCTCTCCAGGTCCAGTATCCGCTCGGCGACTGTGGTCAGCTCCTCCAAGGTGTAGCCGAACCCTGTGACGGGGTTTATCATGTCCACCCATTTCTGGGTGAGCGTGAACCCGAGCAGCCTCTCCAGGAAGTGGCAGTTCACGAGGCTGTCCCCGATGGTGGTCATCTGCTGCGTGCCTATGACCCATGCTGCCTTGCCCTCGACAGCCTTCCTGTCCGAGGCGCCGGCATACTCTCCTGTAGGCCTCGGGTCATGGTGGCTGCCTCCCCTGGTAGCGGTGGAGTATCCTAGCGCCATGCCCCTGAGAGCCCTTGCGGAGTGCCCAGGTATCTCGAGGCCCTTGACCTGTATCGCGAAGCGCTCTGATCCGCCTCCTATGACTCTGGAAGCCCTCAGGGAGCCCTCTGCCATCAGGTTCCCGAGCCCCTCTCTCTTGGCTGTCTTCTCGATGTAAGCAATCATTGCGTCGTCGTTGCCGAACTTGAACTCAACCCCGTCCGTGTTATCCTTGGTCACGAGTCCCTTCTCGTACGCCTCCATCAGGAACGAGACCATCACGCCGTAGGTCACAGTGTCCATGCCCCACTCGTCGCAGAGGCTGTCCCCCTTGATGATCGCGCCTAGGTCGTCGATTCCGCACATCGAGCCGAGCGAGTAGATGGTCTCGTACTCAGGACCCTCTGATATTGCGCCCTTCCACTTGCCCGACTTTGCGGAGAAGACCTTGCTGCATGCGATCGGGCACGCAGGGCATGCCGTGTCCTTGTCCCAGAACTCCTTCTTCAGCCTCTCTCCCGAGATGTTCTCCCAGTTCTGGAAGAACTCTGTCTGGTGGTTGTACGATCCCATCGCACCCAGCATCTTCCCTATGCTCGCCACCAGCGCCGGCGTCCCGTACGTCGGAAGGCCGACTGCTATTCCAGGCACCTTCTTCGCCTCTTCCTTGTACCACTGCATCCATGCTTCGTAGGCCTCCGGATCCGCGACCTCGTTGGTGCCAGAGCCCCTCACTGCTATCGCCTTGAGCTTCTTGGAGCCGAGCACTGCGCCGACACCTCCCCTGCCCGCAGCCCTGTACTCTGTGATCACGCAGGCATACCTCACCAGGTTCTCGCCAGCGGGTCCTATTGCGGAGACGCAGAGGTTAGGGTCTCCCACCTCCTCCTTTATCATCTCCTGGGTCTCCCCGGTCAGCTTGCCCCATAGCCTCTCGGCAGGCCTGAACTCGACCTTCCCGTCCTCTACGAAGAGGTATGTCGGCTTGTCAGCCTTCCCTGTGATCAGGAAGCCGTCGTAACCCGCGTATTTTATCTGAGCCCCGATGAACCCTCCGCTCACGCTGTCGAAATAGCCATTCGTTAGCGGAGATTTGGTAGCCATGTAGTACTTGCCTGCGGTCGGCGAGTTGATCCCTTGGAACGGGCCGGTCATCATCGCCACGACGTTCGTCACGTCGAATGCGTCCATCCGTGGATCGACCATGTCAAAGAGATACCTTACAGCGAACCCGTTGCCCCCGATGTACTTCCTGGCGAACTCGTCTGTCACTTCTATAGTCGAAGTCTTCTTGGTGGTCAGGTTTATTGCCAATACTCTGCCTTTATATCCGCTGTACTTCATCATGATCACTTCCTAACCTCTGGTAACCATACAAGCGATAGGGCTCCCTTCGGGCAGTCCTTGACGCAGCTCGGATCTCCGTCGCAGAGATCGCATATGATTGGCAGCTTGTTTTCCGGGTGGAGCTTTATCCCGTGGAACGGGCAAGCCTTCACGCAGTCCCCACACGAGTTGCAAAGCTTCGGGTCCACCACAATGTTCCCGCCCTTGTAGGAGAGTGCCTTCGTAGGGCAGGCGGTTATGCAGAAGCGCTTCTCGCACCTCGTGCAAATGTGGCACTTGAACATCAGTGGCCCCTTCCTGATTATCGTTATGCGCGAGATCGAGTCCCCGAACTTCTTGTAATGGTATTTCGAGCAGCTCAACTCGCATATCTTGCAGAACGCGCATTTCTTGATATCAAACCTTATCAAGGGCTTCTTTTCCTGCGCTACAACAACGCTCATAGAGATCCCATGCCTTGACTTTGCTTTAAAGTCAAGTATTACTTATTCCTTTTGTATAAATGGCTTATAGGGGCTGTGAAAGGGTTTTTAAAAGCCTAGAGTCATATGTATACATGGAGGAACTTTTTGATGGATAAACCTTGGATGACTTCCAAATGGTTTGTGAGTCCATTCAACTATGACCGCTCCATGGTCCCCATGCCGCCAGAAGTGAAGAAGGTTGAGTTCCACGATGTGACGCTCCGTGATGGGGAGCAGCAGGCAGGGGTCGTATTCACAAAATACGACAAGATAGCGATTGGGAGATCCCTCAACAGGGCAGGCGTGGACAGGGTAGAGGTCGGGACACCTGGCTTCTCTTCTGAGGATCGCGAGGCGCTGCGTGCGCTGGTAGCCGCCTCCCTTGAATGCCGGCTCTTCTCTTGGTGCAGGAATAACAGGCTTGACATATCAGCGGCGAAGGACTGCGAGAGCTGGGGGGTCACAATTGAGATACCTGCGAGCGAGGTCATGATGAAAGGGAGCTACTCGACCAGTCTGGAAGATGTCATATCAAAGACTGCCGAAAATGCGGCATACGCAAAGTCCGAGGGAATGCATGTCGTGCTCCTCCTCGTCGATTCGACTAGATCGGATTTGGACACATTGAGGAAGATAGTCTCTGGAACCGAAAAGTACTGCGACTCATTCGCACTTTCCGACTCTTTCGGCGCGATACTCCCGATGGCAATGTACGGGCTCGTCAAGAATGTCCGCGGGATGACCGCGAAGCCTATTGAGGTGCACTGCCACAACGACTTCGGCATGGCGACTGCGAATACATTGGCAGGCGTTGCCGCAGGGGCCTCGGCTGTACACGTCACCGTTAATGGTATGGGCGAGAGGGCAGGAAACACGCCGCTGAGCGAAGTCGCGCTCGGACTTAAGTTGCTTATGGGAGTCGACTCAAACATTAAGCTGGGTGAGCTGTACCGTCTCTGTAAGCTTGTGGCGGACATCTCTGGTTTCCCGATCCCTCTGAACAAGCCGATAGTAGGCGCGAATGTATTCAACATCGAGTCCGCCCAGTCTGCGCAGTGGACGTCCAAGGCAGAAGAGGGTTACCTTTCATATCCTTTTGCATTCGATCTTGTGGGTCACCCTGAGCCGCGGATAATCCTGAGCAAGAAGAGCGGACCCTACAACCTCGACCTCAAGCTCAAGGAACTCGGTCTGGACATCCCGAAGGAGCGGTACCCTGAGATACTCGGGAGGATATATGAAGCCTCCCTGCAGAAGAGGGGCGCCGTCTCAGACGAAGAATTCCTCGAGATCCTCCAAGACCTCGGACTGTACAGGTACAAGCAGGAGGATCTGATGAGGGCATAGCAAACAATAATTTATCACCTTTTTATTCTATTGAACCATGAGGATATTCAAGGATGGCATTACTGTCGGGGCGCACCCTGCATTATTCCTCCCTAAGTATCGGACACTGGTGATCGCAGACCTCCACATAGGATACGAGAGCTCGCTGAGCCAGAAAGGCGTCTTTCTGCCGCAGAACTCCTATACTGCCATGCGCAATAGGATCGAAGAGCT
>MAGV01000079.1:30695-38412 GCA_001717015.1 Candidatus Methanosuratincola petrocarbonis (ex Vanwonterghem et al. 2016) | reverse complement strand
CCTCTCTGCGGCCCTTGCCTGAGGAGGTAGGTTTGCGGGCAATTACTACACCGTTTCCCAAGACTCTTCCTTTTACTCTTGGGATATAATAAATGTATACCTCATCTATGCGCCTTCCTGGCTGCGACCAGCCTCGCCACCCTCACGATCCTGTCCGCCAGCCTAAGCGCGTTCTTCTCGAAGAAATAGGCATTCGGCTCTATCCCAACCCCGCCCATGTCAACAATCACATCGACCCAGCCCCTGTTTTCCTTGAATGCCCCCTCTACGAATTCGAAAAGCTCCTCCTCGCCCTTCTGCACGGGCGTCCTTTCGAATACGGCACAGTTGAACCCCATCTTGTTTATCACCTCCGCAACATCCTCATTGTAAGCGGTATTCATGACTGACCTCACCTCGGGGTTCACACTCATCGCCCTCAAGAGGAGCTTTGCCAGGTGGCTCGAGACGCCGAACTCCGGATCCATCAGAGACATAACCTTCCCCCTTATTTTGACAAGCCTTCCAGGGATCCCAGCCACATCGGCAACACCCTTTGCATTCTTCAGCGCCATGACCATGTTGGACAGGACCTGCGGCTCCAGCTCAACGAACTCAGGGGTGTTCTCAATCATCGAGACTGCAACAGTCAGGTCGCTCAGGGTCGCCCTCCTCATGTCTGAGAGGTCTGTAAGGCTCATGTGCAGCTGCATGCATATGCTGCACTTCTCGTCCTCAAGCTCTTGGATCCTCATCTTGTGGGCATGGCATATCGAACCCCCACGCCTGAGGTTAAGGCAGATCTCGCAGATGTTGTTGATCATGTCTGCGTTCGAGAACCGCTTCATAGTGATCTCGGATGCAAGGTTCTTAGCTATCTCTCGCAGCTCCTTTAGCGAGAATGGCTCGATCGCTGCATTTGTCAGTTGCTGAGTCAGGTACCCGCTCACCGCTGCCTGCGTCACTCCTAGCTTCTTCGCTATCTTGGTCTGGGTGTAGCCGTGGTTTTCAGCCAGCTCCTTCGCGACCAGGGTCCTCAAAATCGGGAGCAGTTCCTTTACAGTGAGTTCGCATGGCGGGTTCAAGCCTTACACCATAAATTGGTTTATTCACGAATTATATACATATCTTATAAAGCCCATCATATAAAATTATTGAGGGTAAATATGACAAAGAGATCCAAAATCCCTGTTGTGCTTACAATAGCCGGATCCGACTCGGGTGGCGGCGCCGGGATCCAGGCAGATCTGAAGACCTTCGCAGCCTTGGGTGTGCACGGCACTTCAGCCATCACAGCGGTGACCGCCCAAGACACCACCGGAGTCTCGGGCATCCACGAGATCCCGCCAGCAATGGTGAGGGCTCAGATAGAAACAGTCGTCAAGGATATGGAGGTAAAGTTCGCAAAGACGGGTATGCTCTCGAGCTCCCCAATAATCTCTGAGGTATCCAGAGCCATAACGGAACTCGGACTGAACGCAGTTGTCGACCCTGTGATGGTTGCAAAGTCTGGCGCTCACCTCCTCAGGCAAGAGGCTCTCTTTTCTTTAAAAGAGGCGCTCATACCCGTGGCGCATGTGCTCACGCCGAATGTGGAGGAGGCGTCAGCCCTCACTAAAATGGGGATTTCATCAATGGATGACGTCTTGAGGGCTGGGGGTATGCTGCTTGACATGGGCGCCCGTTATGTCGTGATCAAGGGCGGGCACCTGCCGGGTGAACCCGTAGACACGCTCTTCTCAAGAGGCCGCCCTCCTGTTTTCTACAGGGGAGAAAGGATCCCATCGAAGACTACGCACGGCACTGGATGCACCTTCTCGGCTGCGATCGCATCCTGCTTGGCACTCGGCTACCCTGTCGAGGAGGCGGTGGGAATGGCAAAGCAGTTCGTGCGGAACGCGATTCTCCACGGCTTGGAGGTGGGGAGAGGCGTCGGTCCGGTTAACCCAATCTCGGACCTGGAGATGGACGCTGAGAAGTTCAGGGTCATTTTGTCCGTGAGCGATGCCCTCTGCTTGCTCGAGTCTTCAGAGTTTGCACCGCTTCTCTCGCCCGAATGCCAGATCAACCTGGTGATGTCCCTCCCTCTGAGGTATGCTTCGGGAGTGGAGTCAGTATGCGGTGTCCCTGGCAGGATCGCGAATGCAGGCGGGCGTCTAAAGCCTGCTTCCTGCCCCGCTTTTGGCGGCTCTAGGCATGTTGCCCGTGCCGTTCTCTCAGCGATGCGCCACGACCCTTATGTGCGGTCTGCGATGAACATCCGATACTCTGCAGAGATCTTGCGGGTCCTTAACGACTTGGGTTATTCGTACTCTTCATACGACCGCACCAAGGAGCCTGAAGACGTCAAAGCCGCCGAGGGGGCATCCATCCCTTGGGGCACGGAGGAGGCTATAAAAGCCCACGGGAGGGTCCCAGACGTAATATACCACACGGGAGACTGGGGGAAGGAACCGATGATGTTGGTATTCGGGAGGGACGCAGTCGAGGTAGCCATGAAGGCCATACGCATCGCAAGGAGGCTCGCAGAAGTCACTAGCACTGGAACTCCATCAGGCTAGCTAACTTGACTTCCCTGGCATCGAAGACGCCGCATCTGACCTCCTCAATGAACTGGTTGAGCTTGAAGACTGGAACCACGAATACCCCGCTGTGCTCTGTGACTGCCTCTTGGTGGAGCGTCACGATAACTGGGATGATCGATGCTCTCCCCCACTCTGCTGCGTCCTGGAAAATCTGGACTAATTTCCCCTCAAAGCGCTGCGCCCTTAGAAGCTGCCTCGCCGCCGCATCTCTTATGCCGCTCGACTTGCCTGCCCTCATCCCCCAGTGCTTGCAATCCACGAGTACGACTCGCGGCCGCTGGAAAGCGACGACATCAATCTCATATCTCCTCCTCTCTGCGCTGAACCTGATATTTCTCAGCACCACGAACCCGTTCTCGGAGAATATCTCTGCGGCAAACCCCTCGAAGTCCCTCCAGCAGAGCCGCTCAACAATCTCTCCTGCTGGGATCCCTATTTCGATCTTTTCGAGGATTTCCTTCAGCAGACTCATTCGGTACCCGCCTTCGAGCCGATCCTGAAGCGCTGGGGCAACTTTTGCGGGGACACCTTGGGCGCCGGGGGTGCCCTCCTCTTGTGGGCGCTCTCCCTGACCATCCTTGCAACCCTCTCCACTTTGGCAGCATAGTTCGGACCTAGATCCTCCACTACCTCTTCCTTTCTCATCTTCAGGTCACAGAGGCGGTAGAGGATCATATCAATTTCTTCATAGCTGATTCCTAGCTCGCTTTCGGCCGTCTGCCCCTTCCAGAGCCTTGGGGAGCTCTCCTTCATTATTATCCTCTGAGGGATCCCCAGGTGCTTGGCAAGCTCCCTGACCTGAGTCTTGTAAAGGCAGCCGAGAGGCAGCAGATCTACCCCCCCGTCGCCGTACTTGGTGAAGTACCCAATCATGAGTTCGCTCCTGTCCCCGCTCCCTATGACAATCCTACCCTCCGAATTCGCCACATAATAGAGGATCGTCATCCTCAGCCTCGCCCTCACATTCCCCTCCGCCACCTTGTCCTTGCGTTCGCACCCTGCTGATGCTAGCTCTGTGACGGTCTCCGATGCCTTGGTGATGTCGATAGTCCTATACCCTATCCCAAGGCTTTCAGCCAAGGCTATCGCATCATTGACATCCTCGTTCGGGGTGGCAGCCGAGTCCGGCATAACCAGAGCGAGGACCTTTTCCCTGCCCAGGCCCCTTGCTGAGAGGGTCGCCGCCACAGCAGAGTCTATCCCTCCACTCAGTCCGACCACAGCGCGCCTCTGCCCGACCTTTCTCCTTATAAACTCGCAGATCCTGGAAGCCACCGATTCGGCGTCGAAATCAGCAATGCGGACTACCGACATAATTACCATTCCGTTGTATAGGTCTGCCGCCAATATATAAAAGCTTAAATTGAGGCAGATCCCCTTTAATGAAACAAAGAGGCGCATGATCATGTCAAAGGATCAGGCTATTGGTGCAGGAATACTCGCAACATCGGCAATACTGATTGTGGTTTACTTATGGTGGCTCTTCTTCTCGGAATGGTCTTGGTGGGCAATAGTCCTCCCTGTGTTGGTGATGGTCCTTGCAGTCCTCGGCATCGCAGGCTGGATCGGATACACCATGGCAACGACGCCTCCACCAAAACCTCTGGAGGAGATCCCTGAGCTTTCCGAGGTCACAGAGGGTAAGGAAGCAGGTACACCTGAGTCAAAGCCAGCCGAAGAGAAGAAGGAAGGGAACTGACCCTAACCAGTCTTTATTTTTTAGCCGATTATCCCCGAGCGAGGTACCGCATTTGAGAATTGGTTTCCCGCTGATACTCGTAAATTTCAAGACCTATAAAGAATCCCTTGGGCAGAAGGGACTGGAATTAGCCAGGGCTGCTGAGCGGGTCTCCGAAGAAACTGGTGTTTGCATAGCCGTTGCGCCGCAGACGCCCGACCTCTACATGATAACAAAAAGCGTTGGGATCCCTGTGTTCTCGCAGCATGCGGATCCGGAAGAGCCTGGTGCCCACACTGGGAGTGTGACGCCTGAGTCGCTGAAGGAAGCTGGCGTTTCTGGATCCATCTTAAACCATTCCGAGAGAAGACTGCGGATGGACATTATTGAGGAGACCGTGAGACGCTGCTCTTGCTTGGGGCTGTTGACATGCGTCTGCGCAAACACCCCGTTGGCAGGTCGCGCTGTAGCTAGCTTCTCTCCGGACATGGTCGCGGTAGAGCCCCCGGAACTCATTGGAAGTGGCGTCTCAGTCTCCAAGGCCCGACCAGAGATAGTGGGTGATGCCGTGCGTCTAATTAAGGACGTCTCGAGTGGCGTGCACGTGCTCTGCGGCGCCGGAATTACCTCGGGCGAGGACGTCTCGGCGGCGATAAAGCTCGGTGCTGAGGGGGTTCTGGTCGCGTCTGGGATAGTGAAGGCAAAAGACCCAATGAAAGCGCTGACAGATCTTGCTGAGCATTCCGTGCCCCGTTGAATAAAAATCAACCCTGGCAAAAAATAGAAAGGAATAATTGGTTTGTTGCACTGTCATTTCCCGAATCCGTTGCAATTTTGGTTTTTGGTCTGAAGCATCTCCCTCAGTTGGAATGTAAAGCCCTGGCAATCGTAGCTTGAGTTGCAGCAAATCCCTGACTGCGAACATATCATGCTCCTTTCTTGGATTCTCTGCTGGACCCTCTCTTGGAGTGTGTACATGGAGTCAGCAGGGTTTGTCATCGCGCATTCCCTATCTCTCAGTTGTTCCCTATCCTGTGTCTGCAGGCCACTGTGGCTGCAGATCGTCTGCTGGCTCTCATAGGTCTGTGCATTCGCAGTTGCGAGTGTTGAGGCTATTGGCACTGCTGCAATAAAGAGCGCCGCCAACAACAAGATTGTCATTCTCTTCTTCATTTCTGTCACCAAAAAACCTTGCTCTGTTTGATTCATATTGATTTTCCAAGAAATTGACCGAGTATTTCCCAAATTGATCCCAAACCCGCTCACTTAAGGCTGATGTAAACGAGGATCAGCAGGGCCGCACAGCTGAACAACCCGGGTATCATTGCGAAAGGACCGAGCCCGAAACCGCCAAAGCCGAGGGCGTTATGTAGCAGCGGGTTGGAAGTGAGGGCATATGAGAAGAGCACTAGGGAGACTATCGCCAGCGAAAGCGAAAACTCGGATCTTATCCTCCTATAAGTGTCGATGTAGATCCCTAGCAGCAGGATCGAGAGGAACATGTTGACAAACGAGAGCGCCGTCTGGATTGAGTAGTAGGCTTCCATGTCTCGGCCTTCGTGACGCATGTACATGCCCCCTCCTTGCTGGTCGTTTGACAGATCAAAAACCCCTGCGCTTGAGCAAGAAGGCTGCACGATTGTGCCAAAGACTAGTGCCATTGAGATGATTGCAATTACGCATTCATTTCTTCCCATAATCAATACTTCTTCCTCCCGCCTCTCTTTTTACTCATTTTCCCAATTTTTTCCCAGATCTCCTCGAAAACTCCGTAGTTGCTTTCCAGCTCTGCACTGAGGAAATAGGTTACGCCGTAGCCTTCGCCTACTGTGGTCAATAGCCCGTTCTTCAAGAGCACATCCAGGTGGTGCCTGACGTTCTTGTATTCCATCCCGAGCCTGTCCGAAAGCATGTTCGCGTTCTTCGGCATCTCCTTCAGCGACTCTATAATGCGCCCCCGCGACTCCCCTCCCCTAGTGCCGGCAATGAGCCAGTAGAGGAGTCGCTTGAGAGGGGCATTCTGCGGCATAGTGCTTCACTGTATTTTTGCACCGGTGAGGATATAACTTCTTACCGGCTATTATGTACAAGTTAATGCATAAAAGCTTAAATATGGTTATTGTTATCCAAATAAAAACATTGGTGAAAAAAATGGGTGACCGTTTTTGGTGAGGGTCTCAGGATAGACCTTCCAGTCGACGAAATACCGAAGTACTGGTACAATATCGTGCCGGATCTCCCGGAGCCATGTCCGCCCCCGCTCGATCCAAAGACAATGAAGCCTGCGGGTCTTGACGCGCTTTGGTTCTTCCCGAAGAGCCTAATCGAGCAGGAGATCTCTCAAGAGCGGTACATTGCGATCCCTGATGAGGTCAGAGAGACGTATGTCAAGATGGCAAGGCCGACTCCCTTGATAAGGGCCAAGCGCCTTGAGGAGTACCTCGGCACGCCCGCAGAGATCTATTACAAGTATGAAGGAATCTCCCCTGTGGGGAGCCACAAGGGCAATACTGCTATTGCGCAGGCGTACTACAACAAGAAAGACGGTGTAGAGCGCCTCGTCACAGAGACCGGCGCCGGACAATGGGGATCGGCATTGTCTTTGGCATGTGCGATGTTCGATATGAGGTGTACTGTCTTCATGACGAGGGCGTCCCACGACCAGAAGCCCTACAGGAGGGTGCTGATGGAGCTCTATGGCTCCGAGGTCTATGCCTCGCCAAGTAATGTTACCGAGTTCGGGCGCAGGATTCTTTCAGAAACCCCGAACCACCCTGGTAGTCTCGGTATCGCAATCAGTGAAGCGATCGAAACCGTGAGGAACGATCCGAAATCCAAGTACTCCTTAGGCTCGGTGACGAACTTCGTTCTCCTTCACCAGACCATCATAGGCCAGGAGGCAATGAAGCAACTTGAGCTGATAGACCGCAAGCCCGATTACATTATCGGCTGCGTCGGCGGGGGCAGCAATTACGCTGGGCTCGCATACCCGTTCGTGAAGGAAAAGCTGGCGGGCAAACTCGACGCCGAGTTCTTTTCAGTCGAGCCTGAAGCGGTCCCGTCTTTCACGCGTGGGGTGTATGCCTATGACTACGGCGACACGGCGGGCATGACCCCGCTCTTCCCGATGTACACCGTTGGGCACAAATTCGTGACGCCGCCTATCCACGCGGGTGGGCTTAGGTACCACGGGAAGGCATATTCGATGAGCATCCTCGTCAAGAATTCGGTAATAAAGCCCGTCGCAGTCAAGCAGCGCGAAGTCTTCGATGCCGCGAAGCTCTTCTCAAAGTGTGAGGGCATAGTGCCTGCGCCCGAGAGTGCACATGCGCTCCTTCAGGCAATGAAGATCGCGAAAACTTGCAAGGAGAAGAAGGTGATACTCTTCAACATGAGCGGCCACGGTCTTCTGGATCTCGGCGGCTACGCAGAGTACCTCAGCGGAAGGATCATCAACTGCGATGCAGTCTCCATA
>MAGV01000079.1:13451-30662 GCA_001717015.1 Candidatus Methanosuratincola petrocarbonis (ex Vanwonterghem et al. 2016) | reverse complement strand
CTCCATAAACTATGATGCCATTCCGATGAAGATCTCCTGATTTTTACCTTTTTTGCAGGCGACTAATGGACGCAACCGATCTATTTCATCTAGGCTGCCTTTTTATAGTTAAATAGTGTTTTTTTACGCCTGTACGCTGCTTGTCCAGCTATATTCTTGTCCGACATCCTGACAGGCGATGAAAATGCCACTGATCAGCTCACGCTGACTTTCGTGACGGTCGGGATAGTCAGTAGCTTTGATATGACCTCGCCTGGGACCTTCGTGTCAGTGATTATCATCAGCTTCGGATCCGGGTTGAGCTCCGGATCCTCCGCAAGTATTTGCCTTATCGATATCCCTGCGTCCGAGATGTATTTTGTGACATGAAATATCACCCCGACTGCGTCCGACTTTGCCCTGACCTCCACAACCCCGTACCCGAGCGCCGGGGCTATCTCTTTCAGGAAGCTTCCTGCTGGCTTTATTCCTGTGAAGATCCTCTTCATCAGAGGATCCCCCATTATCTCCTCGACAGTCTGCCTCACGACTCTCCTGTCCACGCCAGCCGCCCTTGACAGATCGGCGTCAGATATCTCCACATTCCCGCAGACAATCCTTCCCGACTCGTTAATGCTGAATCCAAGCTCAACCATCAGCCTAGCGACCTTTAGCTTGGCAGGCGCGCCTTCAAAGAACTTTGTGATCGACTTCCACAATCGGATCACTGTGTATAATTATGATCATGAATGCTTATATCCGTTTAGAAAGACGCCAATCCTATCTGTCGGTTTGGGGCAGTCTGTTGTCAACGGGCTTTCGCATCTTTGCCTCCACATTGCCTGAAAGGTAATTTAGATGCTGGAGAATGCGCCCTTAGGCTGCTGCTTTCGGACGGGATCCATCCGATTATGCCTCGATTCCAATCAATACGGTCCCCAGTCCGCTGCGCTCGGTGTCTACCCCCATCCTGCTTTTCAGGAAGAGGTCTGTTGGTGGGGACGGGCTCCCGACCACCGCTTTTTTGCCGAGGATCTCTCCCATCTCGAGCGGAAGTATCTGCACCATCGTCTCGTCCCTCCTGTCCTTGAAGAGCCTCATCTTGTCCCTGTAAAAGACCAGCGTCCCTGCAACTATGTTTCCCTCGCACTTGAGCCTCTCGAGCCTCTGCTGTTCGTTCACGTCCTCCCCTATCACTTCCTCCCCGCAAACTATCTTTATGTAGGAGGAATTGGGCCACTTGAAGCACCTGTCGGTCGCGCAGGCAAAGACCCTCCCCTTCTTCAGCGCCTCCCTTACGCCTATGTTTATGCCTCTGCAAAGCCCCATCAGGACGCCCTTTTCCGCCTGCTCTTCGAGCTTCAGTGCCTCTGCCTTCTCCTCTTCAGTCAGCTCTTTGACGCATATTATGCCTTCAATCCCTTTCAGCGCCCTTGCCAATTCATCTTCTGACATAGCGCCTCACCACCCTTGGCGCCTTCACTTCTTCCATAGTCTCCGGGAAGTCTTCCAGCTGGCTGTTTGGCAGGTACATCGCGTTTATGTACTCTTCCTCAAATATTGGCTGTGCCGCAAGTTCTATATATTTTACTTTTGAGGCGACGATCTGCGCCTCTCGCCTTGCATCTAGCGACTTGAGGCAAAGCCTCGCACCTGAGCCGGCCGTGTTGCCGGTGAAAGATATCTTTTCTAGCGGGAGCTCCGGTATCATGCCGATTATCCTTGCATTCTTCGGGTCGATGTAGTTGCCAAAAGCGCCCGCTATTATTATTTCAGCAAGGGCCCTCCTGTCAAGCCCCCCTTTCCTCACTAGCGTCATGAACCCCGCATAGATTGCTGCCTTGGCTTTCTGGATCTCCCTAATGTCGTCTTGGGTAATGACTATGTCCTCCTTGCCTGTCTCGGTCTCCTCCTTTGGGACAAGTACGAACTCCCTGCCGCTTCCCCCGTCCCGGACATCGCTCCCGATCTGCTGAATCCTGCCCGAGGTGTCTATCAATCCGACCTTGAGCATCTCGGCGACAGCGTCGATAATGCCTGAACCGCATATCCCGCGCGCCTTCTTGTCGTCAATGGTCTTATAAGAAACCCTGAAGTCGTTGTCTATCCATACCTTCTCGATTGCGCCGCTTGCTGCCCTCATACCGCACTTGATATGCGCCCCCTCAAACGCAGGTCCAGACGCGGTCGAGCATGCCCATATTCCGTTCCTGTCTCCGAGCATCACCTCCGTGTTGGTGCCCACATCCATCAGCAGCGTGAGTCTCTCCTTTTCGTGAAGCCTCGATGCAAGCACATCTGCTATCGCGTCTGCGCCCACAAAGCCTGCCACGTTTGGTAGGAGGTGCACGTTGCCTGCTGGGTTGATTGCAATGCCTGCGTCCCTTGCCCTGCAGTCGCTGGACCTGCCGATCCCTGCTGCGTAAGGCGCAAGCCCAAGGCTCTTCACGTCTATCCCCGCGAAGAGGTGGTGCATGGCAGTGTTGCCCACAAGCACTGCCTCGTAAACCTCATCCCTGCTGATCTCGACCTCAGCGATGCCTGAGCCCAAGAGGCTGTTTATGCCTTCGACTATTGTGTTGCGCATCTCCTCAAGGTGCCCCTTACCTTGCGACGCATAATTGATCCTTGAGATCACGTCCTCCCCGAACTTTATCTGGGGGTTCATGGTTCCGTCTGCATAAACTATGGTGCCGTCATTCAGGTCCACGATGAAAACTGCCAGCTTCGTGGTACCGATGTCCACTGCCAACCCGTACTTCCTTGCAGTTGTATCCCCCTTTTCTAGGGCAATGACCTCCCTCCTCCCAAGGATCGCTGCCGTCACCTTCCACCCCGCCTCCCTCAGGATCCTGGGCATCTCCCTAGCCGCAGGCGTGTCGATCGTGAGGTTCGGATACCCCATCGCAGCGAGCCCAGCCAATAGCCTTTCATCATCGGCAGTCGGATCCTCGAGGGACGGCGGACAAAGCTCAATGTAGACCTTCTCGACATTGCTCATGATCTGAACAGGAGGCTCCTTGCCCATGATTACAAGCCTCTGTTTGCCCACCCTGCTCTGATCCGGAACCCTTATCATGACATCGCCCTCAACGTACGTCTGGCAGGCGAGCCTGTAGCTCCCGTCCAGTTTCTCCTTAGGCACCCTCTTCTTCTCATGATCCGTCAGCGGCGAGACCTTCCCATTTATTACCTCAACAAGGCACTTCCCGCAGTAGCCTTTGCCTCCGCAAATCGCCGCAAGATCCACCTCTCCTTTGAGGGCGGCCGACATCAGGGTTGTCTTCTCAGGCACCCTGCACCTCTTCCCTTCGGGCAGGAATACCACTTCAAATTCCACGCTCTATCTCCTCCAAGAACTTGCTCACAACCGAGGACGGGTCACCGTCCATCACAACTCTTCCGTTCAGCATCAGCACTGCCCTGTCAGAGACCTCCTCGAGGAGGTCAAGCTGGTGGCTGACAAGCACAATGGCTGGCCTTAGCTTCTTCTTGACCATCTTCAGCGAATTCGCGACTAACCTCAGGGTTATGGGATCCAGGTCGCCGAAGGGCTCGTCGAGGATGAGTACCTTTGGACTAGAGACCAGCGACAGCGCAAGGGCTACCCTGATCTTCTCGCCCCCGCTAAGCTCGTACACGTTGCGGTCCAGGATCTCTGGGCTCAGGCCTACCGCCTCCAGCGCTGCGAGCGCTACATCCCTTGCCTTTTCCGGGTCTTTGGATCTGAACAGTTCCCTCAGCAGATCGTTGGTTATCCCCATCTCGCTCAGCTTTGCCTTCATCTCGCCCTCCGGGAGCTCCGAAACCCTGCTCAGCGCGTCCACCAGCTCCTCAGAGAGCCCGGCTCTTTTACCCTTCCTCAGCGCGGCTTCGAGCGAGCCATAGTCCTTGAGCCCTAGCTTCGCCGCGAAGAGATCTAGAACCCTGGCGAAGTGGGGCAAATCGAACTCCTGGTGGAGTATGCCTATGCGCCTCCTCGCGAGCATGTTTTTCCTGCCTAGCTTTCCGAGCACCACCCACTCGCCCTTGTAAGTTACTTTCACCTCGCCCTTGTCAGGGAGTTCGAGTCCGGATAGCATCCTCAGGACGACCGTCTTGCCTGCACCCGAAGGGCCTACTATGCCCGTTATCTCGCCCCTCCTGAACTCCAGGTTGGTCTCAGCCATCTCGAAGACCAAGCCATAAGGTATGAGCTTGTACGTCTTGCATGCCCCCTCTATCTTCAGCACTACGGGCCCGTCTATCCTGGTCTTCTCTAGCGGCTCTTCGATACCTGATAGGAACCTGGCAAGCACTGCTTCCGTCTTGCCGTCCTCAATGAGCTTGCCCTTGTCGATGAGGATCGTCCTCTCCGAGAGCGATCTGTGCGTCTGGGGGTTGTGCGATGCGAAGAGGATCGCGATACCAAGCTCCCTGTTTGCACGTTTCAGGGCATCCAAGAGCGCTTCCCTTGTTGCCGGGCACGTCATCGTGCCAGGCTCGTCCAACAGCAAAAGCTTCGGCCTTCTTGCTATCTGCCTGGCAATGATCAGCCTCTGCTTCTCGCCCCCGCTGAGGACTTCGGACCAGAGGCCTGCCCTCTTGTCCAGCCCGACCACCCTGAGAATCTCCATCGCCCTCTCGTGGTATTCCCTATACTCCCCTTCCGCTTCGGGGATCGTCTCGTCGAAACCGTCGGAATACCTCAGTGCCCTCACCACGTTGTCCACTGCACTGTCGGGCCAGAGCCCGAAGCTCCTCTGGAGCTGGATTGCCGTCTTCCGCTGAAGCTCCAATACATCTCCCTTCGGGGAGGAGGGTGTTATGCTGATCCCATCGAAGCTCACAGATCCTTGGTCAAAGCTCTCGACCCCTCTGAGTATCCTCAAGAGTGTGCTCTTGCCAGCGCCGCTTCTGCCCACGATCCCGACCACTTCTCCTTCCCCTACTGAAAAAGTGACCCCGTCCAGGGCAATGATGCCTCTCTCGGGGTATTTCTTTGTGAGGTCTACTACTTCAAGCAACAAACTGCATACAACCCCCTTCAAAACATCGACTTCGGAAGCACCTTCACAAGAATGTAGTTTCTCATCAGTGACCTCTTTATTACCGCGAATTCAGAAAGTTTCTTGTCCCCGATGCTGACGTTGCCTATCTTATCCTTGTAGTCGTCATAAGGCAACTTCACCCTCACCCCGTCTATCTTGAGTGTGACCGGGTTCGGGGACAGCGCTTCTGTGGACTCGGGAACCTGCCTCTCGATCTCTGCCTTCACCACGATCGGATCGACGATGAGCGGATCCAGATCCATCTCCCTCCTCCTTTGCTCGACTACCTCGCCAGCGACCCTCGAGACCTCCCTGAGCTTCTCGATCGACTCCCCAGTCCTTGCCCTCTCGGGGTACCTGCCTATGCCGCCGACATACGCCTCTGCACCTGGGATGCTTTTCATTACGGGCCCGCCCGTCACTATCACTGGCACCTCAATCTCTGCGAAAAGCTTGGTCTTCTTCATCAGACATTTTTCAAAGTTTCCGAGGGTGAATACAGCGATGTCGTGCTCCTCTATGAGCTCCTTTTCCTTTATAGTGGTGTGCACTATTTTCTGCCCGACCCCCCTCGAGAGCCCGATTATGTTCGTCTTTGCCCCGTGCCTTCGCAGGTTCTCTGCAATGTCGCAGGCTGGGTGCGGGAGGTGGTGCCTGGAGAGTGTTGGTGCGACAACCCCTATCTCCGTGCCTATCAGTGGCGCAGGGGTCAGCTTGCCCTTCAGTTCTGACACGATCGCTGAGAGGCGTTCATGCTCTCCCTCTGGGACGGCCAAGTTCATTATGAGATCGAGTCCAACAACTGTCTTCTGGACTAGAAAGCCTCCTACATCCTCAAGGAACTCGATTATCCTTTCGTGCCTGTAGAGGCCGCCCTCGAAGAGCAGGTACTTAAGCACGTGCATCCCCCTCCAGCCTTCTCGCAAGCACCCTCCATTCTTCCTTTATCGGGTCCTCGGAGGCGATTATCGTGATTATGCCTTTATCTTTCGTTGAATTCCTTATCCTGAACCCTTCCGGGATTATCCTGGTCGCGAGCTCGTTTATTCTGGATTCCAGGTCATACCCCTTCTCGCTGAGCTTTATCCCCTTCACCTCTTCAGGTTCTGCGCCCGAAACAAAGATCTCAAGCCTGCCTATCTGCTCAACCCTGTCCCTGCCGTACTTCGACCAGAGCGCCTTGAGCGCATCCCCAAGGAAGATCTCGCTGCTCAGTGTTATCCTAATCCCGTTCTTTCTCGAGTCTATATAGGACGCATCCCCAAGCGTGCTCTTGCCAGTGACTTCCTTGTACCTTATGATAATTATGAAGACGGGTTCCTCTACCCTAATCAGCATATCGATCGAATCTATGCTCCCTCCGAGTCCCAAGTCCTCGACGCTCTTCTCTGCTATGTACTTGTACTGCTGTCCGCCCAGCTCGTCTGATGAATCCACGAATATCCTAATCTTCCCCACCCTCTTCTTCGATAACCCTTCTCAGCCTCTCCACATCGAGCTTGGCCTTCGGCCTCTCGGGAGGGATCTTCTCCTCTGCCTCGCCCTCCAGCGCCTTCGAAACGTTCTTCAGGACCTCGCGCTCGGAGCTTAGCATGTGGTAGCCCGGCCTAGGGCCTCCGCCCCTCTTAGCCCTGCATATCCTCTCGTCGCCTATTCTGTATCCCCTCTGCTTGTAGAATACTTTTTTCGGGTCTAGTGCCCTCATATCCTCTAGTGCGGCTCTTACCTTCTCCTCCTCCCCCTCCACGAGAAGGCCATAGCAGGTCTCCTTGTAGTCTATCCCGCCCATCTGGGACGCCCTCTCGGCTAGCATGGAGGGAGTCAGATTGGAGTCCGGAGAAAGTACGACAAGGAATGTCTTGATCATCCTCTCAGCTCCTGAACGTACATCTCGCTCCCTTCCTTAAGCCTCCTGAGCAGGTTTATCCCTCCTTCCACCTCTCCGATCAGATTCGTCCCATCGAAGCTCTCTGCGGTGGGGCCGAACCTATCGCTGTCCGTCATCCTGATCCCTATCATGCCTGCGAACTTCTTTACTGTGTTAGTGACCCCTATTGACCCAGACACCACATTCCCGGTGGGCGTATTCTCCGGCGTGAGCCCCTTCGCGATCTCTTCGTTCCCTTTAAAAAGGATCATCTCCATCTTCGGGGTCGCAAAGTAGACTTTTAATTTTCCGAACGCCTTCCGCTCAAGCCCTGTGACTGCCCTGAAGTACCTCACCGAGTTTGGGGCTTTGTCCTCATAAAGCCTGATCTTGAGGATGCTCTCTGGGCTTATGACCTTGCACCTGACGATCCCGCTCTTGTAGATCTCTAGCGAATTCTGCGGTTCGTGCTCCACAATCACGCCCAGATCGGTATCCGCAGGTGCCCCTTCGGTCTCCAACTTGACGCCCATTGCGTTGAGGGAGGCTCTTACGTCAGCGATTCTCTTCCCGAGCAGGTCGATCCTCGGGGGCTTGACTGATACCGCGAGGCAGTCCCCTTCCTTTGCCAAGTCTACGAGCTCGAGCCCTTCGACAACCTTGCCGACGATGGTGTGTGACTGCGCAAGCGGGGCCTCCTTCTTGTAAATGTATGCTGCCCCGACATTCTCCCCTGAATTCCTTACTGTGAAGCTCCCCCTCTTCCTTACCCCGAGCTTCTCAACCGGCAAGGCGATGACCTTCCTCTCGTTGTAGCAGATGTAAATGCTGGTCTCTGACGAGACCTTGATGACACCATCATTCAACACATTGTATGCCTGCTCCCCGCAGACTGGGGAATCGTAGTCGAGCTCAACCTCGACTTTAGTGAAAATCCTGTCGCCATCTTCCAAGAGCGTCCCCGCTTCACCCTTGAGCAGCGACTTAGCCAGCTCTTTGGTCTCGAGTACTGGTTTAATCGAAAGGATTCTGTCCCCCATTCTGAGCAGCCCGACCAAGTGCCTCCCATAAACTATCCTGCCCAGGACAGCGCATCCCTTGGGCGGGTAATATGAAGCAGAGTGCGGTCGCTTCGAGAATACCAGAAGAGTATTCTCTTTGCTTAGCCCTGAAAGGCTGAGCGTCACCTCGTATCTCCCGAGGCTGACCGGTTCCATCGAGGGCTGGGCGTCGAATACGGTAGACCCAAAAACTACCGCGTCCTTGGTGGTCCACCTAACCCCCGCCCCTTCATAGCCTTGGCAGGACTTCCTCCATCTCTCGAGGAATTCGCCGCATTCTACCCGCAGTATCATCCGGCCCCTAGTCGTTTCAATTTCAAATAAGTCTGTCTCAACACTCTCCTCCCTGACCTTCTTCTTGACTGCGATTATGCACCCCTCTTTTGCCCTTATCCCAAAACTTTCCAAAATCGCGCCAAGGCGCTCTCCTTCGTCTGCCTCATACTCGTTTCCGTCAATAATGATTCTCAAAGGGGGTCCAACTCCAGCGGTAGCACTACATTATTAAATCCCTGATTAATTTATAGGTTAGTGATCCAGGATGTCCCAGCAAGCCCATTTCAGGGAAATCGAGATCATGCCAAGGCGACTGATGAGCGACAAGAAGGCAAAGGATTTGGCCGCAATAATGCGCGATACCGAGGGGGTCGAAGAGGTTCTGACCCACGGCCCTAAGTTTTCCGGGGGCGGGCACCTGACAGGCAGGTTCATAATTGTGGTGAAGACTGAATTCGCGCCTGAAGACGTCATAGCAAAGCTCAAGCCCGTCTGCGACCAGACCATGCCTTATGGCTATGACGTCCGAGTGGGGCAATTTACCAAGCCGAGGCCCACCGTCAAGGACTACCTTCGTGGACTACAAGGTGAATAGGTTGCAGGATTCAATTGGCAGAGATGTGCAGATAGTCGACTGCAGGGAGTCGATGGGCATCGGGGAGGGTGGCGGTCTTGCCCAGCGGGGGACAATTTCAGAATCCGAGAGCTTTGAGGTAGTAGCAATCGCCATGTCGCCTTCGAAGCGACACATAACCAAGCCGATCTGCGAGATCACATACGGTCTCAGGGAGCAGGGGATAAGGACGAGTGTGCTTGTCCTTGAGTCCGGGGCAGGCGTCCCTCCTGACTCACCGTACGGCGGCGCGCCTGGCGGATCGATGGCTGGAATGAACGAAAAGGAAGTATTCCAGATAAGGCGTTTCAAGCTTGCACTCATCCACCTTGGCGGCATCAGCGGTCATGTAGTCCACAAGGCAAAGTCGTTCCTGAGGTATGTCGACATCCCGGCGATAGTCGTCTGCGAAGCTCCCGTGGATTACGAGGACTTTGCAAAGGTCGGGATAATCACTAGGCTGGTGCGGCCGCCACCTGGCAAGGTCGAGTGTGCCGGGGTAATCGTGGATCTGGTAACTGGCGTTGTCCGGGGAGTGAGCTGCCCAAGGGACAAGCTGAACGAGATAGTGATAAAAGTGAAGTTCTGGTTGAGCAAGATAGACAGCAAAGAAGTGATACTCGGGAGGAATAATGTTGGCTAAAGTGTTCATTTTCCCGCCCAACAGTCTTATCCTGTACGACCTCGTGACGCGTGAGGGGCATATACCACTCGGTCTCGGGGAGGAGGTTGCCAAGAACCTCTCGAAGCCAGAGATAGACTCGCCGCCGATGAACATCACCCCTGAATTCCCCAGGAGGGGGCTGAAGTACGCCGCTATAGAAGTCCCGTCAGGGGTGAGGGGTCGCCTGGCGCTGATCGGCCCGCTCATAGAAGAGGCTGATGCAGCAATCGTGGTGGAAGATCCTGAAGCCCTGTTCGGGTGCGCCAGCTGTGGCAGGACTAATGAATTCATCCGCTACATACTGAAGCGTAGGGGCATCCCGGTCGTAGTGGTGCCTTACCCGCGCACAGAGGACGACGCTAGAGTAATGGTCTCAAAGATAAGGTCATTCCTCAAGTCTCTTGGTGATAAGAATGGTGTGCCTAGTGGTTCCTGACGAAAAACTTGCAGAGGTCTGCAGAGCCCTGCTCGACGATAAGTCGCGAGAAGTCCTCCTGTCCCTCCAGAAGGGTCCGCTGACGACGGATCGGATTTCGGAGACGCTCCTGATCAGCAAGAAGGACGCGTCAGACCGTCTGGACAAATTGTTANNAACTTAGTCAGGCGGATCCCAGTAAAAGGGGAAGGGCCTGACCTGTATGCGCTCGAGTTCTCGATCGAGTTCGGGGAGGGGAGCGATTCCGGGCTTGCGGAGGATCTATACCAGGTTTTGGCAGAGTCCTTCTACTCTTTCTTGGACAGGAATTCCGAGAAGGTGTCAGATCTCTGCGACGAGCTCGGCGCCTCGCTTGGTAGGGCAGTCGAGCAGATCTTCCTGAGCGCGATAACCAAGGTCGTGAAAGACCTTCAGAGCGAGATGCTAGAGGAGGATAAGCGGCTCAGCGCTCACCTAAGCGGCTCAGCGCCTACCTGAACCTCTCCAGCATCTCGGTCATTTTTCGGACAATGAATTCATGGGCTTTCTCGAGCCTCTCCCTGCTTCCGACGAGCACCCATGTGAGCGGCGCGGTCTCGTTCTCCCCTATCCCTGGGACGATCACTTCTTTCTCGGTCAGCTCGATCCCAAACTTGTTGACGGCCTCTGCAATCACAGAGTACGGCGTCCCTGCTGGTATCGGCATGTAGTATTGCTTTTCATCCCCTTCAGGGATCTTCTCCCGCTCACCTTCGTCATCTTTTGCCATAGTTATCAAACACCCCGATCGATTTATCTGCCTTTCGACGCAAGGATCGCATTCAAGAGAAGTCTGAGGTCCTCCTCTTGTATTTCATCGATCATGCGCTGCGCCTCTTCTCTGCAAGATTCGATTATGTCGCCGACAGGGAAACCCCTCTCGAGATATGTCTCCGCCTGCCCGAGCGTGGCTAGAAGATCCGCGATCTTGACTGTCTTGGCTTCGGTCGTCTTCCTCTCCAAGTATTCTAGGAAGAGCCCGGTTAGTCTGCCGCCGTCACTTCCACCAAAGATCCCCTGGATTATTTCGCTCTCGACCCCTTCCTTGAGATCCTTCCCCAGCCTCTCAGTGAGTGATCTGGGGATGTCCCCTGAGACGGCCTCCCCCATGTCGTGTATGATTCCCATGAGGATCATCCTCTCGCGGTCCAGGCATAATGCGCTGCAGCTGGCTGATATGTAGCCTAGGATCGCCGTAACCATGAACGTGTGCTCTGCAACTGTTTCGGCCTCGCCCCTGGGCACTCCCCTCTGGATCCAGCCTGTCCTAGGCGTGTTCTTGAGCACTGCGACTGCCCTAGCAAGCTTCTCGAAACCCAATCCAACCACGACGAATACTGGACGTCAATTCTATATAACTAATCCGCCTTCCTCTGTCTGTTGGTGCGCTACTTGGCAAAAGCACCGCGGGTTGACAGGGATCTGTGCATCGGATGCGGCAACTGTGCTGTCGTTTGCCCGGAAGTCTTTGAAATTGACAAGGAGGGCAAGTCCCATGTAATAAACGAGGCAGGGAAATGCGATCTCGATTATGCTGTTTCTTCATGTCCAGTGGGCGCGATCTTACTGGCGTGAGCCCTTCCCTCTCAATACTTCCAGGATCTCCCTGGCCCTCGAAACCCTGATATTTCCTTCAGCGACCATAGTGCTGGCGACCTTTTCGACCTCTTGCCCCACTGCCCCTGCCATGATTGCGACATTCCTCGAATGGAGCCGCATGTGCCCCTTCTGGATGCCCTCGCTCACTAGTGCCCTCAGGGCTGCAAAGTTTTGGGCGAGCCCTACCGCGCATGCCACTTCTGCGAGCTCATTCGCGCTCTTGGCGCCTATGATCTTAAGTACGGTCTGAGCCACAGGGTGGACCTTTGTAGCCCCCCCGACAATGCCCAGCGCCAGCGGAAGCTCAAGCTCCCCTACGAGGTTCCCTTCCGCGTCCTTCCACCACTTGGATAGCGGGAGATACTTGCCGGAGAGTGCTGCATAGGCATGCGCCCCAGCCTCTACTGCCCTCGAGTCATTCCCGGTGGCTATTGTGACCGCTGTTATCCC
Source organism: Candidatus Methanosuratincola petrocarbonis (ex Vanwonterghem et al. 2016) (assembly GCA_001717015.1). Lineage (GTDB taxonomy): Archaea > Thermoproteota > Methanomethylicia > Methanomethylicales > Methanomethylicaceae > Methanosuratincola > Methanosuratincola petrocarbonis. Next base: position 18,669 of record MAGV01000079.1, on the reverse strand, counting down.
ATTCATTATGCCCTTGTTGTGCGTGGCTGCTCGGTATGGATCGGCGCAAGCAAAGTCATATGCCGCGATTATTCCCTCAATGACCTCGTCTCCTATGGTGCCTCGCCTGAAGACCACGCTGGACCGGGACATCCTTTCGGTAGTGAGGTTTGACAGAATCCTGAGAAGGCTCCTCCCCCCGGTAAGGCCCTCCAGCTTCGGAGCGATCCCTTCCACAATGGTGTTGACCACATTAGCGCCCATCGCGTCCCTGCAGTCAACATAAAATTCAGCAACGAGCATCCTCCTCGGCTCTTCAAAAACCTTGACCTTGAGATCAACCACGCCGCCGCCCATCTTTGGCAATGATCCTGCGAAACTGTTTGCCTCCTCCATCAGCTCATACTTGGCTTCCAGCACTCTCTGGGCAGGCGACGCCAGCTCGCCGAGTCCAATGATCTGGACCTGCCCCCGCACAACCGGTCTAGTGCTGGTTGCCCTGAACCCCTCCGGGAGGGCAAGCTTGGCTGCGTGGCTCGCGGCTGCGATTACAGAAGCCTCCTCAGTCGCCATCGGCACGAGGTAGTCCTTGCCGTTCACCCTGAAGTTCGTAGCGATCCCGAGCGGGATCTGGAATGTGGCTACCACATTCTCCACCATGATATTGGCGAGCTCGACCGGCAGCCCATCCTTGAGTCTCTGGACATCCTCCTCCGCCAGGTCTATACCCTTCCTCAGCGCCTCTATCCTCTCATTGATGCTCTTCTTGTAGAAGCCGCTGAAACTACCGCTTTCTTTCAAAGAAAATTGCCCTCCTCAAACCCCGAATTTGAGGAGTCTGCTATAAAGTCCTATGTGATCTTCCGCCCCCCGCTTAGAGGAAAAGTACTTTTCAAAGATAGCCTTGCTGTTCTTCCCCATCTCCTCAGCCAATTCGCTGTTCTTTAGTATGTGTCGAATCGCATCCGCGAGTGACTTCGGATCGTTGGGTCTGACCAGGTAGCCATTTACTCCTGGCCAGATCTGGGACGGGATGCCGCCGACTGCAGTCCCGATCACGGGCTTCCCGAATGCCATCCCCTCTGTTATTGCTAGACCGAAGCCTTCGTGCACAGACGGCAGTACGACGAGATCGCATTCATTATAGGCAGCCATTAGGAGATCCCTGTCGACCGCACCTGCGAAGATAACCCTGCCCGAGTAAACTTCGTTCTTTGCCTTCTCTTTGAGTTCCTTGCTATAGCTTTCTTTTTCCTTGACCTTGAGCACGTCCTTGCTGAAGGAGCCGTTGCCGATGAACACGAGCCGGTAATCGATATCGAGCATAGCCACAGCGTCGAGGAGGGTGTTTTGCCCCTTGAATCTGTCCATCCTGGCTACGCAGATTATCAGTTTCTCGTCGTTCCTAATCCCAAACCTCTCCCTGAACTTTGCCTTGGGCTGCTCCACATCAATGAAAGGTGGGATGACGCTTACCCTGTTGAACGGAAGTCCGGATTTTATGACCGCGCTCGCATACCCTTTTGTCGAAAATATCGACGCTGAGGCGTTTCTCATGTATTCTACCATCGCCTCCCTCCAAGATGTGTGCACCTCTTCCGTGAATGGGATATGCCAGGTAAAGACGAGGGGCCAGCTATTTCCACTGAGGCTGTTCAGGCAAGGGAGTAGCTGGAAGTCATGCACGTGGACTATGTCTGGCTGCTCCAGGTCAGCGGCTTCCAAAACAGCCTTCTGGAATGATTCGTTGACCTTCAAGTATTCATTGTAACCGTACAGGTGCTTATTGTACAGCATGTCCACCGGAACATCTCTGTTGTGGAAGACTTTCAGTATGAGCTCCTTGAATTTCGAGTAGCCCCTGAGGGTGTCATGGTCAAACTCCCCCTCAGCAGGGACCCTGAATACCTTGAAACCCGCTATCTCTTCCCTACTCTTCCCCTTCGGTGGCTTCATGTTCACGAACGCAACCTCGTGTTTGGCATCCTTCAGCTTTCTCCCCAGCCACATGAGGTAGTATGAGACCCCTCCCGTGCTTGGCAAGAATGACTGACTTGCATAGAGGATCTTCATTTAGTATCCACCGCCCTTATGTAGGACAACTGGAAGTCATTGATTACTCGCATGGACCTGAGCGACTCGGCAGCCGCGATTATCCTCCTCCTGTTTTCGAGCGAAAGGAGGTTGAAGCTTTCCCGGGCTTTGAAGAGAATCATCGAAAGAGAATCCCAGTTCCCCTGCAAATAATCGAGCCCCCCCCTCACGAGGCAAGTGCCTCCAGTCTTCACTATCTTCCCGCCTTCTGCAACGTGTATCTGGGGCTCAATGATCCTGAAATCGCCCTCGATTGAGTAAACGTAGAAGGGTATGAGCAGCGTCTCCAGTTCCCATTTTGTATCAGACTCGTCTTGGAACATACGCAACTCCAATGCCTGCAGGTCTTCTTTTGACTTGGTGAGCAGTAGCTGTAGCCTGCAGAGATCTTTGTCGTGTTTTGCTTTCGCTTCCCTCTCTTTGGTCCTTATCTCTGTCAGCGCCAGCTCCTTCTCTTCAGCCAATTCCATCAGTTCTTTAACGAGGTTCTCGCGCCTCCCTGCAAAACAAGTGCGGACTTTGTTGACCTCTTCCTCCTCTTTCGACGGCAATAGGCTCTCCTTTTCGTTCAGTTTCGCGAGCTGCCCGTCAAGTCCATTCAAACTATCGGTCAATGCCGAGATCTCTCCAGCGATCTCGTTGAATCTCGAGACGCAGCTTTCTAGCTCTCTCTGGAGGTTATCGATCTCCCTTCTTATCTTCTCCGAATTGATCAGGTTGTTACTAATAATCTTGGGGTCGGTCCCGTGCGATTTTAATCCCTGCATCTCGTCATGGAGCCGAGCAAGCCTGAGGTTTAGGGAAGATATTTTGCTGGAAAGCGAGTTCTTCAGCGAGAGCAGCTTTGCCTTCTCACTTTGCAGCTCAGATATCTTTTTCAAAGTCTTATGCCTTATCTGCTCGGTCTCAGCCTTCTGTTTTTTGATCGATTCAAGCTTCTTACTGAAGTTAGCCTTTAGCTCGCTTATCATCTTCATCTCGCTGTACGTTTCAAGACCTTCTATCTCAGCATTCTTCAACGAAATTTTTTTGTCATAGTCCTCGAGCAGCGACTTTTCTTCCTCGATGAGCTCAAGTAGAACTTTGTTGTATTTCTCGTTCAGCTCGGAGATTTCCTTCTCAAGCTTCTTGACTGTTTCCAGGTTCAAGCCATAAATCCCTTTTACCTCGGCAGCTATCTTCTTAGCATCTTCCTTTGAAATAACGGGAGGGAGCGCGAACCCGTTCCTTATCTCTTCGATCTCTGATGCTATCTCAGGCAATTCTCCGATCCAGCTGCACAGATCGGCGCCGAAAACCGGATAGAAGGTGGTTTTTGAGTTCAGCGTCATTCCGTCTGAAAGGCTATCTTCGTTGAAGCTGCTCTCCTGGATCCCCATTCCATCCACTGCTATCATCTTACCCTCGTGCCTGACAAGATAAACCGGATAATAAATCCTGGAAATGAAGTCTACTCTCTTCCTCTCTTCCCTGAATAGCTTGAATACACTCCTCCATTTCTTCCTAAGCGTGTCTGATGCTTCAAGTATGGCTATTACATCGTGCTGATCCGGAGAAAGCACTCCTTTAGTGCCGTCTTTGAATTTTATGTATGCGAAATTAACCGTAAGGATCATCATCACCCCCCAAATGGTATCGACCTATTAGCGTTCATCTTTTTTATTTCTTACCCGTTCATTTAATAGATCCGGTGATGCCGCTGCAAGTCGTAAAGATTACTCGCCCGGCCCCCTCCCTGTGGATGCCACTTGTACAGTATGGTTCAGATGCTTAATCGAAAAGTGAAACGATTCTTGTTTGATAGCTTGGCTCTACGCAACACTTTTAAACAGGGACCATTCTTTATTGCCTGGGTATTTGGATATGGCAACCTACCTCTGCGAGAGATGCGGAAAGATCATCGACAGCAACGAGCTTATGGGTCTGCCAGGGATTAGGTGCCCGGTTTGCGGCCACAGGATCCTCTACAAGTCTAGGTCTCCAATCATCAGGGAGATAAAAGCGCGCTGACTCAGTGCCGTGCCTGTTTTATCATCGTACAGATCTCGAAGATCATCTTGGATGCCAAGACGGCAGTCATTCCATTGTCATAGTGTGGCGCGACTTCGACTAGATCAAATCCAACGACCCTGTCGTCTATTGCCTCCCCTAGGATGTCGAGGAGCAGGCTTGGGGCAATCCCTTCGGGCTCCGGGTTGCCGACTCCAGGCGCATAAGCTGGGTCAATCACATCCATATCGATGCTGATGTAAATTTTTTCAGCATTCTTGAGCTGTTCCTTTAGCCACAAAGACGAGGAGCTTACCCCTTCCCTCAACAAGTCCCTTGATGTCATGTACTTTATCCCGTTCTCCTTGACCCATCTGACCTCCTCCCCGAAGGTTGCCCTTACCCCGCAGAGGAGGATCCTCTCTTTTCCTACCTCTTCCATGATGCGCCTCATTACACAGGCATGGGAGAGCTTGTTCGACAGGTATTCATCCCTGAGGTCGAAGTGCGCGTCAAAGGAGACGAATGTGCAGTTCTTTATCGCCTTCGCAGATCCAAGGGTCACAAGGTGCTCCCCTCCTAACATGATGGGAACTTTCCTTGTCGAGTTTACGTCCTCGACGGTGTCTGCCACCCTCCTGATGGTCTCAGAAGCGTCACCGTACACCACTGCAACATTGCCCAAGTCATGGACCTTCAAGTCCTCAAAATCTATGCCTGTCCTCCAAGACCAGGTTTCGATGTTGGCTGATGCCTCCCTTATCGCGTCTGGTCCAAACCTCGAACCAGGTCTATAGCTTGATGTGCAGTCGAAGGGCACTCCAAACAGCGCAAAATCGGCATCTGCGTATTCCCTCTTGAAGCCCCCAAAATAAACTGGTTGAGAGTCAAGGTAGAAGGGAGTGTTGGGCATTCTTCACCGACCTCTGATTTTTGTCCAAGCAACTAACCTATGCCTTACTGGTGTTTTATATATATCCAACTGAGCAAGTTTAGCATTGCCCCTTTCAACGGGGTACGAATACGCATATATCCCTGTATACAATCAATCTGGACTGACTCGCGAGGGCGTTCCAATGGACAAATACGATAAAATAGTTGAGCTTGGCAGGAGAAGGGGCTTCTTCTGGCCTTCTTCAGAGATTTATGGCGGGGG
>MAGV01000079.1:0-13433 GCA_001717015.1 Candidatus Methanosuratincola petrocarbonis (ex Vanwonterghem et al. 2016) | reverse complement strand
GGGGTCGCAGGATTCCTGGACTTCGGTCCCATGGGAGCGATGCTCAAACGGAATATCGAGAGGCGCTGGAGGGAAGTTTTCATACACCGGCACCATGGACTGGTGTACGAGATCGAGACTCCTGTGATAATGCCCGCCAAAGTTTTCGAGGCGTCGGGTCATGTTGAGAATTTTACTGATGTAATCGTGGAGTGCATGCAGTGCCACAAAAGGTTCAGGGCGGATCATCTTATACTGGAGCAGGTCGGGGAGGTCAAGGGAATAGAAGGGATGACAACTGAGGAGCTCGATGCAATCATCCTGGAAAAGCGCGTTAGGTGCTCTGATTGCCAAGGCCAACTGAGCAAGATCTCCAGGTTCAACCTCCTGTTCAGGACAAACATCGGTCCCTATTCAGAGAATGTCGCCTACCTTAGACCAGAGGCTGCCCAAGGCATGTTTGTCAATTTCAAGAGCATTTTCAACTCGATGAGGGAGCGCCTGCCCATGGGTTTGGCCCAGATAGGGAAGGTTGCCCGGAACGAGATCTCGCCTAGGCAGGGCCCAATCAGGCTCAGGGAGTTCACAATAATGGAGGTAGAGTTCTTCTTCGACCCAAGATCCCCTGAATGCACGCTAATAGGTGATGTGGAGGATGTGAAGCTGAGTCTACTCACCGAGGAAATGGTAAAGTCCAAGGCATCGGAACCCATACGGGTCTCCGTGTCCGAGGCTCTGAAGGAGGGCTACATCAAGACCGAGTGGCTCGCCTATTTCATGGCGCTCTCAACTAAGTTCATTTCCGAGCTTGGAGCCCCAGTCGATTCGCAGATGTTCATCGGGAAACCCCCGGAAGAGAGGGCGCACTACTCTGCACAGACCTTCGACCAGTTGGTCAAGCTTGAGCGGTGGGGTTGGGTTGAGGTCTCAGGCCATGCTTACCGTACTGACTACGACCTCTCACGCCACATGCAATACAGCGGTCAGGACATGTCGGTCTTCAGGAAGTTTGATGCACCCAGGAAAGTGAAGGTGCTGGCTGCCAAGCCCAGGGCAGATGCAATAAGCGCGGATCACGGTAAGAATACTGGAAAGGTGCTCTCTGTGATAAAGGGGGCTGATGCCTCCGTGCTCCGGTCCAGGCTCTCCTCTGGCCCTGTCGAGGTCGATGGGGTGCTGATCAAGCCGGAGTATGTCGAGTTCTACGAGAAGGAAGAGTCACAGACTGGTGAGCGCTTCATTCCGCATGTGGCTGAGCCTTCCTTCGGCGCTGACAGGCTCACTTACTTGGCCCTTGAGTGCGCATACTCTGAGCGCGAGGACAGGGTCGTGCTGAGGCTCCCCCCGTCTATTGCGCCGGTTACTGTCTCAGTATTCCCTCTAGTCAACCGTGATGGCTTGAGGGAGAAGGCCTACGGCATATACCGCGACTTGAAAGACGCAGGTATCATTGTCGAATTCGACGACTCCGGCTCGATCGGGAGGCGCTACGCGAGGGCGGACGAGATAGGTTGCCCATTTGCGGTCACTGTTGATTACCAGAGCCTCCAAGACGATACCGTCACCATCCGGCTCCGGGATACTTGGGAGCAACGGAGGGTCCCCATAGGCGAGCTCAAGGGATTTCTCCAGGGATTCCTCCCGATGCGTTAGCCTTAAAATGGTATTGAGTCATATCCTTCCACTGGTGGTGACATTCGTGTCAAAGCCTCCTGAAAAGCGCCTCCGTCTGAGGAGAAGGGAAGACACAGATAGGGGAATCGGTAAGATGAACCCATCGACCATGAAATACCTCCAGATTAATGAGAAATTCGAGGTTGTCGTGGCCGGTAAAAAGAAGCTGGAGCTAAAGGCCCTCCCTTTTCCTGACATCCCTGAAAACGAGGTCTGGGCAAACGCAGAGGAGATGCGGGTGCAGGGCTTAGCCGACAACTCGATAGCGACCATAAGGAAGATCTAGCCTGTTATTCGCCCCTTCATTTTTGCATAAGCTGAAGCCTTGATCCCAGCCATCGCGCCCTGACCTGCGGCCAAGATCACTTGGTGGCTCTTGCCGGTGCAATCGCCCGCTGCAAAGACCCCAGCTATGTTCGTTTCCATTTCCTCGCCAGTTTTTATGAACCCCTTTTCGTCTAACTCGATCCCAGCCCTCCTCAGGATCTCGACAGTTGGGACCGACCCTACGGCTATGAATGCTCCGTCCACCGCCAGCTTTTCCTGGACCCCTCCTTTCTCAATCACGATCCCTTCCAGCCTCTCCTTGCCCAGCAATTCCACAACCCTCACACCAGTGTGCGGCTCGATCCCGGACTCTTTGATCTTCGCCAAATAGCTATCGTCGGCAGTGACCCCCTCTTCCCCCACTAGCCAAAGTATCTTCCCAGCGAGTGACGACAGGTACAGGATATCGCTTGCAGCTTCGTTACCGCCCCCGATCACCGCCACCTTCTTGTTTCTGAAGAAGAACCCGTCACAGGTGGCGCAGTACGAGACTCCCCTGCCGAGCAGCCTCTCCTCCCCTGGTATCTGCAGCTTCTTCTGCCTGAGCCCTGTGGCGATCACCAGTGCCCTGGAGGTGTAGCTGTCGTTGGAGGTGATTGTTTCCTTAACATCTCCAGATATCTTGATTTCCTTAGCGCCTTCTCCTGGTCTTATTATAGTGCCGAACCTCTCCGCTTGCTTTGCAAACCTTGATATCAGCTCTGCACCGGAGATCCCCTCTGGGAACCCCGGATAATTGTCGATCGTATGGGCATAAGTGGCCCTGCCGCCTACGACCGCCTCCTCCAGTACAACCGTCCTAAGGCCCTGCCTTGAAGAGTAGATCGCGGCTGCAAGCCCCGCAGGACCTGCACCAATTATGAGCACGTCGCACTCCATTTTTTACACCTTTCTAGAATCCTATATCCCGAACTATAGATTGTGCTTTAGCCTAAAATCTCTTCCCGATTCGAGCTCATATTTCAAGAATGCTCCGCTCAGTTTCATTAGGTTATATCATCGGAACATTATTTTTTCGTGCCGTTCTAGTATTTTTATTTAATTAGGTGCTTTTATAACTAAAACTTTATTAAAGGCTTTAGCTTCTTTTAGCGCGTCCTTCAGGGGATGTTTGGTTTGACCTATCAGAAAGAGCTGAGCGATCTTGAAAACAAAGCCTACCGAAAATCGCTGGATCTCCTCACTGACCACGCGAGGAAAGTTCAGGAAGTTGTGAGATCGTTGGTACTTATGATTGACGATTATATCTCATCGAGGGGCAACATGGAAGACTACTATAACGAAGTCTCAAAACTAGAGGAGGAAGCAGACGAGATAAAGATAGAGTTGATCGATACGCTGACAAAGTCGGCCCCTGGTCTCCTTTACAGGGAAGACTTCCTCAGGCTAATGTTCAATGTTGAGAAGATTGCCGAGATCGCCCAGACCATTTCAAGGCTCATACTCAAGCTCTCCAAGAGCAACCTCGGGGTCGATCCTGCGATTGCTGAGGGTCTGGTCGCACTCGCAAGCGAATCCTTGTCTGCTTATGAAAGGCTCAGAGATTGCATTATGGCATTGGCTATGAATCCCATGTATGCATTGAAGCAGGTCGGGGACGTACACTCTGCAGAGAACAAGGTCGATCTCATGCAGCAGGATCTCGATCTTCGGATCATAATGGACGTGAAGGATCAGGGCTGCGTGCTGATCTGCAGGGACTTGGTTGCAAACCTTGAGCTTATGGTAGACACCATGAGGGACGCATCAGACGACGTCAGGGTGCTTGCACTGCACCGTGTGCTTTGATCCTGTCAAATTTCTTCCCTTTCTGGAAACGAAGGACTTCGCCTTGAAACACGTCTGGGATGTATGGCAAGCTATGAATACTATCGCCCGCCCTCCAATCGCTGGTGTGATCATATTTCTTTTCTAAAAGTTGCTCCCTTCCTGACAAACTTTAATTGGCGGTCTCATATACTCTAAAAAAGTTATTCTCCATTCCTGGTGCATCGCGATGGCGTCCCCACTCCCGGTGGCAACAATAATCGGATCCCGGATCATCATACTCTCAAAAGCTCAGGGGGCAATGCTCTACAAGGAGGGCTTTTTCGGTAAGCCGGTCAACATCCACAAGCCAAAGGACACTGAGGTCGATGCCCCCCTCGAACTATCCCTCTTCGAAGCAAACTACCTCCTTGAGAAAGGGAGAATATCCGTCGAGTCGGGAGGTCGTGCGATTTCGGTAGAGGAACTGGCAAAGTTCTCAAGGGAGAGCTTCAGGTTTTTTGACGAGCTCTATGCTGTTTACAAGGATCTGCGCGAGAAGGGTTACGTCGTGAGGCCTGGCATGAAATTCGGATCTGATTTCGCGGTCTATGAGTACGGCCCAGGAATCGACCATGCCCCGTTCGTTATACATGTGCTCCCCAGCTCGGCAGAGGTCGATCCAATCGAGATAGTAAGGGCAGGGCGCCTCTCACACACCGTGAGGAAGAAGTTCATACTTGCCACTCTTGACAGGTCCAGGAACAGAGTGCTTTACTTCATGTTCATGTGGTGGAAGGCATAGCTGCCCTTCTTGGAAGCAGAAGCGGGGTCACTCCGTGCCTTCGCTCCATCCCCTTACATAAGCCTCCTGTTCCATAGTCATCGTGTCGATTCTCACTCCCATTGTATCCAGCTTCAGCCTGGCTACCGCTCTGTCGATCTCCTTGGGTACGTCATATACATCTGGCTTGAGGCCTTTTCCCTTTTTGATTATGAACTCGACAGAGAGCGCCTGGTTGGCAAAGCTCATGTCCATCACCTCGCTCGGGTGCCCCTCTGCAGCGGCAAGGTTGACGAGCCTCCCCTCTGCCAGGAGGTAGATCTTCCTACCGTCCTTCATCAGATACTCGTCAACATTCTGCCTGAGGCGCCTTCTCTCCAATGCCTCTTCCCCGAGTGCACTTGTGTCAATCTCAACATTGAAGTGGCCTGTATTTGCCAAGATCGCCCCGCCCTTCATTATCCTGAAGTGCTCCCTCCTGATCACACTTTTATTGCCAGTGGCAGTGACGAATATGTCCCCTATCTTGGCGGCTTCGTCCATGGTCATCACGGCAAACCCGTCCATCACTGCCTTAAGAGCCTTCATCGGGTCGACCTCGGTGACAATTACCCTGGCACCCATGCCCCTTGCCCTGTTGGCCAAGCCCCTGCCGCAGTGGCCGTAGCCTGCGACTACAAAAGTCTTACCAGCCAGCAGGACGTTGGTGGCCCTCATAATCCCATCAAGGGTGCTTTGCCCCGTCCCATAGACGTTATCAAAGTCCCACTTTGTCTCGGCATTGTTGACGGCTATTACCGGGTACTTCAGCACCCCGTTAGCCGCCATAGCCTTGAGCCTGACGACCCCGGTGGTGGTCTCTTCCGTCCCCCCAACCACCTTCGAGATATTTCCTTCTCCGGAGTGCAGTATCGTGATCAGGTCTGCCCCGTCGTCCATCGTTATCTGGGGTTCCCTTTTGAGGACTTCCTTCAAGCAACCGTAGTACTCTTCTTTGGTCTGCCCCCTCCAGGCGAATACGCTGACCCCCTCATCCGCCAGGGCTGCAGCAACCTCGTCCTGAGTGGAGAGCGGGTTGGACCCAGCGAGCGCGATCTTTGCGCCCCCATCGACGAGAGTCCTTATGAGGACTCCGGTTTCCTTCGTGACATGCAGGCAAGCCGCGATCGTCGCCCCCCTCAGCGGGGCCTCTTCAGCGAACCTCTTCCTTATGCTCATCAGGACCGGCATGTGATCCTCTGCCCATCTTAGGAGGCTCTTGCCGCTACCTGCAAGACCAAGATCCTTGACCTTAGACTCCAAGATATACACCGTCCAAACTGAGGGGAATAATGTCTCCAGATATATAAAAAGAATCAGCCACAAGATTAGGGCTGTAGCCTTTGCAGGACCTTCACGTCAAGCTTGACTCTCTGTATCTCTGCTATTGGAATCTTCAACTTGGCCTCCTCTGCAGTCGTGTACTTGACGGGCAGACCCTTGTCTATCCACTTCTCCCTTATCGCCATCTCAAGCTCCGGATCGTCAATGTTCGGGTTGAATACCTTTTTCACAAGTCCGACAAGCTCTGAGTTTCGAATCCATTCCTCAGGGGGGACTGTATGGGTATCGTCGTAGGCTTGGTGCACCTCGACCGAATCCAGCCTCTCGCCTGCCAGGTCCATGTAGTGCCCCTTGGAAAGGGCTCTTGTTATGTAAATGTAATGCAGGAACTCGTGTGCCGCGCAAGCCCTGAGCGTCTCCTCGCGTGAGAGTATCACAAAGGGCACGGAGAAAACAACGCAGGGCTGGAGCTCCCCTATGTACTCCATCAGCTTGCAGGTTGCGTATATTACGGCGCCTGAGAATGCCGATGCGGGGTACCTAATTATTGTAAGGGCAGGCTCGAAAAATACGGGCGGATATTGCAGACCTGATGCCTCTTCAGTCTCCCGAAGAGCTTTCTCAAGCAAAGGTATTCTATCGAAGAAGGAGGTGAACTCCTCTTTGCCTATTATCCCCTTCTCCCCGTATTCGTAAACCTTGTCGAAGTTAATCCTCCTCTCGAGAGACATTTTAGGGCACTAGAATGGTATTCTGCTTTCCATTGCCTTGACAAGGAGCTCGACGCAGCCATCAAGGTCTTTCTTTGATATTACCTCGCTGAAGCTGTGGACATACCTCGAGGGGATCGATATGCAAGCGGAAGGGATCCCTGACTGAGACATCTGGATGGCCGCCGCATCTGTTGTGCCCCCCTCCAGAACTTCGAGCTGGTACGGTATACCGCTTTTCTCTGCAAGCTCCATTAGCCATCCCCTGACAAGCGGGTTTGCGATCATCCCACCGCCAAGCGAATCTTTCCGTCCGTCTGCGACCACTATGGTAGGCCCATTCCCGAGCTTCACAGGAGCGTCCTGCTCAGAGAGCTCTGGGTGATCCCCAGCAATGGTGGTGTCGATAGCAATTCCGATGTCCGGTTTGACCGCGTTTGCGCTCATTGTGGCGCCCCTAAGCCCCACCTCTTCCTGGACCGTGAAGACAGCAACAATCTTGTTCTTCGGAGTTGCCTTCTTCAGGGCTTCGATGAGGGCATAGCAGCCTGCCCTGTCGTCCATGGCCTTCCCAACGACAAGATCGTTCTCAAGTTCCGTCAGCCCCCTTATGAATGTGATCGGAGTACCAACCCTGACCCCGTATCCTTCAAGCTGATCCTTAGTCGCACCTGTGTCTATGAACATCTTGTCGTAAGTCACGAGCTGCTTCCTTTCTTCGTCTTTCATCACATGGACTGCTTTGCAGCCAATTACCCCGTGCACCTTCTTCTTCATTCCATGGATTAGCACCCTCTGGGCAGGCAAGATCTGATCCGCTATGCCACCAAGCTTGGCGAACCTGATGAACCCCTTTTCATCAATATGCTTCACGATCAGCCCGATCTCGTCCGTGTGGGCTGCTACCATTATAGTCCGCTCGCCGCTGCCCTTCTCTGCGAATAGGTTCCCGAATTTGTCCTCATGAGTCCTTACACCTGACCCTTGAAGCTCTTCCTTGATCACGGCGGCTACCCCGTACTCTGAACCTGTAACCCCGTGAGTTTCACTCAACCTGCGCAACAATTCCAGATTCACTTATTTCCCCTTCCCTTGCCTTAACTCCTGATCCTGCCCTGCGTTTTTAACTTTGTCGTAAGAAATCCCCTCCCAGCAGGAAGGGAATGGCGCTTCGAACTCCATTATCTTCAGCCAGGGTTCATGCCCCTTCCAGCCCTTCAATCTTGACCTCGATCTCTTCCTCCCCAATCTTTATCCTGAACCACTTTACCTCTTTCCTCTTTGCTTGGTCATTAGAAGCGAAGGACTTGAGCTCCCCTCTGAAGAATGCGAGCGCAAGCTGTGGGAACAGCAGATACGTAAGCAGGTCCTCCTCTTTCTTTGCTAGGCGCTTGGCATCCTCAGGGACGTCCTTCAATGTTGGGAGCTTCGGCGGATCCACCCGTTTCACCAATTCAACAAGTTGCCTGCTTATCTCCCCAGGTGGCCTGCCATAGAAGCCCCTCACGTAGTCCTCCAGCTCCTTAATCACCGGCTCGTACCTCTTTCCGGTAATGACATTCATCACTGCCTGGGTGCCCACGATCTGGCTCATCGGGGTCACGAGCGGAGGGTAGCCGAGATCCCTCCTGACTACTGGCACCTCGCTTAGGACTGCATCCATCTTTGAGAGCGCATTGTACTCTTTGAGCTGGTAGACCAGGTTTGATATCATCCCGCCTGGGATCTGGTGCCTGAGCGCCCTCGGATCGATCCTCTCGGTCATCTCAGAGCAATACCCCTTGTAGTTCTCTCGTATCTTCTCGAAGTAATCCGCGCAGTCGTTTATGAGCTCTATATTGAGGTGCGACAGCATGTTCGTGCCGCGGAAGACTTCGTATATGGTCTCGATCGCCGGCTGAGAGGCGCCGAAAGCGAATGGGAATAGGGCGGTGTCGATGTATTCTGCGCCCGCCTCAATGCCCTTCAGGTATGCAAGTGAGGCGAGCCCGCAAGTATAGTGGCAGTGAAGTGCGACAGGGAGCCCTGTCTCCTTCCTGATCCCCTTGACTATGTCGTATGCTGGTCTCGGGGCTAGCAGCCCTGCCATGTCCTTAATCCTGATTGCATCGACGCCAAGCTCGCTTATCCGCCTCGCCACGTCGATGAAGTACTCCACGGTGTGTATGGGGCTCGTGGTATATACGACATCGCCGTGGACCGTAGCGCCTATCTGCTTGGCCACCTTCACCGCTACCCTGAGGTTATCCACATCATTTAGGGCATCGAATATCCTGAACACATCTACCCCATTCTCGTATGCCTTCTTCACAAATGCCTCTATAACGTCCTCTGAGTAGTGCCTGTAACCCACGAGGTTCTTTCCCCTGAGGAGCATCACCACGTTAGTCTTCTTCAGCCCCCTCTTTATCTTACGGAGCCTCTCCCAAGGATCCTCGTTCAGGTACCTTATGCAGGAGTCGAATGTCGCGCCGCCCCACGCCTCTAGGCCATAAAAGCCTATCTCATCCATTTTCTCAACCACTGGGACGATGTCTTCAATCTTGAGCCGGGTGGCGAAGAGTGACTGCTGTGCGTCGCGGAGGGTAGTGTCGATCACGTTGAGCAATACCAACACCTAAAACTACAATTAAGGCACATATTTCCATTTAAAAAGGTATTGCTTAACTTTGTAAAGTCATTAAAATGAAAAATTTAGGGGATTTATTGTCCTTTTCTGGGTATAAATCGTGTATTAATCTGTATATAGCCCTTTTTTAGAAGTGAGTTAAATCTTATATATCACTGCCCTCAATCTTTAAGCAGTTTTCGAAGGTGGAAAAATGGCTAGAGGAAACAACGAAATACTTGCAAATCTGGAACAGATAGTTGGTCCAGAGTATGTGAGCAATGAAGAAGCCGACCTGCAGCCATACACTTGGGACATGACTTGGGCCGAACCAAGGATGCCTGACTATGTCGTTATGCCGAAGACAGTGACCGAAATCCAGCGCGTCCTTAGACTCGCGAACCATCGCAAAATACCGGTGATTCCATACTGCAACGGCACAAACATTGGTGGCCTCTGCGTACCAGAGGAAGGCGGAATCATAATGGATCTCAAGAAGATGGACAGGATCCTCAAGATCGACCCTGAGACATGCTATGCTGTGATAGAGCCCGGTGTAAGCCACGCTGCATTCTCGGCTGCCCTTAAGGCAACAAACCCGCAGTGGAAAGGGGAGGAGTTCAGCAAGGGATTCGAGTTCGGCTGGGGCGTTCACCCGCCATCGGCGTCTGTGCTTGCAATGGCAATCAACCATGGGATTGGTCACCTCAACGGTAGGATCGGGATTAACAGCCAGCTGATGAGCAGCATGGAGGTAGTCCTCCCGACTGGCGAAGTGGCAAAGATCGGATCCTGCGCCTACTCTGACTCATGGCACTCGTTCCTGCCGCTGCCCCGGATGGACGGCCTCTTCACTGGATGGCTCGGGACAACCGGCATCGTGACGAAGCTGGGGGTCTGGATATTCCCGATCCGCCCATACAGGGACGTCCTGACAATCGCAGCTGCAAGCGCAGAGGACATCACCAAGTACATGGTCAGGTGGCGCCACTACTCGCTCTGCGACGAAGTTACTGCAGTGAGCTGGTGGCTTGCTCAGATACCGATCGTCTTCCCGTACAGCCCGAAGCCTGCTGATGCACCAGAGTTCTTCAGCTACACCGTGATATCCGGTTGGAGCGAGGAGGAGCTTGCCTACAAGAGGAAGATGTGGAAGGAAGTGGTCGAGAAGGAGAGGGCTAAGGGAACGAAGCTCATCGACTTCGAGTACCCGCCAGAGGCTAAGAAGGGAAGGACCGAGCTACCTAGCAGGATCGTAGGCTCTACAAAGAACTACTCCAAGTCCTGCGGTGGAGGTATTGCATGGCCTGGCACCTTCGCACCGTGCAAGAGCTGGCCTATCCTCTACGAGAAGTGGAAGGAGATCTACATCAGGCACGGCCTGTCTCCTGCGACAAGGTTCACCGACTACCAGGGTGCGCACTACGGTATGCTCAGGTGCATGACGCCATTCAACAAGCGCGACCCGGCCTCAGTACAGGCTGCGAGGGACGCGATGGTCGAGTGCGTCAGGGCTGGTCTTCCAGAGGGCATGCTGCCGTACAAGCCGCCAGTTGAGTACCAGAACGAGCTCAACGCAGTCGCGGACGCTGGCTACCTGTACCTGATGACCAAGATCAAGGACATGCTTGATCCAAACAACATAATGAACCCGGGCAAGCTGGGTATACGTTAAGGAGGCGAAAGAGATGTCCCACCTACTTAAGAACAAGAACCTTAAAGAACTTGCGAAGATATACGACTGGGTCTCGATGTGCACGCACTGCGGCAACTGCAAGTACGGCTACGAATACGGTCCGACCGCAAACTTCGCCGCAATGCTGTGCGTCCAGGGAGACAAATTCAACTTCGACTCCTACAGGGGCAGCAGGGGCAAGGTCTCGCTTGCAAGGTCGCTGCTGCACAACCGCATCGGCTGGTCAGACAAGGTCGCGCACGTGCTATTCACCTGCACCTCGTGTGGCGCTTGCCAGCAGATGTGTGAGACCGACATCAAGCCGTGGATCCTGAGGATGTTCGAGACGCTCAGGTACGAGGCCTGGAAGCAGAACGTAGCAATCCCAGAGAACATCAAGGCCTGGAGCTCGACAATCGGAACGCTCTACAACCCGTACAAGGAGCCACACGAGAAGAGGCTCGACTGGCTGCCAAGTGACGTAAGGGCATCCTTGCCAAAGAAGGCAGAGTACATCTACTTCGCAGGGTGCACCGCCTCCTACAGGAGGAAGCAACTAGCGAGGGCAACCGTCAGCCTGCTGCAGAAGCTGAAGGTCGACTTCACAGTCGTCGAGGACGAGTGGTGCTGCGCTTCGCCTCTGCTCAGGACCGGTCAGTACGACCTAGCCGCCAAATTCGTTGAGCACAACAAGGCACTCCCGGAGAAGTACGGCGCATCTGCATTCATAACCACCTGCTCGGGCTGCTACAGGACACTCGGCAGGGACTACATGATGGACGCACCAGAGGGCTACGCCGATAAGTACGGCAAGATGACCGGCGTCAAGGTCCTGCACACAACGCACCTGCTCGAGGAGATGCTGAACAAGGGCGAGATCGAGTTCACGGGCAGCTTCAACAAGAAGGTGACCTACCACGACCCATGCCACCTCGGAAGGCATGCAGAGGTCTACGAGACCCCGAGGAATGTGCTGAAGGCTGTGCCAGGTCTGCAGCTTGTTGAGATGTACCGGAACCGGAAGTTCTCGTTCTGCTGCGGCGCAGGCGGTGGTGTCAGGGGTGGATTCGCTGACTACTCGCTAGAGACTGCAGGCAAGCGTGTCAAGGAAGCCGAGGCTACAGGCGCAGAGCTCGTGACCAGCGCATGCCCGTTCTGCTACACCAACCTTGCGGACGCAATAGAGCTGAACAAGTCCCCATTGAAGATGGAGGACATCGTCGAAATCATCGAGCCAATAGTGAGAAGGAAGTAGGCGCAACCCACTTCCTTTTTCCGTTTTTTATTTTTATCTCATTTCAATCTGTTCTCTTTATCATCATCCCGTCCCTGTCTTGTGCCAGATTTTCGGTTTTCACCGATAGAGAAAAAAGCTCCAATTTGCCTTTTCCGTACTATGGATATGTTCTTCATCAATGGCCCTCTTGACCCGGATGAGCGGGAATCAAGTGTACTTCGAAAGATCGAGATGCTGGAGAAGGGCTACGAGGGCATCCGCNNGTGTTGCAAGGGAGCTCGGGGAGATCCCAGGTCCAGAGTCGAGGCTGGATGTGGAGCCTTGGCTGATGCCGGCGCCTCCCAAGTCGATGTCCTTCATGCTGACGGTAGAGAACTTCGTGGCTTTCATTGACTCGAATGGCTGCCTTGAATATGCGAAGAAGGTCGGCGGGCTGGTGGAGGAGCGGCTCCCAGCCGTCCCCGTAATGGTTGGGGTGGATCACTCGCTCACAGGCGGCGCAGTTGAGGCCCTTTCTAGGGAATTGGGCGGCGAATCGATTCGGCTGGTCGTATTCGACAGCCACTTCGACTTCATATTGCCTAGCATCAGGTGTGGGCTCATTCAGTACGACTTGGAGACTAATCCCGAGACAAAGTTCTCGCCCGACGACCCTTTCATATTCAATAGGCCTGACAGCTATAATGCCGACTCGTTCCTCTATTACCTCCTTGACAAAATCCCAAGGGAGAACATATTCGTTGTTGGCGTCTCGGACTACCCCCCACAGGTCGCTCAGGAGATTGAGGACGAGCGGGTGAGGAGGTACGTCGAGTTTTACAAGGATCTGGAGGGGTCGGGCGTGCACGTGATTACGAAAGAGAAAATCCAGCGGAACATCGGGAGTGCCAGGGAGGCTCTCTCTAGCACTGCCCTCCCGTATACCTACGTCTCTGTTGATATTGATGTATGCTCGAACACCTCGATCAAAGGCGCACGTTTTTTGGACTACTACGGTGTAGACCATTCCGACCTCTACGGTCTCGTCGCCTCCATAAAGAAGTCCCTTAAGGCATCAAAGCTCGTTGGACTGGACTTTATGGAATTCGACATATACAATGCAGGGAGTGAACGGTCTGGCAAGGCAGACAGGACTTACCAGATAGCCGCGGAGGCAATGAAGCGCCTAATATGGCAGCAGCCCTGATCTCTACCATAGTTATACTAATATCCAAGATCCCCCCTAATATTAAGGGGGTATATTTTTGAATTTGGCATTGCAGATAGGCGGTATATTCGAGTCCATAAATACGCTGATCGTCGCTTTCGTGGTCTTGGTGATAATAGTCTGGATACTGTCATCATCGATCAAAATCGTCAAGGAATACGAG
>MAGV01000078.1:3822-24708 GCA_001717015.1 Candidatus Methanosuratincola petrocarbonis (ex Vanwonterghem et al. 2016) | reverse complement strand
GACGTCCCTTGTATTCCAGACTGCCGCCTCCGCCGCCTCTTCCGGGTCGGGCAGCGTCATAATCTACTCCGAAGGGCGCCTCCCTCTGCGCCGCCTCTCCGAGATCTCGGGCGAGAATTGGCAGCAGATGAGCGAGAGAATATGGATAGTCGAGGTTAAGAGTTTCGAGGAGCAGGACTCGGTGGTGGAGCTGCTGGAGACCAGCCTCCCGTCTGGAACGTCCTTTCTTGCGCTGGACTCGGCAACCGGGATGTACAGGGTTGAGCTCGGGGAATACGACGAAAATATACTTGCCAACAAGATCCTCAACAGGCAGCTCGCGATATTGAAAGACCTGGCGAGGAGGAAGGGCTTGGCGGTGCTGATCACCAGCGAGGTGAAGGACGTCCCTGACGGGAGCGGGGCAGTGCCTGTCGCCTCCGCGATCCTGACTTACTGGTCCGACAGGGCAGTCAGGCTGGAACGGGTCCATGGGGAAGTCAGGAAGGCGTCCCTACTGAAGCCGGCACCCCGGCGTGAGGCATTAATAAGGCTTACATCAAGAGGTTTCTCCGGAATGGGTACTGGAAATGACTGACCTCCTTGCCCTGGCATTCTCCTCGTTCGTGATAATCATGCCTGCATTCATAGCAAACTCGGTCCCGGTTCTGGCGAGGGGGCGCCACCCGATGGATTTCGGGAAGTCGATGGTAGACGGGCGTCGCGTGCTGGGGGATGGAAAGACCTTCGAGGGCTTCTTAGCTGGGCTATTTATGGGCACCCTCTCCGGGGCACTGTTCGGCTACCCGATCCACTCCTTCCTGCTCGCCCTCGGCGCCCTCTCGGGGGACATCCTTGGGGCATTCATAAAGCGCAGGATCGGTATTGAGAGGGGGCACCCTGCACCCCTACTGGACCAGCTAGATTTTGTGGTAGGGGCCTTGCTCTTCCTCTACCCTGTTTACCAGGTCACGCTCGAGCAGGTAGTCTTCATCATGGCAGTTACCCCGCCGATNCGGGCCCTGCTCTTCCTCTACCCTGTCTACCAGGTCTCACTCGATCAAGTTGTATTCATCGTGGTGGTCACTCCGCCGATCCACCTGCTGACCAATTACGTCGCCTATCGGTTAGGTCTGAAAAAGTACCCCTGGTGAAGCCGTTTAGTAGAGCTTGGCCCTGAGCAGGTACTCGATCAGTATTACTGCGATAAGGATCAGTGCCGTCCCACCAACGAACTTTAGCTTCGCGCCCTCAAGATCGAAGGACCTGTGCAGCGACCTTTCCAAGACGACGAAGCCCAGCATCCCGGCGAGCGTGAGGAAGAATATCACAAAGAACTCTGTAGACGTCTGGCTGCTGCTCGACCTGACCAGGAAACTCGTCCCTGTGCCTGTCGAGACCATCGCGCTCGGCTCCATCACGATCAGGTAGATCCCGCCGCTGGTGAGGAATATTGTGAAAATGGCAGCGAGATAAGCCAGGTTCCTCTTGGAGAAGAACTCCCTGTACAAGCGTTCCCACCGTCAGATGAGTGTCGCATTAGCATCTATTATTCTTATTGGTGCACTCAAATATGTGATCTATGTTAACTATCAAAAAATTATCATTTATGCGTTATACGTGCATAAATTACATATATAGCCCCGTCATGAAGGGTAGGCGGTGTCTAGCATTCACCCCTCCAAGGACATAACTGGTTCAAAGAGCAGGCTGATCGCGGGAAAGCGTATAGCCCTCGGCATCTGCGGCAGCGTAGCCTGTATCAGGGCGCCAGAGATCGCCAGGGAGCTCATGCGCCACGGAGGGGAAGTTTGGGCAGTAATGACCGACGCAGCCCGGCAGCTGATCTCCCCAGACCTGATGGAGTGGGCTACCGGGAACCCCGTCGTCACCAGGCTTACTGGCGGGATCGAACATGTGGCGCTTGGGTACGGCGGCGAGGGGAGCGCCGACCTCGTACTTATAGCCCCAGCCACCGCCAACACCGTCGGCAAGATGGCGGCAGGAATAGACGACACGCCCGTCACATCGCTTGCGACGACCGCTATAGGCTCTGGCATACCGTTGATAGTTGCGCCAGCGATGCATGGGAGCATGTACCGCCATCCCGCAGTCTTGGAGAACATCAAGAGGCTACAGTCGATGGGGGTACGGGTGCTGCTCCCGGAGGTCACCGAGGGGAAGGCCAAGCTAATCGATTGGACTGCAATTGTCGAAGAGGCGATCGCAGCCCTCCGCCCGAAGGACATGGCTGGCTTGAGGGTGCTCGTGACATCGGGTCCGACGCGCGCATATATGGACCGCATACGCTTCCTGACCAACTCGAGCTCAGGGAAGATGGGGTTTGCATTTGCGGCTGAGGCTGCCGCTAGGGGGGCGGAGGTCACCCTCATAACCGGACCGGTGGAACATCCAAGGTTGAATGTAAAGGTGATATCCGTCGAGACCACCCGGGAGATGAGGGACGCTGTCATGAAAGAGCTCTCGGAGTCTGCCTACGACCTTTTCGTGATGGCGGCTGCCCCCCTGGATTTCGAGTTCGACGGCACCTTCGACGGGAAACTCGCTAGCGACTCCCCCGTTGACCTAAGGCTAATCCCTCTCCCCAAGATCCTTGCGGAGGCAAAGCGGACATCCCCCCGCACTTTTGTCATAGGCTTCAAGGCTGAATACGGGCTCGCGAAGGATGAGCTGATGTCCAGGGCACACGCAAGGCTCTCCGATTCAGGATGCGACATGATTGTTGCTAATGACCTCTCCCTTCCGGGCAGGGGTTTCATGTCCGAGACAAACGAAACATACGTGGTCTTCCCCGACGGATCGATTTCCCATGTGCCGCTGAAGCCGAAGAGGGAGGTCGCCAGCCAGGTGCTCGACCTCTACCTCAGGAGGGTCGGGGTGTGACGGATTCAGGGTCTACGATCGCTGGCGAGGGTTACGCCCCTGCGCACATTACGGGATTCTTCACGATATGCAGAGCGGAAGAGCCGATCAGGTCGGGTTCGACGGGCGCAGGCATCTGCATAGCGGGCGGGGTCAGGACCAGGCTCTCGGCACGAGAGGGGAAAGCCCCTGGCTTCGAGCTGAAGTGCAACGGCTCTCCACTCTTTTCCCCTACCTGTAGCTACGTAGCTTCGAAGATGGTGCCGTTTCAGGAGAGGTACGCCGTCGCCGCGGAGCAGGAATCGGTGCTGCCAGCTAACTATGGGTATGGAGT
Organism: Candidatus Methanosuratincola petrocarbonis (ex Vanwonterghem et al. 2016); assembly: GCA_001717015.1. Classification (GTDB taxonomy): domain Archaea; phylum Thermoproteota; class Methanomethylicia; order Methanomethylicales; family Methanomethylicaceae; genus Methanosuratincola; species Methanosuratincola petrocarbonis. Next base: position 21,512 of record MAGV01000078.1, on the reverse strand, counting down.
GAGCGGCTCCTCGGCGCTGAGCCTTGCCATATCGATCAACCGTGCCTTCAGGATGGGGATGAGCCTGAGGGAGGTCGCTTCGGTGGCCCACGCCGCGGAGGTCGTGAATGAGACCGGTCTCGGTGACGTGATTGCAGAGACTGTGGGTGGACTCGAGGTGAGAACGGCCCCAGGAGGTCCGGGGGTAGGCGTGGCAAGGCAGATCCCCCTGAGCAAGGACTATGTGGTCATCTCCACTCCGGTCTCCGAATTCCAGACCAAGGTAATGATCACCGAGCGCTCCATCGTGAACCGGATAAACCGGTTGGGGAAGGTGGCGCTTGAGGCTTTTCTCGAGAGCCCCACGATCGAGAACTTCATGCTCCAATCGAGGAGATTCTGGGACGGTGTCGGCCTATCCAACGACATCGTCCGATCCGTGCTGAGGAGGTATGAGGCAGCCGGAGTGACCCCATCGGCGAAGAAGGGGCTTGTCTTCGCTATCGTTGAGCGTGACCAGCTCAAAAATGCTCTTAGGTCGCTCGCCGATGTTCATGTTCAATCCGAATCGCCCCCAGCCGACCTGAAAATGCCTGGGGGTCTCAAGCTGATAGTCTCTGAAATTCACAGGAGTGGAGTGGAATGGGAGTCCGTCTGAAAATACCGAAAAACCATGTGAGGGCAGCCTCACTACTGATAAGGGAAAGACTCGTCGAAGGGGAGGAGAAGGATGTCGTCACAAAGTCTGGGCTGATCGCACACGGGAGGGGCGAGGCCTTTGACTACCTCATTGGCGAGGAGACGACCCCCGCGGCCCTCTTCGCGACAAGGGCAGCCGCGGCCGCGCTTCTCCTTGCCTCTCACCCTGTCATATCAGTAAACGGAAATGCAGCTGCACTGGTCCCCGGCGAGCTGGTCAGGCTTTCTGAGGCGGTGCCTGCCCCTCTGGAGGTCAACCTCTTCTACAGGACCAGGGCGAGAGAGCTCGCAGTCAGGGATTCGCTAATGGCGGCGGGCGCCAAGCGCGTCCTCGGCGTAGGTCGGGAGGCTAGCGCGAGGATCCCCGAGCTCTTCAGCGAAAGGCGCAAGGTCGACCCCAGGGGGATCTATGCGGCGGATGTGGTGCTCGTCCCGCTCGAGGACGGTGATAGGACAATGGCGCTGAAGAAGATGAACAAGTTCGTGATAACCGTCGACCTAAACCCGCTCTCTAGAACCGCCCAGACCGCAGACATCACTATAGTCGACAACATAATACGCGCGCTGCCCAACTTGGTCTCAGCCGTTGAAGAGCTAAGGTTCCAGGACAGGTCGGCTCTGAAGGAGATACTTGAGAGCTTTGACAACAGGAAGAACCTCTCCAACATGCTCATCCACATAAGGGACCGCCTTACCAGGCTCGCAGAGGAACAGTGATATGGTCTCCAGAGAAAGGCGGTCCTTCATTCTGATATACGTCGCGGTCTTCGGCGCCCTCTCTATAGTGCTGAGCAGCATCCGAGTCTCGTTCCCGCTCGGAAACCCGAACCTGGGATCAACCCCTGTCTCCATAGCAGCGGCTGCGTCGCCGGGTATTGCCGCATTCGCGGTCGGCTTGATAAAGGGGATTGGCGTCTCGCTTTGGACAGGTCAGGCACTGATAGAGATACCTGCTGGCATCGGGGACGGCATGATGGGCGTCCTCACCTCGTGGCTCTCGAGGAGAGTAAACCCCGTGCTAGCGGTCGCCTTGGGCCAACTCAGCCGCTACGTCTTCACGTCCGGAATGATCGCGCTCTCCCTCACGATCAGCAAGTCTTACCCGGGTTTCCTGGAGGCTTGGATCGCGATGATCCCTGCAATAACTGCATCGATAATCGTCAACCTGGTGCTGTCTACAGCTGCGGTCGCGGGTCTGCGGCGGTTCTATCCATCCGTATTCAAGAGACCCTGACCGTTAGCCGTTACCAGCTTAATGTGAGCCCAACCTTCAGGACTGGGTATAGAAAGCATTGCATCCCATGGAGATGACACGCCGCTGGACATATTCAGGGATAAGAATTTATTCGTCCCAGAGTAGTCATAGGTGAGCGACAGCGGTGCTGCCGCTCAGGGGTGTTGGGTTTGGATACAAAAACCGCTGTTCAGATATTCGGAACGTTCGCAGAGAGCAAGCCAGTACAGTTCGCCCTCCGCAGGATGAGCGAGTATTGCCCTGAGGACGGGCGGTCGCGGCTCGAGGTTGCGCTCGAGCTCTACTCAGGAGTCAGAGAGGAAGCATGCCTGAAGTGCAGGATGGCTGAGAGATCGGTTTCTGCCTTCCTGTCGTTGGGCGGTAAGGCATTCGGCGCCAGCAGCGAGGAGATGAAAGATAGATTCAAGGACAAGTACTGGAGGCGCGGTCTCGTGAATGTCGTGAAGGGGATCTCCCTCTTCGGGGTCCGGAGGCCCTTTGTGCCAGGCGCCCCTTTCCAGGTCGTCTGGAATGTGACTAACAGCTGCAACCTGCGCTGCAAGCATTGCTATGCAAATGCAGGGCAGAATCCAGGTCTGGATCTCTCCACAGAGGATGCACGGCGGGTCATAGACAGGATAGCTGAGTGGGGCGTGGTAGTCCTGGCATTCTCGGGAGGGGAGCCGCTGGTCAGAAGGGACATACTCGAGCTAGCAAGGCACTCCTCTTCAAGGGGGCTGTACACTGCAATAGCAACGAACGGCGTGCTCCTTACGAAAGAGAGGTGCAGAGAGCTCAGGGAAGCTGGGGTCGAATACCTACAGATAAGCCTCGACGGGGCGAAGGCAGAGACCCACGACTCTTTTAGGGGGGTCGATGGCATGTTCGCCAGGACCGTCGAGGGCATCAGGAATTCCGTTGAGGCCGGTTTCTTCGTGAACATCGCCACAACCGTCACAAGGCACAATCTCGAGGAAATCCCTGAGATGATAGAGCTCTGCGAGGATCTTGGGGTAGACTGGTTCATGATGTACAACTTTGTCCCTACCGGCAGGGGGAGGTTCATAGAGGAGAACGACCTCTCCCCCCGAGAGAGGGAGGATCTGCTCAGGATGCTCTGGGGAAGGATGAAGACGAGCAAGTTAAACCTCCTATCCACCGCGCCGCAGTTCGCGAGGGTTGCGCTCGAGATAGAGGGCGCATCATGCAGCGTCGTGCCTACCCACTTCTCAAACACCGAGCTCCCCGGGCAGCTCCACTCGCTCGCCGATTTCATAGGGGGCTGCGGGGCAGGGCGTTTCTACATCGCTCTCGAACCGAACGGGGACATCACACCGTGCGTCTTCCTTACGAAGAAAGTGGGTAACATCCTTGAAGAATCGCCTGAGCGCCTCTGGGTCGAGCTGGAGGACTTCCGCAAATTGAGGGACAGAGGCGCCCTCCAGGGCGGCTGCGGCTCTTGCGACTACAGGTTCGTCTGCGGCGGGNGGTGCAGAGCCAGGGCGTACGGGTACTTCGGAGACTTCACACTCCCTGATCCGGGATGCATCCGTAACGAGAATGAACATGCAAGGCTTACCCGTATCCAAGGCGCTCCTCAAGCAGTTTGAAAGTGCTGAAGGAGAATAGAAAAAGCTTTTAAACTCAGGAAATTTCTTTCTGCTTGTTCATAATTAATTGGTTGGAAGGTTTTTGGGATGGAAATAAAGAAGATAGCGTTGGCTTATTCGGGCGGCCTTGACACTTCTGTGGCGATCAAGTGGCTTTCTGAGAAGTACGGGTCCAAGATCGTCACGGTAACGGTCGATGTGGGTCAGGAGGAAGACTTCAGGGCGATTGGCGAGAAGGCACTCAAGGTGGGGGCAGAGAACCACTACACGGTCGACGCGAAGGAGGAGTTCATAAGGGAATACGTCTTCCCTTCGGTCAAGGCAAACGGGCTGTACCAGGGGAAGTACCCGGTCTCCACGGCGCTCAGCAGGCCGCTGATAGCCAGGAAGCTGATAGAGATTGCGCACAGGGAGGGCTGCGACGCGGTGGCCCACGGCTGCACAGGCAAGGGCAACGACCAGCTAAGGATTGAGATCTCGTGCAGGGCGCTCGACCCGACCCTCAAGATACTCGCCCCGACCAGGGAGTGGGGGATGAGCCGGGATCAGGAGGTGGAGTACGCTATGAAGCACGGCATCCCCGTTTCAAGAGCAGCTAAGAAATACAGCATTGATCAGAACCTCTGGGGGAGATCAATCGAGAGCGGCCCGCTCGAGAATCCTTGGAACAGCCCAGAGGAGGACGGTTGGGAGTGGACGACCCAGCCGGAGCGCGCCCCCGACCAGCCGACTGTCATCGAGCTGGGGTTCAGGAACGGCGTCCCAGTCCAGATCGATGGGAAGGAGTACCCGCCCGTCGAGTTGGTGAGGAGGCTGAACAAGGTTGCCGGCGAGAATGGAGTGGGCAGGATCGACCATATGGAGGACCGGATCGTGGGCATAAAGTCACGCGAGACCTATGAGTGCCCTGCTGCCCTCACGATACTGGAGGCGCACAAAGACCTCGAGAAGCTGGTGCTTAACAGGCACGAGCTCAGCTTCAAGAGGTTGGTCGACGAGCAGTGGACTTTTATGGTCTATGCGGGCTTCTGGGACGACCCCCTGAGGGAGGAGCTCGATGCCTTCGTCAACAAGGCAAACGAGCGCCTTGACGGGAAGGTCAAGATCAAGCTCTACAAGGGCTCAATGATCGTTACGGGCAGGGAATCCCCCAACTCGGTCTACGACTTCAAGACAGCCACCTACGACTCCTCGTCCACCTTCGACCAGTCCCTCTCGAAGGGCTTCGTCGAGCTCTGGGGCCTGCCCACGGTAGTAGCAAAGAAGATCATGTCTGGGCGCTGAGATCCTGGAGGAACCTGCCTTGAAGATCACCCGTGGCGGGCGCCTTGCTGGGGATCTCACCGGAGATGTTGCGAGGTTTACCTCCTCTGCCGAGCACGACCACTACATAGCAGATGACGTGATCGAGATAAACATGGCGCATATCCTAGCGCTGGCAAGCTCCAAATGCATTGGGAAGGGGGAAGCCGCCGCCCTCCTCTCAGCCCTCGAGAGCCTCTTAGGCAAGGTGAAGCACGTCCCCCCCGAAATGGAGGACATCCACATGGTCGTTGAGGAGGAAGTGACGCGCCTTGTCGGGCAGGAGACGGGCGGGAAGATGCACACAGGCAAGAGCCGAAACGATCAGGTGGCGACAGCAATAAGGATGCGCCTGAGGGCTTTCATCATTGAGATCTGCGACGGGCTCATCTCGCTCCAGCAGTCGCTGCTCCAAAGGGCCGCGTCGCCCGAAGGCAGAACTGTCGTGCCTGGGTACACGCACCTCCAGCATGCCCAGCCGGTTACGATCGCACACTGGCTCCTTGCCCACCACGACTCGATCAGGAGGAGCTTCGACAGGCTGATCGGCTCATACCCCAGGGTCAACCTCTGCCCCATGGGCGCCGCTGCCCTAGCAGGTACTGGGTTCAACATTGACAGGTCTAAGGTGGCAGGATATCTTGGGTTCGAGGGGTTGCTGGAGAACACTATGGATGCCGTGGCCTCCAGGGATTTCGCCATCGAGGTCGTGTCGTCACTTGCGATCCTGATGGTAGACTTAAGCAGATTTGCAGAGGAGATGATTGTTTGGTCCTCGTCGGAATTCGGCTACATCGAGATCCCAGACGATCACGCATCCACGAGCAGCATCATGCCCCAGAAGAAGAACCCCGTCACCCTAGAAATTGTCCGGGCTAAAAGTGGCGCGGTCTTGGGGGATTTGGTCTCTATCGTATCCATAATGAAGGCTCTGCCCCTGACATACAACTTGGACATGCAGGAGCTTACCCCGCACCTCTGGGATGCCTGCGAGTCGACAGCCCTCTCCCTGAAGGTCCTTGCGGACTTTGTGAGCAAAGTGAGGTTCAACGAGACCCGGATCAATGCTTCGCTGCATAAGGGTTCGTCGGTGGCCACCGAGCTTGCAGACGTGCTTGTCAGGGAAGGCGGACTGCCGTTCCGTAAGGCTCACCATGTTGTAGGATCCCTTGTCAAGGCACTCTCTTCAGAGGGCCTTTCCCTTTCTGAGGTCGATCCAGAGCGCCTGCGGGCAACAATATCCGCAGAGTCTGGCATCGAACTGCCTAAGGAATCCATCGAGCGCGCGGTCTCGCCGGTGATGAATGTCAATGTGAGGAATGTGCGCGGCGGTCCTTCTTACGCCGAAGCACAAAGGATGATAGGTGAAAGGGTGCGATCCCTGGAAGAGGAGGTAAAAGCTGTAGCGTCGATCCGCCAAAAGATAGACAAGGCCAGGCACGAGATGATGAGGGAGATTGCGGCTATAGTTCATTCCGGAGCAAGTAAATAGCTGCCTCCTTCACCAGCTTTCCTGTCCTTTCGTTCTTAACAATCGCCTCGAGATACTCGTACCATTCGATCCCTGTCCGCTCAGCCCAGACTTTGAAGTGTTCCTTCAGCCTCCTCTCCGCCTCGGCGTGCCTGTTGCATATCCCTTCCATCAATTCCCCATCGCTTCTCCATTCTCCTCCGCAAATCTTACACTTCATCTTCTCACCCTCGCTGGGCACTCCGGGTTCAGGCACACTCTCCAGGGCTTGGTCCAGCCCCCAATTACTAACATGGTGGGATAGCCGCACGCCCTGCACGTTTCCCCTGAGGGCTTTATGGTCCCCCTCTGGGGCAGGGGTGCCGAGAAGCTGCAACCTGCGCCGTAGTTCGAACAGCCCACGAACCTCTTGCCGGTCTTCCTTGAACGGATAACCCTGAGCTCCCCATTTTTGCAGGAGGGGCAGGCGCCGATTTTCCCCTGATCCCTTAGTCCGTCCACGAGGCTGGTGACCTCTGCACCTGCAGCCTCAAACTCGGAGATCATGCATTCGAAAGCTCCCTTGATTGCCTCTGCCCCTCTTATGAGTACGGCTGAGTATTCCTCTCTGCCTTCCTCTATCCCCGCCATCCTCTCCTCGAGATCCCTTGTCAGTCCTATCGACACCAGATCGGGGAAGCGCTTCCTCAGCATCTCAATTACCCCGCGACCTAGTTCCGTCACGTGGATGTTGCTTCCCGAGATATACCCCCGCCTGTAGAGTGTGCCTATTATCTCAGCGCGAGTCGACTTGGTCCCCAACCCGTTCCTTTCCATGAATTTGATCAGGCTGCTCTGATTGAACCTGGGGGGAGGATCGGTGAACCTCTCTTCGACCCACACATTCTCCGCCCTCGCCGCCTCCCCCTCCTTCGCCTCCGGCAGCCTAGAACTGCTGATCTTCACATAGGGCGCGTAGTGCTTCATCCATCCGGGATCAGAGACTGCTTCTGCCTCGATCGTGAAGACATCGCCTTGTTCCAGCTCGACCTCTATGGACCTCAATGATTTCCGGGCAGGCGGTCCGAATGTTGAGATAAACCGTTTTACTATCAGGTCATAGACTTTTCTGGCATCTGCACCAAGCCTATTCGGCTTGATGCCTGTAGGGTGAATAGCCGGATGGGCGGGATCGGACTTCTTGCCCTGCCTAGGCCAAAGCCCCCTCCCGGAATCTGCATAATTGAGTATGCCGCTTACGCTCTCCTTGTATGCCTCATTCGTTCCTAGCTTCGTGAGGATACCCCTGAACCCTATCGAGGGGGGCAGCTGCTGGCTTGACGTCCTTGGGTAGGATATCAGCCCCTCCAGGTACAGCCCCTCTGCCACCTTCTGGGTTCTCCAGGGCTGGAGCCCAAAGACCCTGTATGCCTCGCTCTGGAGTTCCCCGAGATCGAACGGGTGCGGTGCAGGGATGGTCAATTCGCCCTCCTCGACATGTCGCACGGTTCCCGGAGACCCATCGCACCTGAGCCTCAGAGCTTCCCCCTCCCCTTTCCTCAATATCGGGTTCTTGGAGTACTCCGCCTCTGCTGCCTCTCCGCTGGATAGAAACCTGATCTCCGCCCCGGCAGCCCAGTAGGGGTCTGGGACGTGGAGATCTATCTCGTCCTCCCTCCTACACAGCGCGTCCAACGTAGGGCTCTGGACCCTGCCTGCGCTGAGCACCTCGAAACTTCCTGTGTTGCAGCTGTAGGCGTCCATAATGGCCCTCGAGACGTTCACACCAAAGATCCAGTCGATCTCATGCCTGGCCTTCCCTGCATTTATGACCGGCATGTCGAGCTCAGAGGCGTTCTCATATGCCCTCAAGAGCTCGTCCCTCGTGAGGGATGAGAACTTCATCCGCCTTGCATTGGCATCTGCCCCGCCACACGCATTCCTAAGTATCATGAAAGCTATCAGGCTTCCCTCGGTGTCGTAATCGCAGGCACTAATGAACGAGTCCGCCTCCTTCGCTAGCCTTGCTATCTCCTCTAGGAATCGCTTCGCTCGCCCTCCGGCGGCGGGCTTCCAGACAAGGTTGAAGACGGGAAAGCTCCAGCCCTTGCCTTGCTGAACTGGGCTATAGAGGTGCCCTAGAGCGGATACCACTGTGATAATGTCGGCGCCCTTCTGGAACCGGTAGAATGGTACGCCCCTCCCGATCCTGCCTACGCCCCTTCCGCCTAGCGCATACGCTATCTTCCTAGCAGCGCTCGGCTTCTCGCATACGAGTAGGTGATGAGCCACACCGCCCGACCCGACCCAAAACTTAATACTTTTCAGGACTTTATTAAATGTGGTATGCCCATCGCCTCGATCAAGTCCAGGTTCCTCCTCCTTTCGCTTTCGCTTTTCTATAACTCGGCTTTCGTTGACCGCGTCTGGACCGACCCGAAAATGAGGCGGACACTTGCAGGCGTCATGGGTACTGTACTCATAGGCATCTCCGCTGCGGTATACTCGGTTGACCGGATCTTCTTCTCGACCAACACCTCCCCTTACTCCGACTATGGAATATTTTTTGGGCTTGTTTTGTTTCTCGTCGGGGCTTGGAAAGGGGGCATGGTGATTGCCTTTGACATTGAGCGATCGTGGGCGATCCTGGTGTCTAAAAGGAGCGTCCTCTGCTTTCTGAACGACCCTGTGCAGTCCTCTGCGTACATAGAGGGGATCCTCACTGCATCCCAGGACATAGAGGGGGGGAATGGTTTAAAAGTATCCGAGAAGTATTTGATGTTCGCAGCAGAGATATGGGCCGAATCCATGGCAAGAAAGGGTCTGATTCGTATTGAGAGGGTCCTCGAGAATGGTGACTTGGGTGATCTGATTGCCAATAAGAGTCTTGTGTCATCAATGTAAAGCAGTCCTCTACGAAGATCCCGAACTTGTCTCCCCGAAAGAGATACTCGAGAAGCACAACGGGCGGTGCCCGAAGTGCTCAACACCATTGAGCTTCGACTCGAACAGTTTGAAGATCTCCATTTCGGACGAAAACAGGCGAGGTCTTCTAAAACTATTCCAGAGGAACGTCTGAATCAGAGCGGGGCTTTGCTGTGGTGCCATATCAGGGATTTTTTACCAACAAAACGCAAAGCCCGCACCCTTCAGAGGTGGATTATGTCAGCCATAAATAAAAATAGCAAGTAGCAGAAATCGGATAGAAGGTGTCGTAATGTCAGATTTCATTGATGTTGCCGGGAATTTGGTGAAGAAGGATCTGAAATATGCAAAAACACACGAATGGATCGACCTCTCTACCACGCCTTCAAAAGTAGGGATCTCCGACTTCGCTCAGAGGAGCCTCCACGATGTCGTGTATGCGGATCTTCCAAAGGTTGGCCAGGCGGTCAAGCGGGGTCTGGCCCTCTGCACACTCGAGTCGATCAAGGCAGTCGCAGAAGTCTACTCTCCGGTGGACGGCATTGTGGTCGAGGTCAACTCCGAGCTCGAAAGCAAGCCCGAGCTTGTCAACAAAGATCCTTATGGGAGCGGCTGGCTGGTCAAATTGCAGGTCACAGGCGGGACTGAGGGACTTCTCGCGGCTGAGGAGTACTCCGATTTGGTGAGGAAGCAGCTCTGAGCTTTTTTGCCCAGCTCAGGGTCTCACTCCGTCCCTTTGACAATCATCATCCTGGTGAAGTTGTAATCTGCAACCACTCTCATAGGCCCCGATAAGAGCGCGTCGAGCTCGGGATCCCCTGTATCGACCCTCAGGAATCTAGTCCACCTCAGCTTCTCCCTTGTGGCTATCACGATCACGTTCTCCTTCCCGACTGCCCTGATCACCCTCGGGCTTATCTGCTGGTTCCCCCTTCCAAAGATGAACCCTTGGTTCCCTATTGGGGAAACGATGATCCTTGCCTTTCCATCTCTGACATTCCTGAAGACGATCTCCTCCGAAGCATCTGCTGCCAATAGTCCCTTGTCCCTTATGATGTCGACGCCGAGCTGAGACCCCTCTATGCCGAGGACTTGGTTTATCTTCTTGACGGTGCTGCCTGGGCCGAGCACATAAACCACGCCCCCCTCCATGCTCTGGACTATCCACTCGGCTATCGCCCTGGCGTTTTCGCTTACATCGTCTCTGGACTGTGATGAAACCTTCATGCCCTGCACCCTCTCTGGGTCATAGGGGACGCTCATATACCCGTATATCCTTGATGAGACTCTCCCCTGCCTGAAAGCTTCCTCGTCCACGTCTGCGACCTCAGCCTCCTTCAGAGGGAGCTCCCCCCAAAGGAACCTTACGAGGATCCAGGCGGCGGCCTCGGGACTCACAGCGAAGACCCCGCTGTGCATCTTGACTCCAGCAGGGATTCCTATGACCGGGACCTCGCCCCCCACTGTGTCGAATATATCCCTTGCCGTCCCGTCCCCGCCGCAGAATGCGATCACCTCGACCCCGTCCTCGAGAATCTTGGCAGCTGCCAGCTTGGTGTCTTCGTTCGTCGTCCTTTGCTTCCTCTCCATTCCCTGCACCATCCGGAATGGTAGGTCTGCCCTCCTGAACGCATCCTCCCCCATCTCGCCAGGACACGTCAAGAAATCAATCGCCCCTCCCAATGGCTTCAATTTCTCCAGGAACCTCGCTGCCCTGCCGATTGACACTTGGGCGGCGCCGAGCTGGATGGCCTTCTCGACCATGCCGTCCGTACCCTTCAGCCCGACAGCTCCCCCCATCCCTGCCACGGGGTTGACGATTAGCCCCGCCCTCCTGATCCCAGGCACCATGTGTTTGCCCCCTATGACCGTACGGGGCTCGCTCAGCGTCTAGACCTTCTCAATACTTATGATGTACTTCTCCCCATCGATCTCCCATGCCTCGGGGGCGCCAAAATCCGGTTCCTGCAGCGATATCCTGAGCTCCTTTGCTCTGACCTCCCCAGCAATCTCCGCGGCCCTGCTCTCGAGCGCCCTTCTCACATCCTCTGACGGCACCGCCACAAACGCTCTGATGTGGTCTTCCACGTTTAGATCGGCGCGCTTTCTCATCTCCTGGATCCTTCTCACAACATCCCTGGCGAGCCCCTCGGCAAGCAGCTCATCGCTCCTTGTGGTATCGATGAAGATCTCCCCGTGCCTGCACTTCTCGCTCCTGTAGTTTTCTGGTAGTTTCTCTTGGACGTTCACATAGTCCTTCCTTACCTCTACCCTCCCCAGGCCCTCAACCTCCACCCAGACGGTCTCACCCCTCTCGAATGCCTCCAAAGCCTCCTTCCCGTTGAGGGTGGTGATTGCATGCGCAACCAACCCGCTCTTCTCCCTGAAGACCGGGCCGAGGATCGACCTGTTGGGGATCAGGATCACATCCTTCATCCTCCACCCCTCCTCGGGGGTTATCACTTCCACTTCCTTCACGTTCGCCTGGTCCTCGATGACCCCCCTCATCCTCTCGACCGCTGCCTTCACAGATCCGCTCCCAGTCACGACCTTCATCCTGAGGAGGGGCATCCTCGTCTTTATCCTGGCTGCCTGCCTTGCGCTGAATGAAGCCTCTATTACCTCCTTGACCACCTTCATCTCCTCCTCCAGCTTGCGGTCCATCCTCTCCTCGGACGGGGTGGGCCACTTGAGCATATGGACGCTCTCCGGCATCCCCTCGAGCCCAGCGAAGACATTCCTGTAGATCTCCTCCGACATGAAGGGGACTATCGGCGCGGTCAGTTTCAGGTAATTCAGGAGGACATGGCTGAGGGTGGCGTATGCGGCTATCTTGTCCGGATCCTCCTCCTCCGTCCAAGTCCTCCTCCTGACCAGTTTAATGTACCATCTGCTGACGTCGTCTCTCATGAACTCCTCGAGATCCCTCACCGCATCGAAGACCCTGCACCCCGCCATCGCCTCGGTTACCCGATTGATCAGACCCTCGAGCTTTGAGATTATCCACCTGTCCTCCAGCCTCAGGTGCTTCTCCACGCCGCCGATCGTATGCTTTCCGGGGTCAAAATTGTCAAGGTTCATGTAAAGGCTGGCGAAGTAATACGTGCTCCAGAGGATGTTGAGGAATCGTGCGGTCTCCTCTATCGACTTCCAAGTAAACTTGAGATCCTCCCATGTAGTGCACCCTAGCTCGTACCATCTGAGCGTGTCCCTTCCGAACTTCTCTATTACTTCCTCGGGGAAGACGACGTTTCCGAGGGACTTGTGCATCGCCCGGCCGTCCTGGGCTGTCGTGAATCCGTGCATTAGGACCCTCTTGTACGGCGCTTCGTTGAAGAGCACGACGCTGCAGACCATGAGCGTGTAGAACCAGCCTCTCGTCTGGTCCTGACCCTCTAGGATCAGGTCCGCGGGCCACCACTTCTCAAAGCTCTCTCGGCTCTTCGGGTAGCCTAGGCATGCAAACGAGGCAGATCCGGAATCCATCCAGACGTCCGCGACATCCGGTACCCTTTGCATCTCCCCGCCGCATTCGCACCTTAGCTTTATCCTGTCCACCCACGGGCGGTGGGGCTCAATTTCGCCGGATCCCGGGGCGTTCTCCCTGAGCTCGTCTATTGAACCGATGACGCGGTGCTTGCCGCAGGAGTTGCAGACCCAGATCGGGAGCGGTATGCCCCAGTACCTCTGCCTTGATATCACCCAGTCCTTCGCGTTCTTTATCCAGTTGCCGAACCTTGCCTTTCCTGCCCAGTCCGGTATCCACTCGACCTTCTCGTTCTCTTCGAGTAGGCGCTCCTTGAGGTCTGTGACTCTGATGAACCACTGCGAGGCAGTCCTGAGGATCAGGGGGGTCTTGCACCTCCAGCAGTGAGGGTACCTGTGCTTCGTCTTCTCCGTCTTGAATAGCAGGCCCTTCGACTTGAGATCCTCGATTATCTCGCTGTTGGTCTCCCTGACGTTCTTTCCGGCGTACTTCCCGGCATCTTCCGTGAAGAGCCCGCGCTCGTCCACAGGGCAGAAGTCCGGCAGCCCGTATTCCTCTCCGACAGTGTGGTCCTCCTCCCCATGACCCGGCGCGGTGTGGACACAGCCAGTGCCTTCCTCCAGCGTGACGAACTGGTCGCTGAGCACAACGAAGTGCGCAGGGCTCAGCTTTGACTGCTCAGGCACCTCTTCTAGTAGGGGTGCCCTGTATCTGAGCCCCCTCAGGTACGAGCCTGGGAACCTTTCTACGACCTCGTATGTCCTCCCCGTGTCAGAGAACACGTGGTCTAGCCTGGCCTCCGCAAGAATGTATGTCTCCCCTCCGGACCTTGCGCGCACATACATGAAATCGGGGTGTACCATCACGGCGGCGTTCGCCGGCAGCGTCCACGGCGTCGTGGTCCAGATGAGCACCGACACCGGGCCGTCGGCNGGTCCAGATCAGTATGTACTCGTTGTCCTTCCCCTCGACCTTGAACTTGACATAGATGGACTCCTCTTCAAGCTCCCGGTACTCATCCGTGGCCTCGTATCCTGCAAGTACTGTCTCGCACCTCGGGCACCAGTGGACGACCTTCTTGCCCTTCCCGAGAAGTTTCCTCTCGTCTGCCCTCTTGAGCATCGCCCAGACCGATTCGATGTAGTGATCGTCGAGGGTTCTGTAGGGGGCGTCCCAGTCCATCCAGACCCCGAGGTTCTTGAACTGCCTGGTCGCGATCTGGAGGTTCTCGAGGGCAAACGACTTGCATGCCTTTATGAAGTTCTCTATCCCCATCGTCTCTATCTCTTTCTTGCTCTTTATGCCGATCTTCTTCTCAACCATCACTTCTATGGGTAGACCGTGCATGTCAAAACCGGGCTGGTCCCTCACCCTGAAGCCTTTCATCCTGTAGAATCTGATGTATGCGTCCTTGAGTATCTTGTTCCATGCCGTCCCGACATGTATCGGGTTCGTAACATACGGTGGGCCGTCCAAGAAGTAAAACTTCCCTTGGCCCGCCTCCCTCACCTTCTCCTCGATCCCCCTGCCCTGCCAGTACGCGAAAACCCCTTCCTCCACCGCCTTTGACTTGTAGTCCTTTGGCATCTTGCCTATGCGCGACATGCCGTCTACCCCAGATACCTGAAATCTTTAGCCGCTTCGATATTAACCCTTTCCTTGATACCCTGGCTCTCCGCGGGGCTTGATCTGGATCCAACACCATAGGGTTTAAATTGTTCCCGGGCTAAGGTCAATTGTTTTGGTGATATCGACAATGAGCCGTCAGGCAAACTCCCCTATGAGGGGCTCCAAGTTAGGAATAGACGACCTCCTAGTCTATATCTCACTGATCGCATTAATCGCATTCGGCGTTGCCATACGGTTACTGCCCATAAAATGGGGGATTTACCTCGATGAATTCGACCCATACATCCAGTATAAGGGGGCACAGTACATCGTCGAGAACGGCTTCAGCGCATGGTACACCTGGTTCGACCCCACGAGGTGGGCGCCTTGGGGGACCGACCAGTCCACGGCCGGGCTGCCGGGGGTACCATTTGCAGGCGCCGCCGTGTACCTGCTGCTGAACTTCCTCGGCATAAGCGTCCCGCTCTTTGATGTGGTCGTCTTCTTCCCAGTCTTCGCCGGCGGCGTAATAATTCTCTTGGGCTACTTCCTCGGGAAAGAGCTGGTAAACAGGGGGGTAGGGCTTCTCACCTCGCTGATCTTGGCAATCGACTCCACTGCCATCCAACGGACCTCCCTCGGCTTTTTCGATACCGAGTCCGTCGGGATGATCGGGATGCTCGTAGCCCTCATCTTCTTCGTCAAGTCGCTCCGGAGTAGGACCGTCCCTTACGCCGTGGTCTCCGGGCTCGGGCTTGCCCTGATGGCTATCTCGTGGAGGGCATTCCTCTATACGATCAACTTCCTCGCGCTCTATGTGGTCATAATGGTGCTGCTGGGGAGGTGGAGCAGGCGCATGACCGCCTCGTTCGCAATCGTCTCCTCGATAACGCTATTCGCCGTCGCGGCGACCCCTGCTTACGGCTTCTCCACCCTCATTTCCCCCTATACCATAGGCGCCTACGTAGCATTCCTCGTCTGCATAATTAGGACGTTCGCCGAGGAGATCCCGGATCCTGCGAAGCGCACAAAGTTCACAATCGGCGTCGTTGCCTCGATCCTGGTCGTGGTCGGCGCACTCACGCTCTCAGGAGTGTTCGGAGATATTACCGGTAAGTTCTTAGCGATCGTGAACCCATTCTCGCGCATAGACGAGGGCGTCAGGACAGTGGGGGAGCAATTCCCGTCCACCTGGTCGCAGTTCTTCTCGACGTACCGCTCCTTGATATTCCTGCTGCCTGTGGGGATCCTGTACGCATTGAGGCGACTCAGCGACGAGGCTGTGTTCATAACACTCCTTGCCGTCACCTCCCTCTACGGCGCCGGATCCTTCGTCCGCCTGCTGATACTCGTCGCACCAGCCGTAGCGATTGTCTCGGGGTATGCCCTAAGCTCCATAATCGCAACGGTTCGCCCAGTTTTGAAGCACGAGCTGGACCGTAAGAGCAAGGCCTCCCTGCTCAGCAAATACTACGGGTTCTTCACTATTGCCCTCATCGCAGTCACATTGGTCCCGGTTGTTGCGGACTCCCCTGGGATCAGGTCTGCGGATCGCCCGGCAATGATAGTCTCGGCCTCAACAGGGATTCGCCAGGAGATCCCGGACTGGATAGAGGCGCTCGCCTGGATGAGGGACAACCTGCCTCAGGACGCGATTGTCGGGTGCTGGTGGGACTATGGATACTGGATAAATGTCATGGCCAACAAATCCGTGATCGACGACAACGCCACTATCAACGGGACCCAGATCGTCCAGGTGGCCAAAGCCTTCCTCAACAACGAGTCCGTTTCGCTCGAGATCTTCCGGGCGATGAACGTCTCGTATGTAGTGGTCTATGAGCCCTTCACGCTAGTATCCACAAACCCGCCACTCGCCCTCCCCCCATGGTACATACTTGGAGACTTCGAGAAGTCCACCGCTATGATGGTCTGGGCGGGCTACAACTCTTCTGACTACATCTCTCCTGTGACGATAAACTTGGGTGGCACCCTTTACAGCTACCCCATGCCAGCCGGGCCGAAGGCTGCTAATACCACGCTGTACCAGCTGCTGTTCTACCCGTACAGGGAGGCGTACAACCAGACTCTAGGGATTAGTATATCTGCCCCGCAGAACTACCAGCTTGTCTACATCTCTCCGAGCAACGGATGGGTGATGGTATACAAGATCAATTACCCGTGATAGCCTCCGTCTTGTCAGACGATGGGGCAACTCCGCCCTGACTATTACCCATTCTTTTCCTTCTATTCTCCTTTTTCCTTCCCGTCAATTTCCTTCAGGGCCAATCTGAACCTGCTGTATCTGTCGTGGGGGGAGAACTTTGCTGGATGCGGGATCTTGAGCCCCCCGCCGCACCGTGGGCAGGAGTCCTGCCTCAGCGTGTAAGTGCCGCACGAGGTGCACTTCCTGAGCATCCCCTTCATCTGCCCAAACCCCTAACGGACGAATTCTGCAGTCCCGCCGGACTTCCTGAAGTTGTTTATTATTGCCTCGACCGCTGCCTTCATCTGCTCCTCGGCAACCCTGTAGTCCTTTGCAGAGATTTCTATTCTATACCTGGGGGCGCCGAGCGTGTAAATCTCTACTTTTGCCACCTTCGGATCGACCGCCTTTATCCCTTCGTTGAGCGCCTTCTTGATGTCCTCGACCCCCTCTGGCCTGTTCGTTGCAAGCTTTACCTCGCCTGTTATTTGAACCATCGGCGCCTCTATGTGGTCCTTTGAAGCATCATAGAGCGCGTTTGCCCACTCTTCGCCTATGCCCGCCTCAAAGACCGCCTTCGGTCCCCTCTGGACTAGCTGCTCGAGCGCGGTGTACAGATCGCCGTACCTGTCCTCGAGGGGGATGCCGACCAGTTTGACCGCTTCCTGGAGCTCCTTGCCAAGCTTCTTGGCTGCCATTTCCAGGATCTTTTCAGCCTTCTTCGACTTCTTCCACTGGATCAGCTTCTCCTTCTTCTCCCTCTCGGTCACCTTCCTGAGGGAAAGGTCGATGTGCCCCTTCCTCTCGTCGATCCTGATCACCTTGAGGACGAGTTTTTGCCCTTCCTTTACAAAGTCCTTTATGTTCTTGACCCATGTCGAGGCGACCTCGCCTATTGGGACATAGCCGTTCTTGCCGTACTCGTCCAGGCTCACGTAAACACCGTGCTCCTGAAGCCTCACGGCGGTCGCGATTACGAACTCCCCGATCTCCGGGTATTCCTTCTTCCTGAGAACCATCACTAAACACCTTTAATCGATTGACGGGTGAGCTTGATCTTCAACTTGAAGTAAGCATATTGAACGACAAGTTATAAGTTTATCCCAAAAGCTCCAGGGGCACAAGAATGCCCCTGAGGAAAAAATGGTGAGCTTCTAGCTTATCTCCCTGACCTTGTCAGAGAGGATTTCGCT
>MAGV01000078.1:0-3796 GCA_001717015.1 Candidatus Methanosuratincola petrocarbonis (ex Vanwonterghem et al. 2016) | reverse complement strand
CGGTCGGCAGTGCCAGGTCCTTCCCGCAAATGTTGCACTTCACAACGGTGGCGACGTGCGAGAATACCGTCTGTTCGTTCCCACACTCGGGGCACTGGACCATATAGAACTTGCTTCTCGGCACAGGCGTGAGCATCTCTTTCCTCTTCATTTCATGCACCTCAGACTATCTCCAGCTTCTTGAGCCTGATTCCTTTCCTCTGGTTCTGGTAGCCGCACTTCTTGCACTTAAGCTTGAGGCTCAGCTTCTTGGTCGTCTTGGCTGTCCTCTTCTGGACTGGCTTCCTGGAGCTGCCGTAGCCAAGCTTCTTCCTCTCGTACCGCCTTGTGCCCTCTGCCAGCGCCCTCTCCTTGCCCTTCTTGTAAAGGGTAACGCTGTGGGCAGTGTAAGCCTTACACCTCGGGCAGTACGTGTTTATCTCTTTTGGTGCCTTCATCTCGATTACCTCTTGATCTCTGCTGCGATCCCCCTCTTGATGAGGGCTTCAGCGTTCTGCGCTGGAAGCAGCGCAACATCCTCGGTCTTATAGGGGCCGTATGTTTTTAAATCTACCCCTACGAACGGTGGAACATCTCCAAGCAATCTGGCTAATATCTTTTTCGTACCTTCGGCAGGGACCTTTTCGGGGATCTTTTCCTTGAAGAACCCCTTCTCGTCCTCGAGAAGCTTCCCAAGATCGAGGGACCCCGTAAGAAAGTCCCTGCATATCTTGGACTTCCTGAGTAGCCTGAACTCAGCAAGCGCATTCTTGACCCTCTTCAGCTCCTCCTGCATTAGTCTTCCCCTCACCCCATCCGCGCCCCCGCCGAGGTCCTCTAGGTACTTGTTAACCTCGTCAATGAAACCGTCTGGGAGCTTCTGTAGCTCCTGGCTCTCCCTCTCTGCTACCCAGAAGTCCAGTATTCTCCTGTACAACTCTGTCACCTCGGTTCGGCTGCCCCCCTGCAGATGAGGTACAGTCCGAGCGCCAGCGGAACCTCGAGTGTTTTGTCCTTAAGAGGTCCCAGCTCTTCGTCCCCTATCCTTACACGGGGGGATTCTTTAACATATATCCTTATGCTACCCTGCCTGAATGCGACAGCCTCCTTCAACGGGTCGAAATTGTCGATGCCGCTGTAGTCCACACGGAGCGTCCTGAGCCCCGACTTCCCGTGGAGGCTGTTAGGGCACCTTATCAGCCTCTTCGAGTCGATAGTGACCCTCTCGTCTATGTTGCAAATGAGATCCTTGATCGAGGCGATCGCTAACTTTTCGAGGCTCTCAAGCGTGTACCCCTTCAGCCCACCCCAATAGGGCGGGTCGGAAGCTATGCTCTTCAGGAACTTCTCCTTGTTCTCGAATAGGCTCTTCGCCACGCTCGGGGCGACCGCCTCTTTCAGATCCTCGAGTGAGGCCCTGTTGACGAATTCGTAGACAGCCCTTGCAACCCTCCCCCTCCAGCCGCCATCCTTCATATCTGGGCCTATGAGGATCCCATTTTTGGTTTCCCTGAATCCGTGCGACCTTATGTCGAGCCCAATGCCCCTGACGTAGTCAGCAATCTCCCTCCTCCCGTCTCCTGAGAGCATGCGGAACGTCTGCCCCCTCACATGTATGTGGTAACCCCTGTGACCAGAGAAGAATACCTCGAAATCGGATCCCGAGACCCCAAAGTCTGGGACGAGGTACTCGTCGATAATATTTATTACCTCCTTCTTCGCGGCCTCAAGGCAATCTTCGCAGATCCAGGTCCGCGTGTCGATCTTCTTCATCCCGCAATTCGGGCAGCTCTCAGGGGGGAACCCAGTCCCGTCCCTCCCGCACTCCATGCAACGCCACCGGTCATGCCTCTCCTTACACTTTGTCCTAATGTGATCCGAATCAACATCGAACACAAGATCCGCCCCGAGCCATCCCTTTTCACTCATGTCCGTCGCCTCGGGCATCTTGTAATAAGCCGAGGAATGGTAAATGTGTGCAGGCGTGTTCTCCACGATATACTCTTTTAGCGATGAGGGATCGAGGAACTTCATGTGCCTGATCATTACCTCGCCGCCGAACTGGAGAAATGCAAACTCCCTCTGCGGCATATCCGGTACCTCGAGATCCTCTGCCCTCAGTCCTGAATAGTAACCGCTAAACTCCTTTCTTACGATCTCGTGCACCAGTTTTGCCTCCAGATCCGCTCATTCTCTTGAGTTTCCTCCTGTAGTAGTTGAGAGGATGCTTGGCATCTCTGCAGAACTCGTCCATGCCGACGCATAGGCCGAAGGATCTGAGCACGTCGCATTTCGGAGGTTTGTACTTTGTCCTCGATCCGATCAACCCTGCTATGTGCTCGATCTGGTACCTGGCCTTCCCCTCGTCAAAGTCCGCAACATTACCAAACAGCTTGAGCACTTCATCAACGCTCTCGCCAACATTTACCATGAATGTGGTAAGCGCGAATCTGGCCATGTGCGAGAGGCTTTTCCCAGCCTTGACGTCTTCCATTATAGCAACTATGCAGGGCGGCCTGGCATCGCTGACAAGACCCTTGGGCAGCTCCTCGTCAAACTGCATATTCTCTTGTGCATACCCCAGTATTTCGTCCAGGTAAGGGGCGAGTGCATCGGGAATCCGAAAATTGTGCAGCTCCCTCTCGGAAGCCCTCCTGATGATCTTGACCTTGAAGCCCTCCGAAATGAGCCGGGCAAGGCTTCCGGTATTGAGGAAGACGCGCCCCCCTTTTACGTACCTGTTGATCAGCTTCCAGTGGGGGTCATTGAAGCCGGAGGCCGCCTCAAGGTAGGGCTGGAGAGGGATGCTGAAGGAGAGCTCTTCCCACTCGAGCTTTAGATTAGCGGGCTCGATATCCCAAGAAAAACCAGACTTCGCGATCTCTAGTATCTTGTCCCCCGGCTCACTCCTGAGCTCCTCCTCGACCCGTTTGGCCTCAATCGTGGCGAACCTGTTTATAAGCCAGTTGGACTTGCTTCCGTACACCAGTGCAAGTGAGAGCGGATATGAGATTATCTCAGACTCCGGGTCAGAAAGATCGACCGGCCTTATGTTCCTGTCTATGCTGTCCTTTATCCTCGTCAACGCCTTACGGAGGATGCCCGAGTACTCCTCAGCTGCGAGATCGCCTAGATCCAGCTGCATGCTCTCGACATATGCTGCTGATTGTTTAAGAAATGGGTATTTGGCAAGGTCTTCCTTGGTCAGCATCAGGCTCATCTATTGACTCTGGCTACTCCGATTCCATCCTCGGGGCCAGGTAGTAGACTATCTTGCCTCCGCTGGAGAGGTTGAAGTCCAGCCTCAACGGCATATCCTTGGAGAACATGATCGCCACTATCTCAGCCAACGATGCAGCAGTCATCATCTTGCTGAGGTAGTTCAGGCTGTACAGCGCCTGTGAGGGCTCCTTGACCTCGACGGAAAGCAGCTCCCCGCTCTCCTTGGTAATCACGATCTCGACCTCTCCCCTGTCTCCGCTTGCGGTGATCTTCATCTGGTTTCCTTCGACCGCCATACGGACAAAGTCGCTCACTACCTCTGCGTCCTTGATAGCCTCCGTGATCGTGGAAGCAGGTGCCTTTACTGTGACGTTGAACGGAATCCGCGGTACCGACAGCTCTTCCTTTCCGGTGTCAAGAAGCGGCAATGAGAAGGTCCTCGTCGTCTTGCCCCTAAGCCTCATCTTTAGCCTAGCCTCGTCCTCGCCTTTTTCGATCTCTAGCTTCTCGTTTGAGCCCGCTCTCCTCATCACATTCTTCATGTCCTCAAAATTGACACCGATCGGCACCTCCCCAGAACAGTCGTAGCTCTCGA
>MAGV01000077.1:6273-20171 GCA_001717015.1 Candidatus Methanosuratincola petrocarbonis (ex Vanwonterghem et al. 2016) | reverse complement strand
TCCTATTAGTTAATTAATTATGTATTTATTTTGTACAATTTGATTTATATATAATTTGCTATGTTGCATTCTGTTGATGTCGTCTATTCCTGTGGATTAGTAGTCTAAATAGACTTGGATCCTCCAGTTTCGCCTGCCCGCGAACCTTTCTTGTAGAGCTCGACCCACTTCGGGCAGTCGTACTTCTTCTCAGGGCAGATCCTCTTGGAGACGCAGAAAGGCCCGGCGTTCTCGAAGATCGTTGGCGCGACCCCCTTCACCAGCGCTAGCATGTCCTCTGCTACCCTCCTTATCTCCCACTGGGCTGAGAGGCAGCACCTGAGCTCGAAGAAGTTGAGGAGCGATCTCGCGTTCATCGTGACAACTATCTTAGTGGGCGAAGCCTGGGGGAGTATGTAGCGCGCGTCCTCCGCAGGGATCCCTTTCGCCAGCAGGCTCCTGTATGCCTCCCTGCACATCTCGAGCCCTTTGGAGAAGATCCTTTGCGCTTCTGCATCCTTTGCGATGCTGTCGGGGACGATGAACTCGAGCTCGTCGAGCTTGACATACCGCTGGCTCTGCTGCGAATACGAGGCTATCCTGTGCCTCACCAGCTGGTGGCTGCAAGCCCTTGAGATCCCGTCGATGACAAAAGTGAAGCTTGCGTGCTCGAGGACGGAGAGGTGACCGCTCGCGATTATCTTCCTGAGGAGGCGCCCTATGTCGTCCTGGGAGAGACCCGAGTACGCCTTGGCTGCGCTGAACTTGGAGTAGCACTGCCTGGCTGCAGCCGCAGCCACGCGCTCAGGATCAGGTGTATGCGAGAGCAGCGTTACTTTCATGCAGACCGCCGCCCTATTCTTTGTTGGGCTGCACTTAAAAACGATCGTTTCAGCGGCTTTGCATGCTGAGCAGGGCACTGTGGTTCCTGGCGGGGCGGAGAGGCAACCCGAGCGTTAGTTGTAAGGCTGTTAGGCAATTCGGCATGCGCAGGCATTAGAGTGCGGATCCAGATATATGCCTGTGACCAATTACTTGTCTTAGTGGCCGGAGGGCAGTACAGGCTTATGCGCTTGGGGATTGTCGCCTGCGAGGCATTTAGGAAGGAATTGGAGATGGTCACGGGCGGTGACCCTGATGTGGTCCACAAAGAATACCTCGACTTTGGGCTTCACGCATACCCTGAGACTTTGAGGAGGGCGATAACAGAGAAAGTGAACTCGCTCGAAGGGCGCGTGGACGCGGTGTTCATTGGCTATGGGATCTGCCAGTCGCTGAAGGGCATCTCAGGGGAGCTCAGAGTGCCTGCCTTGAGGCTCGATTGCGACGACTGCATTGCCACGCTACTCACGCCTCCCAGATATGAGGCGGAGAGGAGAAAGTGCGCCGGCACATTCTTCGTCACCCCTTTCTTCGCAGAGCGTGGAATGGAGGGGATGATGAAGGGGCTCCGCCTCGACAGTCCGAAGTTCCAGAGGTACGACAAGATGTGGTTCATCAGAAGGCTCTTCGATGGGTACTCCCGGGCTTTGTTTGTTGACACTGGAGTAGGGAGTCGGGAGCGATATGAGGCTCTTTCGAAGACTTTTGCTGAAGAGCTGGGGCTGAGACACGAGGCGACCGAGGGCACGGTCTCGGTTCTAGCCGAAGCGTTGAGTAAGGCCAAGCAGCTTGCCAGACAGAAGTCGGGTTGATAACAGGATGGTCCAATGCGATAGGCGAACTGGGTCAAGGCAACCAAAAAACAAAGTAAGTCTGCTCTGACTTCTCTTATGACATGAAGGCACGGGCTTTCAGCCAAAGCTAAACCGGGGGCTGAATGATCTGTTGGATCGTGCACATGTCTATCCGATTAACGGGCTTCCCAAGGATCACTTGCCTGCGATGCGACTCAACGCCCTATTGATCAGCATCCTGGCGTATGCCAGCAACCCATGCTTCTGAGTGTAGTCGACTGCCTCGATCCAGTTTATCCTCAGTATGATTGCAGTAATCAGGACCACAAGCACAACCGAAGCGAGAACCCCGTAAAGCACGTTACCATTACCTAAGTACCCGATTATTATCTCGAATGAGTAATGCCCCGAGAAAGCTACCAGGAGCCCGAGGAAGAGCTTCCCCAAGAGCAGCATCACGAAGAAGCGCTTGAAGTTGTACCTCGCTATCCCGAAAGGTATGGCAATAACGTCGTCCGGGAGCGGGAAAGCCGAGAATATGAATATTGCCAGGTCGCCATACTTACCCAATGCCCTGCTGAAGCACCTCAGCTCCTCCTTCTTCTTTTCCCCGAGGAAAGCCGCCCCTCCCCTACCCACAGCATAAGCCACGCACTTGCCGAATGTGGCGCCTGCCCCGACGGCAAGCCCAAGAGGGAGCGGATCCAAGACCCCGGAGATGATGAAGATGGGTATCAGGAACGGGACGGGGAGGAACGGCACCAGGTTCCCGAAGAAGGCTATCAGGAGCGCACCTGCGTACCCGTAGCCTTGGAGGGATTCAATCAGAATAGAGAACCAGTCCAAATTGTCTCCTCATCCCGCTTTTTTATCGCCCATTATGCCCTCATTTCTTTAGGCTAATTATCCCCTTCTTGGTCGCCCTCCTCTCAATGAGCAGAGTCCCGTCTTCAACCTCCACCCCATCATCAATCTCGCATTTCAGGAGGGTGCAGCCGCGCCCTATCCTAGCCCCGTCGCCTATCTTCGCAGGCCCGTGGACGACTGTGCAATCCCCAATGGTTGCACCAGTTCCGACCTCGATCCCGTGCCCCTTCAGCGAATGGAAGACCACGCCGCTGCCTATCCTGGTGCCGTCGCCTATCACCAGGGGGAACCCCTCATCGCCCCTGATCGACGCCCTGTCTCCGACCTCGGCTCGCCCCTTGAACTCGACATAACCTATTATCCTCGCCTTTCCTTTGATGGTGACCTTGTCCGCCTTAGGGATCGCGGGGTGGTCGCTCCAGCCTGTCTTAGGAGAGGGGGAGACCATCCCAAACTTGCCGTCCAGATCACTAAAAAGGTCCACGTACCCAAGCGCGAGCTCTGCATTCACCTCGAGAACCTCCTCCTTGAAAGCCGTAAGCGCCTCGTCCACGCTCCCGGCTGATCCTGTACCCCCTGGCGGGACATAGGACCCCTCCTCGAGGACCATCCCCTCTATCCTTGCCCCATGCCCGATGAAGCAGCCCGCCTTCACAACTGAACGTGCAACTTTGGCATTGAACCCGACGAACGAAAAGTCGCCTATCCTGGAGGCGATTATCTCTGCCCTGTGCGCAAGGCTCACGAGCGAACCGATCTCAGCGGGCCCTTCGACCCTCACCCCGTCCTGGAGATTCGATCCGCCCCCTATCGAAACCTCGCCTTTAGTCTCCACGAAGGGGGCTACATAGATGAAGTCGCCGTCGAGAATGGTGCCCTCGCTGAGCGAGGCGGAAGGATCGACGAACGAATTTTTCCAGATGCGGTTGCCTCTTTCTTCCCTTGCATCTCCTGCGCCTGTATCAAAATCTCCGGGCAAAAAATACCACCGTTAAGAAGGTCTTATGTACAATATAATATCCTTATCCTTCCTGACTTTCGCTCCTTCCTGCAATTTCGCTCGTAATGCAGATACCTTGCTTGTCTTTGAACTCAGCCCCATCCGCCTTTCTTTCCTATTCCCCCTGGAGATCAACATTTGCCTTTGCCCCCGCCATCCTGACCTCCTTCTGCTGCCCGCTGGGCTTTTTTCACAGTCGGCGCAAAGCATTCCTTATATACTGATGAGGATGGTTCTATTCAATAACAAAAAAGCTGTTTTGGTGGTTTATCTCATTGAACACGCCTGGGGCCGGCTCTGCGGAAGTCATGGTCGCGGATGACCTTTGGAAGGTTTACCGGCTCGGGCAGATCGACTACCCTGCTCTCCGCGGCGTCAGCTTCAGCGTCAAAAAGGGCGAGTATATCGCCATAGTCGGGCCATCGGGCAGTGGGAAGTCCACCCTTTTGAACCTCATGGGCGCCCTCGACAGGCCCACAAAGGGGAGGATGATTATAGACGGGATCGAGATCTCGAAGCTGAACGACAAAAAGCTCGCTGAGCTCAGGAACAGGAAGCTCGGATTCGTCTTCCAGACATTCAACCTCCTGTCTTACATGAGCGCGGCAGAGAACGTCGAGACGCCGCTCATCGCAGCCGGAGTCCCCCCAGAAGAGAGGCGCAGGCGATCGTACGAACTCCTCGAGATGGTCGGGCTCAAGGGCTTCGAGAAGAATCGCCCGGCGATGCTCAGCGGGGGCCAGCAGCAGAGGGTGGCCATCGCGAGGGCACTCGCCAACGAGCCGCAGATAATTCTTGCGGATGAGCCCACGGGGAACCTCGACTCCAAATCTAGCCATGAGATAATGGAGATCCTCAGGAGGCTCAACGAGGAGAAGGGGGTCACGATTGTGATGGTCACGCACAACCTCGAGCTAACATCGTACTGTGACAGGACATGGTTCTTCAGGGACGGGAAGATTGAGAAGGAGGAGGTCAGAGTTGCGAAGTAGCAAGTATAAAAGAAGTCTCCATCAACAATATTGCGGTGCGATCGCCGTGCCGCGTTTGAATTGGCTGAAGCCCGCTTTGGCAATCCTGCTCGTGTTTGCGCTAATCATGCCTCTTTTCCCGACTGCGGAGTGCGCAGTCAACATAACGCTCAGGTCTGACACGCAGGCGCTAGTCGCTGGGGCTGAGAACACCATAAGATTCACGGTGGGGAACACAGGCAACAACACCGCAAACGAGGTGGTGGCATCTGCATCCATAGGGACCTCGCTCACCGGCGGGAACCTGCTCATGATCGTCGGAGGGGACGGCAGGTACAACCTGTCAGCGATCGAGCCGGGCGAGGAGGCTCAATTCAACATGACTGTATACGTCTCCCCGTCTGCAGTCGGGCAGATAATCCAGATCTCCTTCACAATCAGCTACAGGAACGAGAGCTCGGTCGCCACCACATCCGTTACCCGATCTGTCGGCTTCAGCGTCTCCAACAAGGACTTGGACTCGGCGACGCTGGTGCCAAGAATCGTGCCAGGCGAGCTCAGCCCCGGGCAGAACAACACTCTCACTTTGGTGATAGACAATGTCGGGAAGAGGGGCGCGACCAACATCTCTGTCTCTTTGGGATACCCCGGCAGCGGCGCGGGGACCTCGCAGGCAGGCACATCTTCGCTCCTGACGGCGCTCACCTCAACCCCTACGGGAACCGTCCAAGGATCCTCCCAGTTCATCATATACGACAGTTCGGGGAGGTGGATAATCGACTCGATTGCAGCGAACGGGACCGTTGAGATACCCGTCACGCTCTATGCCCTCCCCTCGACCGCGGGCTCAGTCTTCCTCTTCCCCGTCCAGCTCGCCTACACTGACGGCTTTACATACGTGCAGGAGACAAGGTACGCCGGAACAAGGGCACTCCCGGCGCCCTCGGAGGCGACGAGCTTCAGCATCC
Source organism: Candidatus Methanosuratincola petrocarbonis (ex Vanwonterghem et al. 2016) (assembly GCA_001717015.1). GTDB lineage: Archaea > Thermoproteota > Methanomethylicia > Methanomethylicales > Methanomethylicaceae > Methanosuratincola > Methanosuratincola petrocarbonis. The sequence goes on along the minus strand of MAGV01000077.1, from coordinate 14,710 downwards.
AGCTCAGCACGCAGGAGCTTGTGGCTGGCAGGGTGAACGCGCTTGAGATTAGGGTGAAAAATGTGGGCGCTGGGCAGGCGAGCGGGGTCGTCTTGGGCATCGGGCTCTCGCAGGCCACGTCCGGGTCGATCTCAATCCCATCTTCCTCTTCGCTCGCGCTCATCGGCAGCGACGGGACATGGGTGCTCGGGAGCATGGCGCCAGGCGAGGAGAAGGCAATCAATTTGAACGTTTACGTCCCGGCCTCCGCATCGGGATCAATAACCTCGCTTTCCACTTCAGTATACTACACAGACTCCCTCTCTAGGTCCAGGCAGGAGACAAAGCAGCTCGGAATCCTGGTCAAGGGGGAGGTGAACCTCGTGGTCCTCGAGACCTCGACATTCCCGCAGAACATCTCCCAGGGCAAGCCATTCTCGGTCTCGGTCACGATGATAAACATCGGATCCGCGCCAGCCAAGAGCGCCATCCTCTCGCCATCGGGGAACGGCGCAATTAGGCCGACCTCGAGCGACAGGATATTCATCGGAGACATTGCTGTGGACGTGCCCTCATCGTTCACCCTGAGCATGTTGGGCGAGAACGTCACATCCGGGGCTTACACCCTGAACCTCTCATACACCTACAAGGACAGCCTCGGCCAGATCCAAGAATCTTTCCTCCTGGTCCCCCTGAATATTAAGGTGGCAGAGGCTAACAACGGCGCTTCGCAGCCATCCGAGCCTGCGTATTCCGCCTTCCTGGGCGCCTATTGGCCGTATCTGCTCGCAGCGGCGGTTGCGATCGCGGTTGCAGCCATATTCATTAAGCGGAGGAAGCGTGGTAGCGACCAATGAAATCCTCCGACATCCTAAGATGGGGCCTGCGCGGCATAAAGCAGCGCAAGCTCAGGGCGGCGCTCACGATACTTGGGATAATGGTGGGCACCGCGGCTGTGATCGCGCTAGTTTCCCAGACGGAGGGGATACAGTCCAGCATCATCGACCAGGTGAACAAGCTCGGGCCCAACACGATCAGCATCAGGCCAGCGTCGGGCGCGGTGGTCCTGACGCAGACCGACGTGAACAAGATCCTGCAGATACCGGGGGTCGAGTATGTGGTGCCCGTAGTGACTGCGCCGGTGAGGGTGTACGGCGGAGGGACGTCGCGCCTCTTCACGCTCGTGGGCGTCGACAGTGCAGAGTTCGAGATACTGATAAGCGATGTGAAGTACGCTGAAGGCAGGCTCTACCAGTCACTGAGCTACTCAGAGGTCACGGTCGGGTCCTCCGTGAGGCAGCCCCAAGACCTCACATACCCCATGGTCGCGGTGGGGCAGTCCGCAACAGTTGAGATCGGGCTTGTGAACCCTGTTAGGAAGACTATCCAGGTTGTAGGCGTCCTTGAGCCCTACGGAACGTCCGCGCTTGTCTCGGTTGACGACAGCCTCTTCATGTCGCTGAAGGGCGCGATGGCGCTTACGGGCAGGAGCAGCTACAATGCCCTCTTCGTCAAGACTGTGGACGTGGACTCGGTCGATTATGTAGTCGAGAATCTCAAGGCTATATACGGGACGAGGCTCAGCATACTCACCGTTAAGCAGATCACGCAGATAGTCTCGACGATTACGGGGCAGCTCACAGTCCTCCTTGGAGCGATCGCAGCCATATCGCTCTTCGTGGCTGGGCTTGGGATAATGAACATCATGTTCGTTTCCGTGATAGAGAGGACGCGCGAGATAGGCGTGCTGAAGGCGCTCGGATTCACGAACAGCGACGTCCTGCTGATATTCCTGTCCGAGGCGACTGTGATGGGGGTGATCGGCGGGGTTCTCGGGATACTGGTCGGTTCCGGGATATCGTATGTGATACCCATCATCCTTTCCGCGGGCATCAGCAGGACCGCTGGGTCTTTTGGCTCCGCGCAGTCGTTCTCATATACCCCGATAATAAGGCCGGACATAGCCGCCCTTGTGCTCTTGTTCGCGATAGCGGTCGCACTGCTCGCCGGATTCTACCCTGCCAGGCGCGCATCCAAGATGGACCCTGTGGTGGCGCTCAGGCACGACTAGCAATCGTTTGCGCAGCTCATTCTTCGATACAAGAGGATAATTTTTCTGGAGACCCTATTCAAACAAAATTTGATGTTTCATAGAGAGGGCTGAAATTGATAGGCATTTTTGCGATGTTTTGTCGAGGGTTTTCTATGGCTAGAAATGTTTTACCGAGCACATTTTTGCTTCTCTGGCGAGAGAAAAAAGAGCTGAGTTGGAAGTGCGGAGGCGACTTGGTGTAGTAGATAAAACTTAAAGCACATAGCGTTTAACGGAGTTGTTTGGGGGAGGGTGATCTTTTTGAGAGCGGAAAAGGGGAGTCGAAAATGGATTCAGAAGTTAATAAATGATAATGCTAACATAATCAACTCATTTTTAAAGCAGAGTCTAAGGCTTCCCAATGATGAAGAGCTATACTGGTATTCGCCAAAAAAAAAGAAGACAACTATGCAGAGTACTATGATGATGCTTTCTTGGAAAAGCTCGAACTGTCCAATTTGGCTATGAGCTTGCGTAAGTTCTGGCCTAAAGGCGGACCTCGTTGGGATGGCATCGGCAAAAGCGGGTCAGGAAAGGTTTTCTTGGTAGAATCTAAGTCTCACATTCCAGAGCTTATATCTTGGTTGAAAGCTACAGATCCAAATTCTAAAAAGCGAATACAGGAGAGTCTGAAATGGACTAAGAAGAAGCTTGGTTCAAAAACTGTGACTGGTCTATAGCATTCTATCAGTACGCGAATAGACTTGCGCATGTGGAATTTCTGCGGCAAAACATGGTTGAGGCATATTTCGTTTCTGTGTATTTCCTAAATGATGCAGAAATGAATGGACCGAGGACTGAGGATGAATGGAAGGGAGCATTGCGTTTGCTTCACAGGTGCCTTGGTCTTGAAGAACACATACTTAGCAAACGAGTTGTTGACTTGTTTATTGATGTGAACTGTTTGAAGTGATTTTGCTTATTTGTTTTCGTATTTGTTGAGTAGCTATTATGGCGTCTTCGTAGGTTCCGATTTTTTTGTTATAGCAGTTAGTTGCCCCACAATGCGTCTGGGTTTGGTTTGGCTTTCGTCTGAGATTTTTAAGGTCTTTCAATTCGTTTGCCTTGTTTTTTCTATTTTTAGTGTTATGCGGAGTGTTTCCTCCTTTGCAATTATTGTAGATTCAGCTCTTTTTTTGAGGAAGGGTTTGAGGGTTTTGTTTCCCTTTACGAGGAAATTTACCTCAGGACCGCTCCCGTGGATGCAGACGTTACCATCCGGCTGTACCTGTAGAACGCCCCTTTCTTGTACTTCGGCTCTGGCGGCTTCCAACGTGCAAGCCTCGACCTGATCTCCTCCTCGCTCAGCCCGACCTCCAGGATGCGCCTCTCCAGGTCTATCCTCACGATGTCGCCGTCCCGGACTGCGGCGATCGGTCCTCCCTCGGCAGCCTCTGGTGAGGCGTGCCCGATCATCATTCCGTGCGTCGCGCCCGAGAACCTTCCGTCCGTGATCATCGCCACCTTCTCGCCTATCCCCATCCCTACGAGCATCGAGGTGAGCTGGAGCATCTCCCTCATCCCTGGCCCGCCCTTCGGCCCCTCGTACCTTATGATGACTGCAGTCCCCTCTGCGATCCTTCCCTCAGTCGCCGCCGCTATCCCGTCCTCCTCCCTGTCGAATACGATGGCGGGACCTTCGAACTTTGCCCTCTTCAGCCCAGCGGTCTTGATTACCGCCCCGTCCGGCGCCAGGTTCCCTCTCAACACAGCCAGCGTCCCAGTGGGCCTGACAGGGTCTGTCACAGACCTTATCGTGCTGCCGATCACCAAAGCGCGCTCGATACTCTTCCCAATGCTATCCCCCGTCACTGTGATCGGCCTCTGGTCAATTAGCCCCAACTGGGACAACTGCTTCATCAATGCCATCACCCCGCCGGCCCTATCCAAGTCCTCCATCGGCACGTCCCCGGCAGGCATCATGCTCACGAGCTGGGGCGTCCTCCTGCTTATCTCGTCAAAAGTATCGAGCTTCAGGGGCACGCCCGCTTCGTTCGCGATCGCCATCAGGTGGAGTATCGCGTTAGTGGACCCGCCCATTGAGACGTCGACCGTTATCGCATTCCGCAGCGATGCCTCCGTGACTATCTTGGTCGGCGTTATGCCTTCCTTTATCAGGTCCATTACCTTCATCCCGGCGTATTTGGCGAGCCTCAGCCTCCTGGCGTCGACGGCTGGGACAGTGCCGCTTCCAGGCAGGGACAGCCCCATGGCTTCGATGAGGCATGCTAGCGTATTAGCGGTATACATGCCAGCGCACGAACCGGGACCTGGGCAGGAGAACTCCTCTATCTCCCTGAGCTCGTCCTCGCCCATCTTGCCATTGAGGTATGCCCCTATGCTCTCGAAGGTCATGTCGAGCGAGAGCCTCTTGCCCTTGTGGACGCCGCAGAGCATCGGCCCACCTGTGACGAATATCGACGGGACATCGACCCTGAGCGCTGCCATCACCATCCCGGGCTCGATCTTGTCGCAGCTGCAGACGAAGACGAGACCGTCGAATGCATAAGCGTTCGCGACCACCTCGACCGAGTCAGCGATGATCTCGCGGCTGACGAGCGGGCTCCTCATGCCCTCGTGCCCCATCGCAATCCCGTCGCAGATCCCTATCGTGTTGAACTCGAGCGGCGTGCCGCCAGCCATCCTCACGCCCGCCTTGACCGCCTCGGCGACCCTATTAAGGTGCACGTGGCCAGGTATGATCTCGTTCCAAGAGTTGACGACCCCGACTATCGGACGCGCGATCTCCTCGTCTACAAGCCCCAGAGCCTTGAGGAGCGCCCTGTGAGGGGTCTTCTGTACGCCCTTTTTAATGACATCTGAGCGCATAGGCACCACAAACTCCATTTGAAAAGAATCGATATATAACACTTTGACAACCGGCTGATCAAATGCGGAGCGGCTCTTGATGGAACTCTACCTGATGGCGCTCGCCATCCTGCTGTTCGGCATATTCGCAGGTAGCCTAGGGGCGATGCTAGGCCTCGGCGGCGGGGTGCTAATGATCATCTTCACNNGCTACTCGCGCTGAACCTTCCGGCGCACCAGGCGGTCGCACTGAGCCTGATAGCCGTTATAGCCAGCTCTAGCATGGCTGGGAGTGTCTACATAAAGGACAGGATGACGAATCTGAAGCTGGCGATGGTCCTCGAGGTATTTACAGTGTCGGGTGCGGTAGCCGGGGCATATCTGGCGATAGCGATGCCCGTCTGGGTGATCCAAGCCCTGCTGGGGTGCGTGCTCTTTTACACATCCATTACGATGTTCAGGGAGCGGAAGGGGGGACCGTCTGCCTCAGACGCCGGATCACGAGAAAGGGCGGAAGAGAGTGTGCTTCTCGCAGGCGAATTTTATGATGTGCAGTCCTCTGAAACTGTGAGCTATGGTGTGAAGAACCTCAAGATTGGCACAGTCACAAGCTTCATTGCCGGTGCCGTCTCCGGGATGGTCGGCATAGGGGGAGGTGTGATAAAAGTGCCAATAATGAACCTTGTGATGAAGATCCCCATCAAGGCTGCCGCAGCCACGAGCAATTTCATGGTCGGGGTGACCGCTGCTGCCAGTGCTGTGATTTACTTCGAGAGCGGTCTTATCAATCTGAAACTAGCTGCCCCGACAATCATGGGCATCATGATCGGGGCTTACATTGGAACGAAGCTCCTCGCCAGGTCGAGGTCCACGGTGGTGAGGAGGGTCCTCGCGGTGGTGCTTTCGTTCTTCGGTGCAGTCCTGCTTCTCAAGGCTGGGGGGATCCTGGCTTGGTGACCGTCGAGGAGCTCATCTCATGGGTCCTCAGGATAGGCGTCCTCAGCGGGGTCACCATGACAGCCCTGGGGTTCTTCGTTTCGGCAGATCTCGCATGGGCAGGGATCCTTGTGCTGATACTCACCCCCTTCATGCGCGTGGCGATGGCAGGGGCGTATTTCCTGTGCCGCAGGGAGTACCCCTTCTTCTTCCTCGCGGCTTATGTGATAATGATTCTTGTGATTGGAAGCTTTTTGCGGATAAATTAATCACATGATCTGGATCTGTGCAGTCACATCATCACGGGTAGTCAGCATCTGCTGCTCGCCATCCAAAACTTGCCAACAGCAGTATTTTTAAGAAAAGAGGGCTGATAGTCAAGTGGTGTCTTGTATGGTTAAGACTACATTGAGCGTACTCAAGGCGGATGTAGGCTCTCTTGCGGGTCACCATGTCGTGCACCCGATGCAGCTGAAGGCTGCCCAAGATGCCCTAAAGGAAGCAAAAGACTCTGGGCTGATAAGCGACTTCCATGTGACGAACTGCGGTGATGACATTGAGCTGATCATCACTCACAAAAAGGGGGAGGACAACACCGAGATACACAACCTGGCGTGGGAGACTTTCAAAAAGGCGGCAAAGGTCGCCGAAGAGCTGGGGCTCTACGCCGCGGGACAGGACCTCCTCTGCGAAGCATTCTCAGGGAACCTGAAGGGCTTGGGACCGGGCTACGCAGAGATGGAGTTCGAGGAGAGGAAGAGCGAGCCCGTAGTCGTGTTCATGGCGGACAAGACCGAGCCGGGGGCATTCAACCTGCCGCTTTACAAGGTCTTCGCCGACCCGTTCTCCACAGCCGGGCTTGTCATCGACCCGACGATGCACGACGGCTTCACATTCCAAGTCCTGGACGTGCTTGATGGGACCTCATTCGAGCTGAACACCCCTGAGGAGTCCTACGACCTCCTTGCTCTTATAGGGAACACGGGGAGGTACATCCTCAAGAGGATCAGCAAGAAGGACGGGACTGTAGCCTCAAAGGTGAGCATCACAAGGCTCTGCCTCATAGCCGGCAGGTACGTCGGGAAGGACGACCCAGTCGCGATAGTGAGGGCGCAGCACGGTCTCCCGGCGGTCGGCGAAATACTGGAGCCGTTCGCGTTCCCGCACCTCGTCGCCGGATGGATGCGCGGATCCCACTACGGACCGATGATGCCCGTGGCGCAGAAGAACGCGAGGTGCACGAGGTTCGACGGCCCGCCGAGGCTCATAGCGCTGGGGTTCCAGATCAAGAACGGGAAACTCACAGGGCCTTCGGACCTGTTCGACGACCCCGCCTTCGACATGACCAGGGCAAAGGCATGCGAGATCGCGGACTACATGAGGAGGCACGGCCCGTTCATGCCCGAGAGGCTCGGCCCCGAGGAGATGGAGTACACGACGATGCCCCAGGTGCTGGAAAAGCTCAAGTTGAGGGGGAAGAAAGAGGAGTAGAGCAGCGCAGCTTTGCTTTGCTTGAAACCGGTGGCTGGCTTGCGGGTCAAAGTCTCTTACCTTTCCATCCTCAGGGATGCGACTGGCGTGAAGGAGGAGGAACTCCAGCTAGATGAGGGGGCAACAGTCGAGGATCTCATCCGCTGCCTGATCGAGAAATACGGCGAGAGGATGAGGCGCCTCCTCACCGACTCAGAGATCGAGCAAGGGATCATGATAACGCTGGACGGCGCCCTTCTCTCGAAGGCAGACATGAAGAACAAAATCTCCGACGGATCGGAGGTGCTCATTGGCCTCCCGCCCTTCGGGGGTTAGCCTTGAACGGTACGCAGTAATGAGAACTATTGATTGGAATGGTGAATTATTTGGAACTCGAAACAGATGTTTTAGTGATAGGCGGAGGGCTTGCAGGGCTCTGCGCTGCGATCTCGTCCGCATCCGACCTCTCCAGGACAGCGATAGTCACAAAGACGCTGGTCGGCGGGGCGAACACCACCGCCATGGCTGCGGGCATACTCTCAGCCGCGACTGCATTCGGCGATCCGGGCGACAGCACGGAGCTGCACTTCCAGGACACGCTCCGAGGGGGGTGCATGATCAACGACAAGAAGCTTGCAAGGACGATGGTCAATGACGTCTCAAAGTACTTCTCGCGCCTCGTCGAGCTCGGGGTGGAGTTTGAGGAGGAGAACGGGGAGATCAAGGCGTACCCGATCCCAGGGCACTCAAAGCCGAGATCGTATTACATGAAGGGGAAGGCGACGACCCTCCAAAAAGTCCTCCGGTCGGCTGCAGAGGGGCTCGGCGTCAGATTCCTCGAGAGGACCATGGTCACAAGGATCGTGAAAGACGGGGAACGGGCGGTCGGAGCCATAGGCGCAAAGACCGACACGGGCGAGCCCGTCGCGATGAAAGCCAAAGCGATCGTGGTTGCCACTGGCGGGTCAGGGGAGATCTACTCAAAGACCCTGATGCCTGCAGGGTCGTCCGGATACGGGTGCAGCCTAGCGTTCAGGGCGGGGGCAGAGCTGGTGGACATGGAGTTTGTCCAGTTCTACCCGATGATGGTCTCGCAGGAAGGGCTCCCCAAGCTCTTCATAGAGTATTCCCAGCTCCTCAGGAACGGCGGGG
>MAGV01000077.1:0-6223 GCA_001717015.1 Candidatus Methanosuratincola petrocarbonis (ex Vanwonterghem et al. 2016) | reverse complement strand
AGGAACGGCGGGGATGTCCTGGACGAGGAAGGGAACTCGATCTTCAAGAAGAACGGCATAGGCGAGCCATGGAAGATGACGAGGGACGCATTTTCCATACTCATCGCCAAGGAGATGCTCTCCGGCGGCAGGGAGAGGAGAGTATTCCTGGACTGCAGGGGCATCAAGGACAGCGATCTGGAAAGCAACCCCGCTTTGAGGGCAGCGGTAAAGGACCTCGAGTCAAGGAGGGTCCCGCTCAGGACCGAGAAGATCGCAATCTCGCCCTACGCCCACTTCATGATGGGCGGGATAAAAACGGACGCCAACGGGGCTACGTCGGTGGAAGGTCTATTTGCCGCTGGCGAGGCGGTCGGCGGGCCGCACGGGGCCAACAGGATAGGCGGGAACGCATTTGCTGCAGCCATAGCATTCGGCTTCAGGTCCGGAATGGCTGCTTCGATGCATGCCAGCACGGTCGACAAAGGCGATCCCGGCGCGTTCAAAGCTGATCCCGAGTTCCCATACCAGGGACAGTCCGGAGAAGGTAAAGCCCCTGCCAAGGAAGCGATCAGCACGATAAGGGAGACGATGTGGAAGGGCGTCGGGATCATAAGGAACACCAGCGGGCTTCAGGAGGCATTGGCTACATTCAACCGGATCAGGGAGGGGGGCATAAGAGCCGAGAATGGCCTCGAGAGCACGCTCGTAGAGATGATGCTTGACATGGCTGAAGTGACTGCAATGGCGGCAATGCTCAGGGAGGAGAGCAGGGGGGCGCACTACAGGGCTGATTTCCCGAAAGAAGACGAGAAATGGATGAAGCGCATAGTCCTCGCGCTCAAGGAAGGCAACTGCGAAGTGTCTTACATTCCCGTCGAATGAACGCCAAAAACAAAAATACATTTTTTCTTTCCCAGCCCGCTGTGGAGCGTTTATGCGGGCATTTGTTTTTTGCAATAATTTTAGCTCCAAATATCGAATCGCTTAAATATCCCCAGCCTGATTCACTCCACTGACATCAAAGGCAAGGGGGAAATTTCATGAGTGAAATATGGACACCACTTATGGTCGGACTTAACATAGAGATTGCACTCCCGCTAGTTGCAGGCGTGGTCGCGCTGCTCTATGCAGGGTACCTTGCGATGAGCGTGATCAGGGAGGACGAAGGCACAGACGAGATGAAGAGGATTGCGAAAGCGATCAGGGAAGGCGGCAACGCTTACCTCAACCGCCAGTACAAGACGGTCGCTATCTTCGCCGCTGTGATCGCTGTAGTCCTCGCCTTGGCAATCAACTGGCAGACTGCGCTCGGCTTTGCGGTGGGCGCGACGCTCTCAGCCTTCTGCGGCTATGTAGGCATGAAGATGACGACTGCCGGGAATGTCAGGACGGCGAACAAGGCGAAGCAGGGTTTGCAAGCAGCCCTCTCGCTGGCATTCAAGGGCGGCGCAGTCTCAGGATTCTCGATCGTCGGGCTCGCGCTGCTGGGGCTCACCGTCTTCTACATCATCTTCGGCGACGCTAACCTTCTCGTGGGCTTCGGCTTCGGCGCGTGCCTGATAAGCCTCNCAGACGTGGGTGCAGACCTGGTCGGCAAAGTCGAAGCAGGGATACCTGAGGACGACCCGCGCAACCCGGCCGTGATCGCAGACAACGTAGGCGATGCGGTAGGCGACTGCGCCGGCATGGGTGCTGACTTGTTCGAGACGTATGTTGTGACTGCATTAGCCGCGATGCTGTTGGCTTCGTCACCAGCAGTCCTCGCTAAATTCGGGACGAGCGGGATAGCCCTGCCACTGGTGATCGGCGCCATGGCCATATTCGCCACGGTGATAGGGACTTTCTTCGTGAGGCTCGGCAAGGGAGGCAAGATCATGAACGCCCTTTACAAGGGGCTCGCTGCCACGACCGTTGTCTCGGCGGTGGCTTTCTATCTCGTCACTTACTACTTCATGGGAGGTGACCTCGGCGTCTACATATGCTCCATCGTCGGGCTTGTTGTGATGGTATGCATGGTGATCATAACCGACTACTTCACATCCTATTCGCACAAGCCGGTGCTCTTCGTCTCTGAATCTTCCAAGACCGGCGCGGGCACCAACATCATAGCCGGGCTCGGGATGGGCATGCGGAGCACATTCTTCCCAGTAATCGTAATCGTTGCAGGCATACTGGCCTCTTACTTCATCGCAGGCGGCGCATCATCGCCAGAGCTTGGGGTCTATGGAATAGCAATCGCTGCAGCCGCAATGCTCTCCACAACCGGTATGATAGTCTCGATCGATGCCTACGGACCGATTACAGACAATGCAGGCGGGATCGCAGAGATGGCAAACCTCCCGAAGGAGGTCCGCGACGTGACGGATCCGCTCGATGCGGTCGGTAACACCACGAAGGCTGTGACAAAAGGTTATGCGATAGGCTCTGCTGCGCTCGCAGCCCTCTCGCTGTTTGCGGCATACAAGGACGAGATCGTCAAGAGGGTAGGATCGGTAGTGCTTTCGATAGAGGACCCATTTGTGCTTGCCGGTCTCCTGTTGGGTGCGGCGATACCTTTCCTGTTCGCATCGATGCTGATGACCGCTGTCGGGAGGGCGGCATTCCAGATCGTCGAGGAGGTCAGGAGGCAGTTCCGCGAGATCAAGGGCATAATGGAAGGTACTGCTAAGCCGGACTATGGCAGGGCAGTCGACATAGTGACCAAGGCTGCGCTGAAGGAGCTGGCGGCGCCTGCGCTCATAGCGATACTCTCACCACTCCTGGTCGGGTTCCTGCTCAACGAGAGGGCGCTCGGAGGGATGCTCATGGGAGTCATCCTGTCGGGCCTGCTCCTCGCGCTGCTCATGACCACAGGGGGAGCTATGTGGGACAATGCGAAGAAGTACATAGAGCTCGGCAACTTCGGCGGCAAGAAGAGCCCAGCCCATGCGGCTGCGGTAGTCGGGGACACAGTCGGAGACCCGTTCAAGGACACAGCCGGACCTGCGATCAACCCGCTCATCAAAGTGATGAACACGATCTCGATACTCTTCATTGCCTTAATCCTTATGTACTCTCTCCTCTAATCTTTTTTTACAGGTGGGCTTTTTGCCAGAGAGGACTTTTCTGATCAGGGTAAAGGAGGACACTTACATCAGCCTGCTGGAGCTCCAGAAGACGCTGAGGTTCCAGGACAGCCAGGACAGGCGCAGGAAGACAATGGACTATGTGATCAGATACTTGCTCAAGAGCGAAGCAGAGTCGAGAAGGCGGATCTGAGCCCATTAACCCGCCTGTTTTGACTTGGACTTTTTCAGAAACAGAATGCAATGGATAGCCGAGCATGCGTAACTGAAATGAAAAAATCACTTTCTCTCATGGCAACTGTTGGATGGGGAATGCCTCAGATACCCTAGGGGCCCTCATCTTTCCCATCGGTTTGCATGACTATCTTCATCGGCAAAAGAGATATTATCCTAAGGCGTGTATCAACTTTTCGATGCGATTATGCCCGATCGAGACGAGCATGTGATTGAGGCGATAGGCAGGTCCCGCGTTGTTGTCAGGGATGGGCTGGTTATCGAGGTCGGCCCTCCCATGATCAGGGAATGCCCGCTGGCGAAGAAGTTCTCCACCCCGGTGGACACCATCACCCCAGAGAAGGTCCGCAAGAACATAGAGGGAAGGATCAGCGCGTACGGGATGTGCACTGAGAACCGCTTGCTCGAGTCGTCAAAGGACTTTGTGACCTTCGGCGCATCCGAAATGATAAGCCATGGGCTCCGGACGAAGGCGTTGGGGGCTGCCGTCATCGTCTGCGAGGGCGCAGGGACGCTCATAACGCAAAACCCGGACCTTGTCCAGGGTATTGGCGGGAGGATGTCCGGGCTGGTCTCGACTTCCCCTATCCCTAAGCTCATCGAAAGGATAGAGGCCCTCGGCGGAACCGTCCTGGATCGCGAGACCGCGAGGATCGATCAGGCAGAGGGGACTGATCTCGCGTACAAGATGGGATACTCGGATGTCGCTGTGACAATAACAGACCCCGCAGAGGGCGAGAGGATAAGGGCAAGGCATCCTGATGCGCTCATATTCGGAGTCCACCTGACCGGGATCGGGAAGGAGGAAGCCTGCAGGATGGTCGAGGTTGCGGACTTGGTGTCGGCTTGCGCATCCAGGTGGATCAGGGAGGCGGCTGCAGGGAAGGCACTGATTCAGGCGGGCTCGGCAGTCCCAGTTTTCGCGCTCACGGAGAGGGGCAAATGCCTCGTCCTGGAGAAGGTGAGGGCGAGCAGGCAACAGTTCCTGATCAAGGCTGAGAAGCTACCCTACGCGGCAGACAAGTGCCCGGAGCCGCTCACCTGATCACCTGATCACGAACTCGCAGTACGGGTCGCCAAGCTTCAAGCACTTCACTTCAGTGCCCCTGCATGCCTTGTCGAATACCTTGCTGACCAGCCCGACAAAGAACCCTAGGAGGAAGCGGTTCTCATAATCGAGCATCTCCCATGTTATGAGCTCCTCAAAGTTCTCTGTTGCCCTTATCACCACCACTTTCCCAAACTCGTCGCACTCCGCCAGTTCGAACTTACCCCAGCCGAGCGCCTGGAGCACGGCAAGCCCGATCCTGATGCGGTGCCTGTCGCTCATGCCCTTCAACTCAAGGAGGGTCTTCCCGTGAGCCTCGCCGAAGTCGTTGCCCATATTCCAGAGCATCAGCATGGCATCGCCCTTGTACCGCCTGATCATCCCCATCACGAGGTTCATCCATCCCGAAGTCGTCATCGCGGCGACCTGCATAGGATGACCGGAAATGTTCAGTATCACCGGGTAGCCGTTCACATTGTAGATGAGCCCAGGGACGCCGGAGTCGGCGCACTCAAGGTAGACCAGCCGCTGCCCGAATTTTTCTTTTATATCATTTACCATTTTTTCTTTCAATTCAGGGACGTCTGTAAGGTCTAAAGTTATGAAGTTATGGACCACATCTTCGCTTCTGTGAGATGATATGCTTAAGAAACAAATCTTGTTTTCATTCAATATCCTCAGGAGCTCTAGCGTAGGATCAAAATCAGGCATAGTTATTTTAGCGGCTATGTACAGTCCACAAAATTGTTTTTCCGGTTCATAGTATATGTCGTTGATATGGACAGGCATCATAAGTTTGCACGCACATATTCAATTATTACCCTCTGTAAGGATATTTTTTAAGGCTTGGGATTTTTTTCGCCTTTAAGCTGTTTGAAATGCCAATAGTGAAAAATAATCAATTTTTACCTAATCTAGATTATCGAAATTAATTTATTACTTTTTGTCTGAAAAAACCCACCCATCGCCAGTCCTCGCCGCTTTGCGCTCATTAGCCAACTTTCTCAGCACCGATCTGATCTGGTGCTGGCTCGCGTTGAGCCTTTCGCTCATCTCAGCCGAGGTCATCGGGCGGCCGCAGGAGGACAGCATCGCAGTCACCGCCCCCTCCAAATATCGAANTAAGCCTCGACGGCCTTGACAGATCGCCTCTCGCGGGGTATTGGATTCCAGGCAGGCCATACACGCCCTCTCCTTTCGCAGTCCTTCCTATCAGGCGCACGGTGCCCCCCCTCGCAAGGGACCTGAGCTGGGAGGTCACCGTCCTGGCACCAAAGGACAGGTGGAGCGCAGAGACCAGCTCTTCAGGGGTTAACCACTTTTCCCGGAGCAGCTCGACTATGGCAGACCTGCATTCGGAAGCCACCCTCCTGCTCTTGTTTTTCAGGATGGCCTCAACAAAGCGAGCGTTGACCTCTCCCACATCAGCGCCGCTTGAAGCCATGCGCAGACCCTCAGAGTCGCCGTCAAGGACCACGCATATCCCGAAAGAGGTTGCCAGCCGCACATCATTCACCCCGATCCGCCTCCTGGGGGATACGAGTATAACCCTAGCGTCAAGCCTCTGCCTTATGTCCGAAAGCTTTACAACCTCCTCGTAGAATGCGCCCCTCCGGGCGCTGGTAAGCACATCTGCCGCGACAGGCGGCGGGCCAGGTTCATAGAATGCCACTTGCCAAGGGAGCGTGGCGTTGACCTTGCCGGCTTGCGATCCGGCAACCAGTGCTTGGAAAGTCAAGACCATTGCACTCGCCTGTGTTAATGGTGGTTTTTGTCATATAATAACTTATGGTTTTTTAGCGAATATCTCAAGGTATCTGACACCAACAGTTCTTTCACTTGGATCTAGATTCTAGCGTTCATAGTAAACTAATTTACAAGGATGCCGACGAAG
>MAGV01000076.1:19246-22538 GCA_001717015.1 Candidatus Methanosuratincola petrocarbonis (ex Vanwonterghem et al. 2016) | reverse complement strand
GTCATGCGGAGACTCTTTCAACACACTCGGTCTTTTTTCCTTGACTGCATCCGTGGCTGCAAAAATTCATAACGCGGGTAGCATGGCAGAAATCTGCCTGCAAATAGCCGAAGAGTTCTCGAAATTTGGCGAATTCTTCGCCTTAGTCTGCTCCAAATCATCGCACGCTCTAAGGCTTGAATCAAAATCCTGGCGCCCGAATCGTGTTGTGTAAAGAGCCTTGCCTTTTTTGCCATCAAATGGACAGGATGACTATGCCGACAAAAAACATGAGCGCTGCAGAGACGATCCTTATGTAATTCTTCGGTATCCTTGGCGCGATCCCACGCCCCCAAAGGAGGAGTACGGCCACCAGCGGCAGAACGAATATGAGGTTATAAAATAGAAGGTATGTTAAAACCTCTGCGCTGCCCATCTCGTATTGCGTCATCAGTGCAAGCGCAAGAAAATACGGCCCTCCCGTGCACGGGAGCTCAATCGCGGATATCGCTGCCCCTGCAAGGAAAGCAAGGGGGGCCGTCGTGGATTTGTTGATTAGCTTCTTGATGACTGGTCTACTCTGGGCGGGTATCTTTGAGAAGAGCGTGTATATGGCAAGTAATATGGCTGCCACGCCTATTACCTTGTTCAAGTATGTCGGCATCTCGAACTGCTGGAGGAAATTGAAAAGCCCGAACCCAATAATCAAATATGCAACGAAGTTGCCCGCAATATACGCTACCCCTGTCTTCCAGACGCTCGCAGTGGAGGTGCCGATCGCGACTATGAGCAGGAGAAGCACTGTGATTGCACATGGGTTCATCGAGTCCGCGAAGGCCATGCCCGCTATTATTCCAATCGGCGGTTCTTCGGGCTGCTGCTGGTCTCCTGGGTAAGGCGGCACCGTGGCGTTTGGCGAGGGGCACACCCATCCTGTCTTGTTGTCCAGCAGGGGCTCCAGCCTGCTTTGGATCTCCTCCTTCCCCACTAGTATTTCATTCCCGATGAAAACGACCGGCCACCTGTAAGTGCCGATGTTGCGTGAGTTGTAAAACTCGATCAGGAGCTCATAGTTGGTCTTGTTGCCTATCTCGTATCGGACAACCTCTAGCAGCGGGTACTTGGTCTCTACGGTCTTGATGTAATCGTTCGCCTGAACGCAGCTATAGCAGCTCTTCGAGTAGAAGAAGTAGGCGCACTGGTGGATGTCCTTCGCATCTACCGAAGAGTGCACGCTCCCCACAAACGGACTCCCAAATATGATCGCTGCCACAACAAGGAGCGCTGCAAGCGTCTTATTCATGAAGTGATTCTCCTTCCATTCTGCTATTTTTGGCTATCTGTTCGCGGGCATTTTGCCCTCCCGTTTCCAGGCTCACTTGAACATCGTGAGCCTGGTCTGGCTCCTCGGGACCTTCTTAGGTAAATCGGACTCGCTGACGCGCTGGGTAAAGCCGTAGACCTTCTCCACTTTCCTCATCACGCCAATCAGCTTGTTCCTCTCATGCGTCCCAGGGGTCACAAGCGCGAAGATCTTCGCGACGCTCTTCCCCTCAGACCTCCTGAGCACCCTCCCGAACCTCTGTATCCATTTCTTGGGGTTGCTCGGCGGATCGACCCAGATCTCGATATCGGCGCTTGGGATGTCGAGCCCTTCCTCCCCGATGCTGGTGCAGACAAGTATGCTCGCCCGCTCCCTGAAGTGCATGAGCGCTGATGCCTGCTCCTCCATCCTCATGTCCCCCTTGCCTACAAGCACAGCCACGTCCTCGATCCCTCTGGATTTCTGCAGGATCCCTCCCAGCTCCTTGGCGCCCTCGACCGACTCCATGAATACTATGGCCTTATTGAACCGCTCGGAATCGAGTATCTGGAGTGCAGCCGATATTTTGTGGTTCGGCTGCAGTGCCACGAGCTCCTTATACGACTCAAGGACGCTCTTGCCTCCCAGTTCGCGCACGGTTCTGCGGAGCTCCTTCATCTTCCAGATCCCGTATCCGGAGACGCTGCTCGCCCCGTCCTCGACTATCCTGATCCTCATTATCTTCAGCGCTATTAGACAGACGCAGAGTCCGTGAGACCTGCAGTATCCCCTCGCATGCGCAGGACCGTAAATGCTTGCTACCCTCTCTTGGACCTCCTTGGAGATGCTGTACAACTCCCTGTAAATCGCAATGAGCCTCGGATTCGCAGGGGCCCTTAATATGGAGATCTCCCTGCCGGGCATCTGCTGCCTTACCTCGGGATCCTCGATCGAGACCGACTCGATCGTTTCGAAAACCTTCCTCAGCTCGCCGAGCCTTTTCGGGGAGTGGAGCTGGGGGGTCGCGCTCAGGGCCAGTATCTTCGCCCCCGACGCTTTTGCCGAGACAAGTATCGAGTACCCGTCGGTCTCGCCTATATAGCCGTGGCACTCATCCGCTATCAGTATATCGTAGGGGAAGCGGAAACCATCAGCCTCAAATGCCTCCCGGAGGTATCCGACAGGATCCCCCTCCGCTTTAGCCTTCCTTATCTCGCCCTCGTATTTCGAGAGGAAATCGTTGTATAGCGTCTGGGGTGTGGTCACAACGTAACCCGCGTTCCAGACCATCAGCTCTCTTCGCCTCTCAGGGGGGATGCTCCCTGAGATGAAATAGGCGTTCTCCAAGTTGAGCTGCTTCCTGGCGAAGATCGTCTGTTGCACCCCTAGCGGGACTGAAGGGGTGAGGAAAGCGATCCTCGACGGGCTTTCGCAGGTCATCCGGTGTATGTACGCTCCTGCCATGTAGGTCTTCCCCAGCCCTGTGGGGAGGCCCACTATGAGCGTCCCGTTGCTTATCTTTTCCAGGATC
Organism: Candidatus Methanosuratincola petrocarbonis (ex Vanwonterghem et al. 2016); assembly: GCA_001717015.1. Lineage (GTDB taxonomy): Archaea > Thermoproteota > Methanomethylicia > Methanomethylicales > Methanomethylicaceae > Methanosuratincola > Methanosuratincola petrocarbonis. The sequence continues at coordinate 19,725 of MAGV01000076.1, read as the reverse complement.
TTCTGCTGGAATGGGTAGAGCTGGTAGTTCAGGCTCTTTACCGACACGCTCTCCTTTTCGGGTATCCTCCTTGAGGGTGACAATCCTGAGCTGAGCACCTGCAGGGAATATCTGCCGCCATTCAAGAACCTGAGGTATTCTTCCCATTCCTGCATCCCCGATCTCCCTGCCTGTTCCTTAAACATCTCTTAGTCTCACCGCTTGCCTATTTTGCTAGCGCTCTGCTGGAATGATTTGAAAAACAATATATATATAAAAAATATTAGATTTCAAATTTGATCAAAAGCCATTCAAAAGAGGTCTATTTGTTGAAGCCATCCTACGTGGATGTCGCCGCAGGCTTTGCATTGCTGATTCTGGTAACAATGAGTAGGGCATACAGCTATCTACTCTTTCATTCGTTCGTAGAACTTTTTTCCATAGTTATTGCCTTCTCGATTTTCTTGATCTCTTGGAACTCCAGGCAATCAATGGACAAC
>MAGV01000076.1:14587-19169 GCA_001717015.1 Candidatus Methanosuratincola petrocarbonis (ex Vanwonterghem et al. 2016) | reverse complement strand
GGCAATCAATGGACAACGACTTTTTGTCGTTCCTTGGAATAGTCTACCTTTTTGGTGGACTAATCGATCTCTTCCATACCCTTGCGTACAAAGGTATGGGTGTCTTCCCTGGATTCGACGCAAACTTGCCTACGCAGCTCTGGATCGCGGCACGATACTTCGAGTCTACGGGTATGTTCATTTCTACATTTTTCATAAAAAGGAAGCTCAAACCGACCTTAGCATTATCAATCTATGCTGCGGTGACCGCTATCGCACTGTTGTCAATCTTCTCCGGATCATTTCCAGTATGCTATGTTGAGGGTTATGGTCTTACGTTTTTCAAAGTTGCGAGCGAGTACCTCATAGTCCTGGTTTTGGCTCTTACAATAATTCGTATCCACCGGTTGAGATCTTCGTTTGACAGGCATGTTTTCTTGCTTATCGGCTCTGCGATCGCAACGACCGCGTTCTCGGAACTGTCCTTCACGCTTTATGTCGATGTTTACGGGGCTTTGAATATGCTTGGACACCTGCTTAAGCTCATTTCTTTCTACCTAATCTACCTGTCAATTGTGAGGGTCGGGATCGCTGTCCCTCACGCAATTCTGTTTCGTGCCACCAAGGAGAGTGAAGTTCAGCTCCGGAGGGCTGTCGAGGAAAAGACGCGCGAACTCCTGAGGCTACAGGGTCGCCTCTTGGAGGTGGAACGGGGCGCAGCCTTTGGTGAGATGGCGGCCTCTGTGATCCATGACATGAAATCACCGATGCAAAAGCTACTAAATCTTGCCTTCATGCTCCGTGATTCCGAAGCCGTGGTNCAGCAAATATCGTACCTTAATAATGTGACCTTGGAACTGAAGCAATTCGCCAAGCCAATGAATCCTTCGATTGCTCCAGTCGATCTCAATGATCTTCTCCATGAAGCATTAATGTCGATAGAAATCCCGAGAAACGTTAGGACAGAAATAAATCTTCCTGATGGGTTACCGAAGATCCTTTCAGACCCAGTTTTTATACAGCGTACACTCCACAATGTCATACTCAATGCTATAGAGGCGATGCCAGCCGGAGGGGTCCTACGGATCTCCGCCAACAAAGAAGGAAATCAAGTGGTTGTAAGCATTTCAGACACGGGGACCGGAATCGCGCCCGAGAATAAGGACAAACTCTTCAGGCCCTTTTTCACTACAAAAAAGGGCGGGACAGGTCTTGGTCTGGCAATAAACAAGAGGCTTTTGGAGTCGATGGGCGGCTCCATCGATTTTACTACCGAGCTCGGAAAAGGGACGACCTTCCGAATGAGAATACCTGCGTCGGATCATGTATAGCAATAGCGCCCTTTGATTGATCGGTTTAGAAAGGTATTGCGACGGAATGTGCCTCCTTCCACCCCAAAACCCAAAAAATTTAATACCCGCCGAGCATTCCAACAATTACGCTCCGGTAGTATAGTCCGGTCAAGTATATTGGCCTCTCGAGCCATAAGCGGAGACAGCCAGTGACCCGGGTTCAAATCCCGGCCGGAGCACCATTTCTGCCATTAGGGTATGTGCTTGGGCATCCCTTGAGTTTCTTGTGTTGAAAATTGAAATGCGCAAAAGATCGGGGATTGGACTCAAATGCCTCTCTCTCCAGAAGTTGTGTGTGTATTTTTGGCATTAGTCACTTGGAAAGATCAGGAATTGCCGGCAAACCCTTCTCGTCCTGGAAGCCCTGTCCATGCGCTGTAGATAAGCGCTTTTGGGGAACTGGGCTTTGGATGGGATTGGAGAAGCTGCGATGCGCCTAATGGGAGGGGGTAAGCGTGATCGTGTCGATTTCCCTCCGCGGCATCTTTTATAAATCAGAGCGGCAATAAACAATACGGTGTAATTTTTGCCGGAAATTAGTGCGCATGAATCGATAAGGAAGATGTACGAGAAACTCAAGGCGGACGGGATTTCGAACGTCTGGGACCGATGGCATGCGCAGGAGCAGGTCCGGTGCAGATCCTTCTGCATGAAGGGGCTAAGCTGCCAGTTCTGCAGCAACGGCCCTTGCAGGATCATACCCGGCAAGCTCGAGCGCGGGACCTGCGGCATAGATGCCGATGCCATGGCGATGCGCTACATGCTCCTCAGGAACGCGATGGGGCTCTCGACCTACACTTACCATGCGAGGGAGGTCGCTAAGACGCTGATAGCCACGGGCTTGGGGAAGGCCCCTTACTCCATAAAGGACGCATCCAAGCTAAGGACGCTGGCCAGGATCTACGGGATAGATGATTCAAAGAGTGACTCGCAGCTGGCGGTCGAAGTCGGCAATGCGATCCTCCGGGAGATCAACGCCGACCCCTCAGAGAGGCTCAGCACACTCTCCTTCGCCACAGCGGGCAGGATCGAGACCTGGAAGGGGTTGGGCATACTCCCCGGGGGCCCTGCGAACGAGCAGATCGACGCAGTCTCGCACTGCCTGACGAACGTGGACGGCGACTATGTCTCCCTCGCTAAGACCGCAATGCGCTTAGCGCTCTCATGCATCTACGGATCGCAGATTCCGCTCGAGCTGGGTCAGGACGCCCTCTTCGGGACACCCAGACCGCACGTCGTCTCGTTTGACTTGGGGATCGTGGATCCAGAGTATGTCAACATCGTCGTGAACGGTCACGAGCCTTTCATAGGAGTCGCGCTGATCGGTCGCTGCAAGGATCCTTCCGTCCAGGCAAAAGCACAGGAAGCCGGCGCCAAGGGCATACGCGTGATAGGATCCATCGAGACAGGGCAGGAGATGCTCCAGCGGATGGCAACGGACGACGTCTATGTTGGGATGACTGGGAACTGGATCACAATAGAGCCGCTGATAGCAACGAATGCGGTAGACCTGTTCGCCATGGACATGAATTGCTCGCCCCCGTCACTCGAGCTCTACGCGAAGCAGTATTCGACGACCTTCGTCTCGGTCTCGCCGCTCGTGAACGTGCCAGGGATAACGAGGCATCTTGACTACCTGCCAGAGGAGGTCTCGAGGCAGGCCGACGAGCTCGTGAGGCTCGCGATTGAGAACTTCAAAAGGAGGAAAGGCTCAGCCAGCAGCGTGCCGATGGCAAGGCGGAATGCAGTTGTAGGCTTCTCGGTCGAGTCGATACTCGAGGCGCTTGGGGGGTCGCTGGAACCGCTACTCGGGGAGATAAAATCGGGAGGCATAAGGGGCGTAGTCGGCCTCGTCTCCTGCACCACTCTCGGCAACGGCCCTCACGATCTGCCTACGATCACCATAGCCAAGGAGCTGATAAGCCGCGACATACTGGTCCTCTCCATGGGCTGCGGGAACGCAGCGCTGCAGGTGGCTGGCCTCTGCTCGCCCGAGGCAAGGGAACTCGCCGGACCAGGCCTTAAGAGGGTCTGCGGAGCGCTCGGCATACCTCCGGTCCTCTCGTTCGGGACCTGCACAGACACTGGGCGCCTCTCGATCCTGGTCTCCGAGGTCGCAAAAGCGCTTCATGTCGACGTCCCAGACCTCCCGGTCGCGGTCACTGCCCCGCAGTACATGGAACAGAAGGCTACAATTGACGCGGTCTTTGCGCTTGCCTTGGGCGTGCTCACCCACGTGTCCCCAACCCCGCCTATTGTCGGGGGCTCCCGGCTGATGAAGCTCCTCTCGCAGGACCTCGCACACGTAACAGGAGGCTCCCTCCTGATCGAGGACGATATGGTGAAGGCAGCCGAGAGGATAGCAGTCCACATCGAAGGCAAGCGGTCAGCCCTGGGCCTCAGCTGACCCCTTCCAGTTCGAACTAAAGATGCGGAAAACTCATTCCGCCTGGGGGGCGGGATGCAAATTTTTTTATCTGCTCGCGGGGTAGGTGACCTATGGAACCAAAAGAAGCAGCAAAGAACGCAATTAGGTATGTCTTCGATGCGATCCCAAATGAGCGCCTCACCGTGATCTGCGACGACTGCAGGCTTGACATAGGAGAGGCCTTCGCACTCGGGGCACTAGAGCTTGGGCTGGTCACTAGGCTCATCGCCCTCGAAACCGGAGGGGATGTTAGGCGCGAGCTGCCGGCGTGCATCTCCGAGGCCGTCGCCAGGAGCACCTCTGACATCTTCATCACAGTCTTCAGGGAGAGCGAGAAAGAGACCCCTTTCCGCGTCAGCATAATAAACCTGATATCGAGGTACAGGAAGTTCCGGCTGGGTCACTGCCCAGGGATAACCATGGACATGATGACCGAGGGCGCCCTCTCGCTGACAGAGGAGGAGCATAGGTCGATGTACTCCTCAGCCACGGGGCTGATCTCGCGGCTGATGGATGTGAGGAGGATCAGGGTCACCAGCCCCAACGGGACCGATATCACCTTCAGCGTCGAGGGCAGGGATTTCTTCACAGACACGAAGTTCGACTGGGGGCTCTTCAAGTGGTGCAACCTCCCGACAGGGGAGGTAATCGTAGCACCGGTGGAGACCTCCCTCGAGGGGAGGATCGTCTGCGACCTTGCGATCGGGGGCATCGGCCCGATCCAGACGCCATTCGAGATCGTTGCCAGGGGCGGGAGGGCTACGGAGTTCAGGTGTGCCGACAGGGACCTGCTCTCGAGGGTCGAGAGCGCGCTGGGGGTGGA
>MAGV01000076.1:8974-14303 GCA_001717015.1 Candidatus Methanosuratincola petrocarbonis (ex Vanwonterghem et al. 2016) | reverse complement strand
GCACGTACTCCTCAGGGATCACCGAGGCGGTAATGCGCGACGGTCGAATACTCTAGCCCTTGCACAGCGCAAGGATCCTCTCCCACTCCTCGTCGATCCGTCTCTTCATATCCTCAATCTTGGAAGGATCCGCGTTGGAGAACCTCCCCTGAATCCTGAGGTACTCCTCGAGCGGGCGCCTCTTTGACCTCTCGACCAACCCAGAAGATGGACCAGTGAGCCTGCACTCCCTTCCGGTCCACTCGTAGAGTATCCAGGCCCCGGTCTCGACCGCGAGCTTCCCGACTTCGATTGTCTTCTCTGCCGGATACCTCCAGCCAGGCGGGCATGGGGAAAGCAGTTGGATGTACCTCGTCCCCTTCATCGAGATTGCCCTCCTGAGCTTGTTCGCGAAGTCAAGCGGATATGATGCGCACGCGGTCGCCACGTAGGGGATCCTGTGTGCCATCATTATGCCTGGGACGTCCTTCTTCCCCTCGGCCTTACCCGTGATTGTGGTCGTCGTCCTCGCACCCTCTGGAGTACTGCCGCTCCTCTGGGTCCCCGTGTTCATGTATGCCTCGTTGTCGTAGCAGACGTATATCAGATCGTCCCCCCTCTCAGCTGCCCCGCTCAGCGACTGGATGCCTATGTCGGCTGTCCCGCCGTCACCTGCCCAGCAGACGACGTTCACATCTCTAATGCCCTTCATCTCCAGCGCCGCCCTTATCCCGGATGCCGTGGCGGCTGATGCGGCAAATGCGGTGTTGAAGATTGGGACCCTCGAGGGCGTCTTGGGGTAATACCCCTGCACCACCGACATGCAGCAGGCCGGGACCACGAGGACCGTTCTGGGCCCGAGCACCTTCAGCCCTATCCTCATTGCCAGGACCGCCGCGCACCCCGGGCACGCAGCATTCCCGGGGAGCAAGTACTCCTCGTCTGTCAGGTCCCTCAAGGTGAAGGTCCCTGTGATCCCTTGATCCCCCACCAGATCTCCCTCCCCTCCTCGCCCGATTCCGCCCTGCTGATCGCATCCCTGGCGATCCCCGCGAAGTCTGTCACGCTAAGGTCGCACCCCCCGATCCCGGCTATGTAGCTGAACGGTTTTATGCCAGTTGCCGAAGCCACCTCTCGTCCGATTATGCCGCCGGAACCGAAGGAGTAATCCCTGTCAACCACAGCGACCGCCCTGCACCCTTGCACCGCTGCCCTGATCCTCTCAGCAGGAAACGGCCTGATGACCCTGAGCCTCGCAACGCCTGCCCTGACCCCCTCGTCCCTCAGAGCGTCCGCCGCGTCCTTCGCGTCGCCCGAAGCCGCACCAGCCACCACCAGTATGACCTCCGCGCCAGACGTCCTGTACTCCTCCACCAATCCCGCCTGCTCCCTGCCCGAGATCCTGCTGAACTCGGAGGCTGTCTCCTCGATTACGCTTGCGCTGCCCCTCAACCTCTCCATTATGGAATGCCTGATCTCCATCATCCTCTCCGGACCTGCCATGTTCCCGTACGTGGTCGGATCCTGGACGTCTATGACCTTCCAGTCCCCTTCAGGTGCCGGAAGAAATGCTTCCACCTCCTCCTGCCCGATCAGGTCCAGCCTCTCCGAAGTGTGCGAAAGCGAGAACGCATCCAGCCCAAACATGACCGGCTGCCTCACCCTCCTGTCCTCGGCAATCCTGAACGCCTGTATGGCAGCATCGTAAGCCTCCTGCACGCTCTCGCACATGATGAGTATCCATCCCGCGTCACGCTGGCTGAGCATGTCCGTGTGCTCATTCCAAATGCTCCAAGGAGGGGCAAGCGTCCTCGTCACCACTGCCATCACCACCGGGAAGCTCCCGAGCCCTGCCCAGAAGACCATCTCGCTCATGTACAGCAGCCCTTGCGACGACGTGGCAGTGAAGGCTCTCGCGCCGCAGGCTGAAGCGCCTATGCAGGCTGCCATCGCGCTGTGCTCCGATTCCACCCGCAGAAACTTTGCGCGCATCTCCCCCTTTTCAATGAATTCGGAGAGCTTTTCGATGATCTGCGTCTGGGGAGTTATCGGGTAAGCGGCTATGATCTCTGCCCTGGCTGCCTTCACTCCGTACGCAACCGCGTGGTTTCCTGTCGCGATCAAATCGACTAAACCTCCCTCACCATTGTTATGGCGCGGGCAGCGCAGACCTCGGCGCATATGCCGCATCCTTTGCAGAATTCGTACACTATCCAGACCTCCCCTCTGCTCCCCCTCCTCACTACGCCTTCGGGGCAGAATAGCCAGCAGAGGTGGCACTTGGTGCACTTGCTGTTGTCCAAATCAGGTCTCTTGATCCTCCACATCCCTGTCAGTCCGCCTGCCCCCTCCCTCGCTCTCGAGACGGGTGAAACTACCAAGTTTTCACCCCATCATAACCCGATGCTGCTGCCCTGAGGTTCTTCTCTGCGACCTCCCCCTTCCACCTAGAGTAGATCACCTTGAGTACAGTGCCCTTGCTTATTACGCCGGTCACCTTGGAGATCGCCCCGAAGATCACGGTGCTCAGTATCGCCCAACCTGCGCTCACCAAGCCATTCCCGACTGCAATCCCCGTGGCGTCTATAAGGGCGACCCTGGACCCCTCCAGCTGCGGCTCCTGCTTGTGGTTCACCACCAGTACTGCCCCATCAGGAACACCATCGAAGACCTCCTTCATGTAGAGGAGGAGGGGATCGCATATCGCAACGATTTGCGGTTGCCTGACCTGCGAATGCCGCCTGATCCGGGATTCGGAGATCCTCGTGGAGGCGCTCACCGGGGCACCCCTCCTTTCCGCACCAAAGAGCGGTATCGACTGCGCGTAAAATCCTTCGACGATGGCCGCTTCAGCGATCATCTCAGCGGCGGTCACTATCCCTTGGCCGCCCCTTCCGTGGAGTCTTATCTCAAGGAACAAAGGGACCGCCTATATTTACATTTGTAAAGTAGCTGTAAAAAATCTTTTGCATAGCGTGCTCGCTGAGGGCTGCCCTGAAGCAGGTAAACTTTAAAAAGCTCGTGCTGTGCAAGTCTGAAGGGGGCTCGAGGTGGCCCGGGTTAGGCAGCCGACGCGGACTGCCCCCGAAGGGTAGCGGTCATCCCGGAGGCCTGTGGCGCGCAAGCGCAGAAAGCCTCAGCTCGCGGGTTCGATCCCCGCCCCGGGCCCTCAACATTTCTTTCTAAACCTTCACAAGCCTGTACTCGCGGGATCCCATGCCCAGCCGTTCAGCTTCCTTGATGTGTATCCAGCTGTCCGTCCTGTTTATCTTTCCCAAGACGTCCGGCGGCGAAACCTCCCAAGAGGGGAACACCTCAGCAGAATCGATCAGATGGATCGATGCCGCATCTATAGCCACGGGATCCCTCGAGGCGAGTATTCCGACGTTCTGCACCACGAGCCTGCCCGCCGGGGCTGCGCAGTCGCACAGTGGCGTGACATCGAATAGGAAATTAAGAAAAACGGCTGCCTTCGCTTCGATAACTCTCATGACCCCGGCAGCCGCCTCGGCCATCCCCTTCTGAAACCTCTCCTTACCGTCCTCCAGGATCCCGATTGCACCGTACTCGCAGCTGAACCTGCATGTTGAGCAGTAGAAGCACCTGTCCCAGTCCCAGACTGGTCTACCTTCCACCATCTCTAATGCAGAGAACCGGCAGACTTTGGCACATGAACCGCACCCCGTGCACTCTTCCTCGTGAAAGACAAGCCCATGCGCCCTATGCTGCTCCCTCTTGCAGTCCTTCGTCGTGCATCCCATCGCCAGGTTTTTGATCGCCCCCCCTATGCCTGACAGGACGTGACCTTTGACATGGCTCAACACAACTATGGCGTCTGCATCGGCGATTGCCTTGGCTACCTTGACAAAATTGATGTATCTTCCGCCTTCGGTGACCGTGCCGCTATATCCGTCAGGGGCGTCAGCGATCAGTATTGGGCACCCAAGCCCCTCTTCAGTGAAGCCATTATAGGCGGCGGTTTTCAGGCTCTCCTCGACCGTCACCCTTGCCCCCTCGGGGTAGAGGGCGGTGGTCTCTGTGGCAAACGGGAGACCGCCCATGCCTTTCACATGCTCCACCACTCGCCTTACAAAGGCAGGCCTTATGTGCGTGTAGTTCCCAAGCTCCCCGAAGTGAGCCTTGACAGCAACCCTTTTGCCTTCCAAGCATATGCCTTCTCCGCCTCCACCCGCCTTTGTGCATCTCTCTAGTAGCCTATCAATGCCTCCGAGCACATCGCCGCTCTCTGAGAAATCAAAAAAGTATACCTCAGACATCTTTCCGCCCTCCTGATAATATTGCCTGAAGAGGATAAAAACACCTGCCCTCTTCTGCGCCTGGCAGCTCCGCCATCAACAAAACCTACTCATTTTAAATACAGCTGCAGCCTGACTTGATCTGATGGGGATTTCCTGTGCGCAGGCTCCAGTGTGGACGGGTGGTCTGGATAGACCTTGAAAAGCCGAAGCGAGAAGAGGTGATGGAGCTCGGAAAGCTATTTCCGTTCCACCCGCTCAACCTTGAGGACTGCCTCTCCAGGACGCAGCTAACCAAACTGGAGCGCCATGAAGACCACATCTTTCTGGTCGTGCGGTTCCCGGTGAAGTGCGGGGATCTGAGCTGTTCCCCCTCGCAGATCTCGTTTTTCTTGGGCAAGGACTACCTTGTCACTATCCATGACGGGAGCATTGCGGCGATGAAAGAGGTCTTCGATTCCTGCGATAACTTGGTTAAGCAGAACCAGAAGGTGACTTGGGACGGTGCCGGCTCCCTTTTCTACACGATCGTCAGCAAGATAGTCGACTCTCTCTTCCCGGTGATGGGGGGACTGATGGACCGCATCGAGGACCTCGAGGACAAGATATTCAGCGAGCAGCACGACACCCTCTTTGAGGTCGCGAATCTGAGGAGGAGCGTCTCTGACCTGAGGAGGATCATCTCCCCGTTCAGGAAGGTAGTCGCCGACATCTCGATAGCAGTGAGCGAGGTAACAGGGGATGACCTGAAAGTATACTTCGATGACGTGAAGGACAGGGTAGAGCGGGTGTGGGAGCTTTCCGAGACATGCAAGGAGCTCGTCGAGATCTTCAAGGATACTGACTTCACGCTCTACCAGAGGCGCATGAACCGCGCCCTCGTCATCCTGACTGTGATATTCACTATCACCATCCCAGCCACGATAGTGGGGACTTTCTACGGGATGAACATCCCGATGCCGGGATCTGCCGTGGAACCCACTGAAGGTCTGCCCACTTTCCTCGGGCCTTGGACGACTTTCATATTCGTGCTTTTGATTTCCTTCCTTCCGGCTGCGTTGATGCTCGCATACTTCAAGAGAATAGGCTGGATT
>MAGV01000076.1:0-8938 GCA_001717015.1 Candidatus Methanosuratincola petrocarbonis (ex Vanwonterghem et al. 2016) | reverse complement strand
GAAGATCGGCTGGATGTGAGCTGCATACTCGCTCGTGGGGATCAACATGATGGCAACCGTGCTTGTCACTGCAGAGTACGGCAAGGAGAGCGGGGCTGCAGCGGAGATCCTTGATTGCATTCTACCTTTGGATCCTGGCGCCTCAGTCAGGCGCTGCGGATTCGGCGGGGTCCTAATCCTCGAGACCTCGATTGATCCTGACCGCGCAGCGGAGTCGATAGCGGGTTCGCTGAGCCGCCTAGTGAGGAGCGCAATCCCCGTCGATCAGCTAGTAAGGTCGGAGATCTCCGAAATTGAAAAGTCCGTGGCATCTAGGGTCGGGATTGGCTCCAAGATCGCGGTGAGGTGCAGGAGGAGGGGATCTGCCCTCCCTTCCCAAAAGGAGCTGGAACGCACTGTCGGTAGCAGGCTGACTGGGCTCGGATGCACTGTGGACCTCAAGAATCCTGATCAGATCGTCAGGATAGAAATAATAGGGGAGGTGACTGCTGTATCCGTCAGACCTCCCAAAAGGTCCGTGTACAAAACGAGAGCATCGCAGGTGCAGGGCACATGAGCAAGATGGGCATCGGGAAGATACCGAACTCGGTTCTGAAGAGAATTGTACTCAGCCAGCTTGGGGTGAGCGATCCTGATGTGCTGGTGGGCCCGGGCATCGGTGAAGACGCTGCAATAATAAGGCATTGTGGCGGGGGGTTGGCTTTCAAGTCAGACCCGATAACGGGCTCAGTCGAGGAAGTGGGCACTCTTGCAGTATACGTCAATGCGAATGACATAGCCTCGAGGGGCGCGGTGCCACGGTGGTTCTTGGGGTGCATTCTGCTTCCCCAGGGTAGCGGCGAGTCAGATCTGGACAGGATCTGCAAGCAGATCGACTCTGCGGCAAAGGAGCTTGGCATCGCCGTCGTAGGCGGACACACAGAGGTCACCGACGGGACGACCCGCCCCATTGTGGTCGGCTCAATGATTGGCGTGACGAAGAACAACAGGTTCATAACAACAGGGGGGGCCTCGCCTGGAGATGCCGTATATATGACCAAGGCGGCTGGGATAGAGGGGACGGTGATACTTTCTTCAGAACCTAAGATCGAAAGGAGCTTAGGCGAGAGCTTTGTGAAGAGGTGCAAGTCAATGCTGCCGAAAGTGAGTGTCGTGAGCGAGTGCATGCTGCTCGCCGACCAGGAAGGGGTGACCTCGATGCACGACGTCACCGAGGGCGGAATACTCGGCTGTGCCTGGGAGATCGCCGAGGCTTCCTCGTCAGGCATCCTCATTGACCTCTCCTGCGTCAGGGTCCTCGAGGAGACGCGGTCGCTGTGCGCGGAACTTGACCTGGATCCATTCAGGCTGATGGGGTCGGGGACGGTTATGTTTACAGTAAAGGCGGGATCCGAGGCGTTGGTTGAGAAGTCACTCTCTGAGGCAGGGATCCCGTATTCACGGATCGGAATGATCAGGGAAGCGCGCGAAGGCAGGCAGTTCAGGGATATGGAAGGGGGCATCTTCAGCATACCTCCCCCGGGGAGTGACGAGCTCTGGCGCGCCCGGACTAAGGGTTAATACTTTCGGTTATATCTCTGAAAAAATTCTTTTCTAAAGGACAAAAACCATAAATCACCCTTAAACCATCTCTGATCAGGTAGTCCCCCTTGGCGTACGACATAATCTCCGGCGAGATCGGGCGCCCCAGCGTCTTCAAGGACGAGTCAAAGCTCTTCCCTGACCACGTCCCAATGAACCTAGTCCACAGGGAGCCGCAGCTAAGGTCCTTGAGCAGGGTATTCAGGGCAATCCTCGAGACCCCGGGAGCCGTCTCTCAGAAGGTCACCCTCGTCGGGGATGTTGGGGTCGGGAAGACCGCAGTGGCGAAGCGGTTCGGCTCTACCCTCGAGTCCATTGCCAAGGAGAGGGGCATCGACCTGAGGTATGTGCACGTCAACTGCTACAAGGACAGGACGCTCTTCCTTGTCGTAAAAAAAGTGGCCCAGCACATCATCCCGGCTATCCCAGACAGGGGCTTCTCCGCGCAGGAGCTATTCGAGACCCTCTGGAACACGCTAGAGGACGAAGGCATTTACCTGCTGCTCGCGCTCGACGAGATCGACTTCCTGATCTCTGTCGCAGGGGAGAAGGAGGCCCCGCTCTACTTCCTCTCAAGGGCGACCGACGAATTCCTCAACCGGAAGCAGCGGATGAGCCTCATACTCATCACCAGGAACCTGGACTTCATTACCGGGCTGGACAAGAGCGTCCAGAGCACGCTCCTGCACAACGTCATAAGGTTCGAGAACTATTCTGCTGCCCAGCTGTACGACATAATCCGGCTCAGGGGGCTGGAGTCGTTCAAGGAAGGGGCAGTTGACGACGAGGTCCTTCTCATGATATCGGACATGGCATCTCCACGGGGAGACGCGCGGTATGCGCTCGAACTCCTCTGGCGGGCAGGCAAGTACGCCGATTCCGAGGCAGCCCAGAAGGTGCTACCGGAGCATGTGAGAAAAGCCCAGCTGGACGTCTCGCAGTTCCCGATGCAGATCGTGCTGGACCTGCCCCTCCACGAGCGGCTCTTTCTCCTCTCTGTCGCAAAGGCACTGAAGAGGACAAAGTCTGCATACGTCACAATGGGGGAGGTCGAGTCCGCTTACCGCATGCTCTGCGAGGACATGAAGGTCGAGGCAAGGAAGCACACGCAGTTCTGGGAGTACCTCCAGAACCTGAAGAACCTTGGGATACTATACACGAAGATATCCGGTGCGGGTTTCAGGGGGAAGACAACGCTCATAGGGATGCTGAACCTTTCTGTTGAGGCTGTTGAGAAGAACCTCTCGGCGGTGTTGAAATGATGGCTGTCGAAGAAATATTCTCTTCAAAAGGGAGGGTAAAGGTCTTGAAGGCGCTTGCGGAGAGCGGGGAGATGAACATATCGGAGATCACCCGAAGGACTAAGCTGAACCACACAACCACCTCCGCACACCTTGAAGATCTCTGCAAGATAGGGGTGATCGAGGAGAAGCGGTTCGGCAGGGTCAGGATTTTCAGGTTCAAGAAGGATGATCCACGCGGCTGGGCGATCCGGACCCTCTTCGACTCATTCTCAAAGCGGGGTCAGAAAGCATGAGCGTCAAGATGGTCGATGTGGGTGAAAAGCCTCCAGTCCTGCGGATCGCAGTTGCAGGCGGCTCGATAAGGCTCAAGACAAAGACTATCAATCTGATCAAATCCAACTCAATAGAGAAGGGGGACGTCTTGGCAGTGGCGAGGGTCGCTGCGATCCAGGCAGTCAAGAGGACCTCTGAGAGCATACCTCTCTGCCACCCGATACCGGTCGACCATGTCTCTGTCGAATTCAAGATCGGATCCGATCGCATCGAGTGCACCGTCCGGGTGAGGGCGTTTGCCAAGACCGGGGTGGAGATGGAGGCCCTCTGTGGCGTCTCTGCTGCCCTGCTCACAATTTGGGACATGACGAAGAAGTACGAGAAGGACGAGGGGGGGCAATACCCAGAGACATTTATCAGTGAGATCCGCGTCCTCAACAAGTACAAGGGGGAACAGCTCAATGCACGCAGCTGATCACCATGAGGGGCTCCCCAAGAGCCTCCGTTTCATGGTAATCGTGACCAGCGATACAATCGTGGCTGCGAAGGAAAAGGACCAGCCGTACCGAGACATAAGCGGAGACGTGGCAGTCTCTCTGATCCTCAGCCACGAATTCAAGGTCTCAAAACGGATCTACCTCCCCAACAGGATTGAAGAAATATTGAGGGAGACTAAGTCTGGCACAATCTCAGGATCGAACGATGTTATCGTGATAATCGGGGGGACCGGCCTGAGCAGGCGTGATGTATCGATCGAAGCAGTTGCGCCGATCTTCGAGAAGCAGATCCCGGGATTCGGAGAGATATTCAGGCACCTCTCATACGAGTCCATCGGCACATCGGCTATTGCGTCCCGTGCGGCTGCGGGCGTGGTGAACGGGACGATTGTGTTCGTGCTGCCCGGTTCACCCGAGGCAGTGAAGATGGCGATGGAGCGGATAATCCTCCCCGAAGCGCCACACCTCATAAAAATGATCCGTGGATGATATTGATGCAGTATCCCCCTGCCCTCGCAATCGTCTCGTTCCACAGCGGTGCAGGGAAAACCACGCTTCTGGAGGGCATCATACGGATCCTGACACGGATGGGGTACCGAGTGTGCGTTATCAAGCATTCGGCGCACAACGAAATACGCGACTCGGGGAAGGACACTTTTAAATACCGCGAGGCTGGCGCCGCGGCATCCACCCTCCTTCAGTCCAGCGGCTACCTCGAGGTCTGCTCCCAGAGTGCTGACCTGCCTTTGGCGATTGATGTGGCCTCGCGCTTCAACCCTGATATAGTTCTCTGCGAGGGCTTCAAGGATTCTGGACTACCGAAGATAGCCGTTGTCGAATCCTCTGAGTTGGGGCTAGGCACGCAGCTGCAGGGAGTCGTGGCCTTCGTCCTCAAGGAGGATGTTGCTCCAGTGAGCGGAGTGACCAGCCTGCCCCATGACCCATCGGCGGTCGCTGCCTTCATCGAGAGCCGGTTCCTGACACCAAGGCGGAAAGTGCCCCTGACCGACAGGTACGGCAGGCGAATCCTCGGCATAAGGATGTCCCTGACGCAGCGGTGCAACCTGAACTGCGTCTACTGCCACCATGAGGGGGAGGGATCGCCCTCTGGTGAGATGCACACTGACGAGGTCCTAAGGATACTCCGTCTCGCCAGGGATCTCGGGATGCGGAGGGTCAAGTTCACCGGGGGCGAGCCCCTGCTCAGGAGGGATCTGGGGGGCATTATCGCCTACTCCTATGCCCTAGGGTTCGAGGACGTGGGCGTTACCACAAACGGGCAGCTCCTCCGGGAACGCGCCTTGGAACTCCACGAGGCAGGTCTGCGCAGGCTGAACCTCTCGTTGCCCAGCGTCGATCCAACCGTCTACCGGTCGATAACGGGAGGGGACCTCAGGAATGTGGTCGAGGGGCTCGAGGCTGCCCGCAGGCTTGGGATCCATGTGAAGATTAATACGGTTGTGATGAGGGGCATAAACGATTCAAGCATCGACACCATCCTCGAATTTGCGCGCAGACACTCTTCCCAACTCCAGCTGATAGAGCTTGAGGACCTCCACCTGGACAAGGGCTTCTTTGAGAAATACCATGTCGACCTCGCCCAAACTGAGCAGATGCTTTCGGGCGCTTCCGACTCCGTGGTGGAGAGGGGCGAGATGAATCGGAGGCGAGTGTATCTGGTCAAGGGTCTGCCGATCGAGATCGTTCGCCCCGTAAGCAACCCCAACTTCTGCACAGGGTGCACCAGGATCAGGGTAACCAGCGACGGGAAGGTGAAGCCATGCCTGATGAGGGACGATCTCCTCTTCGACCTCCTTGGGGGGATCAGGTCGGGGTGGACAGACGACCGGCTCAAGGGCCTCTTCATGTCGGCTGTTTCGGCTAGGGAGCCCTTTTACAGGTGACCTGCGCCTGCCCGCCGGACGCCGCCTCTTGAGATTATCTCGATATACGGCAGGTACTCGAATGTGGCCTTCTTGCGGGAGACATGGTTCGCCTTGGCAATCAGATCCAGAGCCTCCCGCTTGGCGCCTCTCTCCTCCTTTGTCTGGCTCATTATGCTTATCCTCTTTGGGAAGCTGTACTTGGCAAACCTGTACTCTCCCCTCTTTGCTAACGCTGCCCCGCCCGCCGCGAGTTCTAGAGCGTAGCCAATCAGGTCCCAGACTTGCCACCTCTTGACGCGCCCCAGGAATACGTCGCCCCTTGAGAGCCAGTCGTATGCCTCTGCCCTCTCTTGGGACGATTGGTACTGGTTCGGTATGTTCTCGTTTATCCACTGGAGGGACATCTCTGGATCCATTGCGGTCCCCTCAAGCGCGAGCTTGGCCTCGAGGGCACTCTTTGAGGAGAATAGCTCTTTCATCACATCAAACGATCCACGCTCCTGTATTCTGAACTGGAGACCCCTCACCTCCAGCTCATTGAGCGTCTGCCTGCCAGTTGCAAGCATCTCGAAGTCATTTATCGCAGCCCTCAGGTCCCCGTTGGAGAACTCTGCTATGCGCTCGAGTGCTCCGTCTGTTACCGACACTCCCGCCTTCTTGGCGACCTTCCTCAGGAAGACTATGATGCTCTGGTTCCTTATCCTCCTGAATTGGATCATCTCGCAGATCTCGCGGAGCCCCCTGAACCTCGGGTCCCATGGGTCATTCGCTCCGACCACGACGGGGTGCTTAGCCGCCTTTATCGTCGCGATTATCGAGGAGAGCCCTCCCCTGTCCTCCCTTCCCGAGATCCCGTCTATCTCGTCCATGAAGATCAGCTTGCCCCTCTTGCCGAATAGGGAGGCTTGGGATGCTGCACCCCCTGCCACCTTTTCAACAAGCTCCTCCGTCCTGAAGTCGCTTGCATTCATCTCAATAAGTTCGAGATCGAGCTCTTTGGCAACGAGCTCGACAGAGAGCGTCTTGCCTGTGCCTGGCGGTCCGTAAACCATTGCCCCCTTCTTGACCGAGTCCCCGCCTTCCAGCCTCCTCTTGACCCAGTTGAGCAGCTGCTCAGCCGCGGCGTAGTTCCCCACAACCTCCATGAGGCTGGCTGGCTTGAACCGCTCCGTCCACGGCAGCCCTTCTCCTGTCAATCCAAGCCACCCGCCGGACCCTTGTCTCACCCGCCGTGCCCTAAGTCTGCCACCTTTGCGAGCATCGAGTTTATCTGGATCTCGTCGCTGCCTCCCTGCAGCAGCCTAAACTCTGCTTCCCCAACCGCCTCGATTATCCTCAACTTTGCCTTCTCATCGATGTTGAGCCCGAGCACCTCCCTATGTATCTGCTTGACGACGTCGAGCCCGGATAGTCCATACTCCACCATCAGGCCTATTACCCTCTCGCGCGCAGACTTGAAATCCCCTCCTAGGGCGTCGGCCAGCACATCCTTGATCTCCTTGGGGCTGACCCTGCCGGCGATCCTGTAGATCACGCCCTCGTCCACGACCTCTGACGTGGCTGCAGCCGCCTGGAGCGTGTTTATCACTTTCCTGAGGTCCCCGTTGCCGACATATATGAGAGCGTCAATCCCCTCCTTGGTGATCTCTACGTCCTCGAGCTTGCAGATGTAGGTTATCCTCGCTCTCACGTCCTCAGGCTTGAGTGGCACGAATCTGAAGAAGGCACACCTCGACTGTATAGGCTCGATTATCCTGCTGAAGTAGTTGCAGCAGAGTATGAACCTGCAAGTCGCAGTGTACATCTCCATAGTCCTCCTCAGCGCCTGCTGCGCATCTGCCGTGAGGTTGTCGGCTTCGTCGAGGACGAGTATCTTGAAGGGGGCTTCGGCCATCCCAACAGTCCTGGCGAAGTCCTTGACGGTCGTCCTGATGACATCGATCCCTCTCTCGTCGCTTGCGTTGAGCTCAAGGTAATTCTTCTTGTAGTCCTTACCGTACAGGTCGCTGGCTAGGCACATCGCTGCGGTCGTCTTCCCAGTCCCCGGCGTCCCTGCAAAGAGGCAGTGGGGCATCGACTTCTCCTTGACGAACCTCTTCAGCCTCTCAACGATCTCGGTCTGGTTCACTATGCTGTCCAGGGTTCGTGGCCTGTACTTCTCTGTCCACATAACCTCGTGTGCTGCCAATCGCGTCCCCTCCTGATTCGATCTTAAGGAAATGCTATTTAACCTACTCGGAGCCAGGGCTTGGAAATGGCTCATGCCTGAACCGGAAAAGCCCTTGATCCGTCCTGATGTCCCCCAGTCCGACGGCGACCCGCGGGAAATTCCTGCTCGGATGGGATCACAAGCGTCTTCGGGAACTTGGTGCCATCATTGGATGGCCCCATAAGGAGCTGGCGAATTCGGAACTCAACCACAAGGCTAATATCCCATCGGCGATCGTCTCTCATCCGGCGAAGCCAATATGCGCCTGGCAAGGGACATCCCGGTTACCGCCTTCTACACATCCCTCGTGACCGTGGCGACTGTCGCCTTCACGATCTACGTGCCTGCGACGAGGGGTTACTTCAACGTCGGAGAGTCTGCGGTTTTCCTTGCTGCCCTCCTCGGGGGGGCGAGGATAGGCGCGTTCGCTGGGGGTGTCGGATCCATGTTTGCCGACCTGATCCTCGGGTACTACCTCTTTGCCCCGGCAACGCTCGTGATCAAGGGGTTCGAGGGCCTACTCCTCGGTGTCTTGGCCTCGCGGCGACCCAAACTCCAGGAAAGGGGGTGGCGGCTACTTTCTGCCCTGGCCAGCGCCCTAGTCTTCTTATTGGTCCTTGCAATTGGCACATTGTTCTACTCCGGGCCATCGGAGGTTTCGATCGGGCTCCCGTGGATCGGATCCTACGACTTTGTCGTGGAGCTTTCCTTCGCATTTTGGGCGCTCGTAGGGGGTGCCATCGCCATCGTGGTCGCATACGCTTCGTTTTCTGCACGCCAAGAGGCAGGATACACCACAATTTCCGCGCTGGTCTCGGGTTCGGTGATGGTCGTAGGCTATTTCCTCTACGAGCAGCTATTCCTAGGTTATGCTGCCATAGCCGAGGTGCCCTTCAACGTCGGTCAGGTTCTGGTGGGGATCACTATCGCAATACCCGCTTACGCCTCGCTGAAGGTGATCTCGCGCCGCTCGAGGCAGTGACGGCGTCGAGACCTTCTCTGGAAAGCCGGGGTCTGTCTGCTCGGTCAGGAGCGGTGAGCCGCACGAATCCGAAAGGTTAAAACTTTAAAACGCGTAGTCTCGTCTGAATAGCTTATGCCTACAGATCCCTCCGAAAGCATCAGGCACTCTCAGTTCTTCTATGAGGAGGAGCTAGTAGGCGTCACATTCATCAAAGCCTTCCCTGCGATGTCCGTCGGCGGTATGGAAATTGGCGCCTGCGAAGAGGGCAGGGAGGAGCGGCTGCC